>CAXTCC010000032.1:0-26099 GCA_964242015.1 uncultured Variovorax sp.
CTGTGTTTCCCGATCAGCTTGTATGCCAAGCACCTCGAAAGGAAGATCAATGTCAACCGTCGTTGAAGCCCCGGCCGCGCCTGCGCGCACCACCCTCGGCGGCCCGATCGTCCAGATCACCGCCCTCCGCAAGTCCTACGGCACCAACGAGGTGTTGAAGGGCATCGACCTCACCGTGAAGCGCGGCGAAGTCATTGCCATCATCGGCAAGAGCGGCTCCGGCAAGAGCACGCTGCTGCGCTGCATCAACGGGCTCGAAGTCTTCCAGGAAGGTTCGCTCAGCGTCGACGGCAAGCCGCTGCTGCACGAGAGTGCGATGGCCATGCGCGAGCTGCGCCAGCACGTCGGCATGATCTTCCAGAGCTTCAACCTCTTCCCGCATCTGACGGTCGGCAAGAACGTCATGCTGGCGCCCACGCTGGTCAAGAAGCGCGGTACGGCCGAGGCCACGGCGCAAGCGAAGAAGCTGCTGGCCCGCGTCGGCCTGGCAGAAAAGTTCGATGCCATGCCCGACCAGTTGTCGGGCGGGCAGCAGCAGCGCGTGGCCATCGCGCGCGCGCTGGCGATGGAACCGGCGGTGCTTCTATGCGACGAGATCACGTCGGCACTCGACCCCGAACTGGTCGGCGAAGTGTTGCGCGTGGTGGAGTCGCTGGCCGATGAAGGCATGACCCTGCTGATGGTCACGCACGAGATGAGTTTCGCCCGCAAGGTGAGCGACCGCTTGATCTTCATGCACCAGGGCAAGGTGCACGAGATGGGCCCGCCGACCGAGCTGTTCAGCAACCCGCAGACGCCCGAGCTGAAGCAGTTTCTGTCGTCGCTGCACGATTGAGCTCACCCTGGAGAAACCCGCCCGGTGCATTCGCTCCGGGCGGGTTTTTCGCGTCAGACGGTGCCGGATCGCATCAACGCTGCGTGACCGTCCCCAGCGTCCCCAGCGTGCCGACGATCGGCGTCACGATACCGCCCACCAGCCCGACGTTGAGCCCCGTCCCGGACGTCAACCCGTTCGACGTACCTGCAACGCCGGTGCCCCCGACGACACCGGCGCCGAGCCCCGCGGTCAGCGATCCAACCGCACCGCCGACCGTGCCGACCGTGTTGTTCAAGCCGGCACCGACACCGGCCAGCACACCGACCCCTGCACCGGCCGCGATGCCGCCACTTCCTGCGCCCGCGCCGGCGCCGACGCCTGCACCAACGCCCGCACCCAATCCACCGCCCGAGGCGCTGCCACCGGTCACGCCGCCCAGGGTTCCGCCGAGCGCACCCGCAAGCAGACCGCCGGGCGCCGCGCCTTGCGCGTGCACCAGTCCGCCGGTCGACGACACCGTGTTGCCGAGCCCCGTGGTGATGCCGTTCGCGCCGTTGCCCTTGATGCGGTCGCCGACGGACTGCGTCAACCCGGCGACCGGCGTGCCGACGCCGGTGCCATCGCCGACGCGCTGCGTCAGCGTGGTCACGCCACGATCGATCGGCACGATCACGTCGTTGGTCTTCTTGGTGACCTGACGCACCTTGCCGTTGTCCGTGACACCCGCCAGCTTGTCGGCGACGCCGCTCACGCCGTTGCCCGTTTTGTCGATCAGGCCGCCGGCCACGTTGGTCACTGGCCTGAGTGGCGTCTTGTCGCCGACGGTGGTCACCAGTTGACCGGTGCTGGAAACGGTCTTGCCGGCACTGTCGACCACCGGCGGCAACCCGCCGAGCGTGCCACCCACCGCGTCGTTGCTCTTGCCGAGCTGGCCAACGCCGCCGCTGACCGCCGTGCCGACGCCACCGACCGTGTTGCCGGCATTGGAGATCACGCCACCTGCCGGTGTGGTCTGGCCGATGCCTGCGACGGTTGTACCGGCGCCTGTGACGGTCTGGCCGACGCCATCGAGGAGGTTGCCGGTCGCCGAGGCGCTGGCCGGGTTGGTGCCGGTGCCGCCCGTGCCACCGGTGCCGCCCGTGCCGCCGGTCCCGCCACCGCCCGTGCCCCCGGTGCCGCCGCTCGCGACGCCGCCGTTGGCACCCGCTCCACCGGCACCACCGTCGGCGCCGGCGCCCGTGCCGTTGCCGCCCGTGCCGTTGCCACCGCTACCGCCACCGGCACCACTGCCGATACCGCCCGGCGTCGCTGTACTGCTCGAGCCATAGGCCAGGCCGACCCGTCCATCGGAGGAGCAGCCGGCGAGCAGTGCGACGGCGGCGGCGACAGCTGCGACACTGGCGCCAGAACCGAATCTGCCGAATCTGGATTGAAGGGAAACTTTCATTTGGCATCCTTGAAAAGTTGAAGGTGACAACTTTTTACGGCCCGCTGCCGTTGCGATTTCGCACAAAAATCGCGATTCCAGCTTTGTCCTACGCGACCTGAAAATTTTGCTTAATCCAAAAGACCACAAGCCCATGACTGAGCGCTCCACACCCCCTTCAGACGGTTCCCGTGTCGCGGACAAACGACGCGTTTTTCAGCAGCTGCACGCCTCGGGATGCTTCGCCATCCCGAACCCCTGGGACGTCGGCAGCGCGCGCTATCTGCAAGGCCTTGGTTTCAAGGCACTGGCAACGACCAGTTCCGGCTTTGCGTGGTCGCGCGGCGAGCCCGACGGGGCTGCGTCACGCGACGCCGTGCTGGCGCATCTACAGGAGATCGTCGCGGCCACCGACTTGCCGGTGAATGCCGATTTCGAGAGTGGCTTCGCACACGACGCAGCCGGCGTGTCTGAAAGCGTGAAGCTCGCCGTCGAGACCGGCATCGCCGGCGTGTCGATCGAAGACGCGACCGGCAGCGCGGCCCAACCGCTCTACGACGTCGACACCGCAGTAGCGCGCCTGCGCGCTGCACGCATTGCCATCGACAAAGCCGGCGGCGACTGCCTGCTCGTCGGGCGGGCCGAATGCTTTCTGGTCGGCCGCCCGGATCTCGACGAGACGATTCATCGCCTTCGCGCGTACGCCCAGGCCGGTGCCGATTGCCTCTATGCGCCAGGCATCAAGACGCGTGAGCAGATCGCTGCCGTGGTGGCCGCCGTCGCGCCCAAACCTGTGAATCTGCTCATCGGCTCGACCACCGACCTCACGATGGCCGATGTCGCTGCGCTCGGCGTGCGGCGCGTCAGCGTGGGCGGCGCGCTGGCACGTGCAGCGTGGGGCGCCTTCTCGAATGCTGCCAGGCTGATCGCCGACCAGGGCAGCTTCGACGGCTTCGCCCAAGCTGCTTCGGGCGACCAGCTCAACACCTTTTTTCGCACCGACTCCGAACAACGCAACCTTTGATGAACTTGAACCTGATGATTTCCCATCGGCCTTCCAACCAAGCTCCTGGCCGCATCACCCGCCGCCGCCTCGTCAACGCGACGTTCTTCGCAACGATCTTGCCGGCCAGTGCCAACGTCTTCGCAGGCTTCAACTTCTTCACCAACGAGTACACCGCCAGCCGCGCCGAGTTGCAGGCGCAGATCGTCAAGCACTTTCCGGTGGCCCAGCGGTATGCGGAGCTGTTCACCGTCGGCCTGCGCGAGCCGCAACTGAGCCTCGACTCGCGCAGCAACCGTGCGGCCGTCACGGCCGTGCTGTCGATCGCCAGTCCGCTCCTGCGGCCGTCGCCGATGGAGGGCATCGTCTCCGTGAGCAGCGCGCTCAAATACGACGTCGCCACGCGTTCGCTGCGACTGGACCAACCCAAGGCCGAGCGGCTCGAATTGCAAGGCGTGGCAGGCCGCGATGCCGAACGCGTGCAGCAGATCGGCGCGCTGGTCGCACAGGAACTGCTGCGGGACCAGGTGCTGCGCAGCTTTACCGCCGAAGAGCTGACGGTCGGCCGCAAGACCTATGAGATCGGCGACATCACGGTGGTCGACGACGGCATCAGGGTGCAGCTCCGGTAACCGCGCGTCAGGCGGCGTGCAGATGCTGGTACAGGATGGTCGAGCCGATGCCGATCAGCACCACGCCGCCGAGCGCTTCGGCCCATCGGCCCGCGATGTTGCCGAGCACGCGGCCGACCATCACGCCGATGGTGACCATGACGAAGGTGGCCAAGCCGATCGCCGCGGCGATGGGAAAGATGTTGACGTTCAGGAACGCCAACCCGACGCCGACCGCCATGGCGTCGATGCTGGTCGCGAAACCGGTGGTCGCCAAAACCCAGAACGAGTGGCGCGTCGGCTTCTCGTCTTCTTCTTCGTCAGGCGTCTTCAGCCCGGCGTAGATCATTCGAATACCCAGCACGCCGAGCAGCGTGAAGGCAATCCAGTGGTCCCAGGCGTTGACGTAGTCGGCAGCCGCATAGCCGAGCACCCAACCGATCATCGGCGTGATCGCTTCGATGACACCGAAGATGAGCCCGGTGCGCAGCGCCTCGGACCAGCGCGGTTTCTGTAGGGCGGTGCCTTTGCCGACGGCGGCGGCGAATGCGTCGGTCGACATGGCCAGCGCAAGCAGGACGATTGCTGCGAAATTCATGGTGGGAGATACTTTTTATTGGCGCGGTCGGGCAAGAACAGAGGCGTGCCATCACTGCCCGACTCTCATCGTGCTGACACGCCCATGGTCTCGCCAACCTGCAAAGGCTGCCTGCGCCACAGCATGCAAGGTGCACGCCGAGTATGTTGACGCAGGCGCTTCCGTGGGACGGAAGCCGGCTACTCCCCAAAGGGACGGCTAGTGTAAATGCTCGAGCACGCCGCGGTGCTTCATGTCGCGCAAAATTCTGTAGAGCGACGGCAGCGGGATGAGGGTGCCACGGTCGTAGAGGAACCTCAGGATCGCCATCGCAGTGACGCCGTCGCCCGGCAGTGCCGCCGCGGCCTCTAGCACCAACAGACGGCGCCGCGTGGGGCGCAAGTCCGCCCGCCGCAATCGTTCGCTAGGCGATGCGATGGGTGGAGCAATGTCGGTGGTCGAGATGATTTCCATGCGGGCCGCTTTCGTCGAAGACAGCGTGCCCGGACAATCTGAACGCGGACTGACCGAGTCCGCTGCGCTCAACGCCGCCCCTACGTCGTCAGGTGTCGCTCCATTTGCGCAATAGGTTGTGGTACGTGCCGACAAGCGTTCGGCGCGCCCGCTCGTCGGCACCGCTCTGGTTGAGCCGCTGGATCGCGGTGTCCATGTCGAACAACAGCGCGCGATCGCCGGCATCGCGCACCAGACTCTGCACCCAGAAAAAGCAGGCGACGCGCACACCCCGTGTGATCGGCGTCACCCGGTGCACGCTGGTCGCCGGATAGACCACCAGATCGCCAGCCGCGAGCTTGACGGTCTGCATGCCGTGCGTGTCTTCCATCTGCAGCTCACCGCCGTCGTAGCTGTCGGGCTCCGACAAGAACAACGTCGCAGAAAGATCGGTGCGCAGCTTTCGGCCAGTATGCGGATGGATGCGCACGCCGCCGTCGACGTGCAGGCCGAAGCTCATGCCCTCGCTGTAGCGATTGAACATCGGCGGGTACAACAGGTTGGGCAACGCCGCGCTGATGAACGTCGGGTTACGTTCGAGCGCAGCGGCCACGATGTCCTGGCATGCATGCGCCACCTCGGCACGCTCGTCGATCTGCTGGTTGAACTTGACCGGCGCGCCCTGATGGCCCGCCGTCACGCGCCCATCGACCCAGGCGTCGCCCGCTGCATCGAGCCGCGCGCGCACCGCGGCCAGCGCATCGGCATCGAGAACTTTCGGAATGCAGACCAGCATGACGTCGGGTGGACTCCGTCGGAAGCAATCAAAACCGGTAGTTGAGCGACAGCGTGGCCGACCGACCGGAGCCCGGTACGGAGCGCCCGCCATCGGACGGGATCAGGGCATCGTAGTAGTACTTGTTCGACAGGTTGAACAGGTTCAGGCGGATGTCGTACTTGGGCTGATGGTAAGCCAGCAGCGCGTCGAAACGCACGTAGCCAGGCACTCGCACGAGGTCGGTGTTGTTGGCGAAACGGTGCGCGTTGTAGGTCGCCCCGCCGCCGACTTCCCATTCGGGCGTGATGGCGTAGGTCGCCCAGACGCTGGCCGAGTCCTTCGGCGTGTTGGCGGGCGTCTTGCCGAGCGTGCCCGGGGCGATGCCCTCGATGATGGTGGCATCCAGGTGCGTGTAGGCGCCGAACACCTGCAGTTGTTCGGTGATGCGGCCGGCGACGCCCGCGCGGGCGCCGTTGACGCGCACCGTGCCCGTGGCCGTGTATGTGCCGTCGTTGTTCTGCGCGCGCGCATTGGTCTGCGTGATCTGGAAAGCCGCCGCGCTGAACGACAGGTTGCCATCCCTCGTATCCCACTTGCCGCCGACTTCGTAAGACTTGTTTTTCTGTGGCGGCAAGGGCTGTGTACCACCGGTGGTCGCAACCAGTTGCTCGAGCGACGGATTGAACGACGTGCTGTACGAAACGTAGTACGACTGCTCCGTCGTCGGCTGCCAGATGGCGCCGGCGCGCACGCTGTTGAAGTTGACCGTTTGCTGCTCGTAGCCCAGCGTCGTCGCGCTGGTGATGGTGTTTTCGACATCGGCCTTGTAGCGGTCGTGACGGATGCCTGCGACCAGCTTCCACTGCGGGGTCAGTTCGATGGTGTCGTTGACGTAGCCCGCCACCGTGGTGGCGCTGGCCGTCGCCAGATTGCCCGGACGACTCGGCGCGTTGAGTGGCGACTGCGTCTCTATCGGGAAAGCCAGCGGCGTGCAGGACACATAGCCGCTGGTGGTGCCCGCCGGGTTCAGCGCGACGCCGCCACAGGTACCGTTGCGGTAATACGCCTGGTTCCGGTACGTATCGCGACCCAGCTCGAAGCCCGTCAGCAGCGTGTGCTTGATCGAGCCGGTGTCGAACTTGGTGCTGAGCTCTGTGAGGTTGAACAGCGACTTGTCGTCGATGACGCGGTCGTGGCTTTGCTGGCGCACCCACAACTGCTCGATAGGCAGCGTACTGAACACCGCAGCCGGAACGGCGGTGGTGCCGGCCGACGATGCGATGAACGAGCCGTTGGCAGCGCGCCGGCCGATGTTCTGCGGCGATGTTTCACGCGCATCGGTGGTCACGTCGTTCAACTGCGTCTGGTTGCGGATGGTCGTGGTCGGCGTGATCTTGTGCGTGACCAGCGCACCGAAGGCGCGGATGTCGGAGATCGTGCGGTCGTCGCTGTCGCCGTACGCGGTGTTGCGATCGACCTTGGCCGGCCGGCCGTTGAGCCCGAGCACGCCGTAGTCCGGCATGTCGCGGTTGTGCTGCACCAGCGCCGACAAGGTCACTTGCGTCGGCGTGCCGATGCCGAACTTGAGCACCGGCGCGATGCCGACGTCTTTCAGGCGGGTCTGATCGCGCGTGGTGGCATCGCCGTCCTGGCCCATCGCGGAAAGATGAAAGGCCGAGGTGTCGGACATCGGCTGGTTGAGGTCGACGGTGGTGCGTACCAGTCCGGTCGTGCTGGCCGAGACCGAAGCCTCTGCCGATGGCGTCAGCGTCGGTCGCTTGCTGACCTGGTTGATGACGCCGCCGGTGCTGCCGCGCCCGAACAGCATCGACGACGGCCCCATCAGCACCTCGACCGAGTCGAGCGCGAAGATGTCGCGGTAGTACTGCGCCCGGTCGCGCGCGCCGTCGAGGTAGATGTCGGTGCGTGCGGAGAAGCCGTTCAGGTTGATGTTGGTGCCGATCTGCCCACCCTCTGCCCCGCCGATGGTCAGCCCCGGCACGTTTCGCAATGCGCTGGCCAACGACGTCGCACCCTGCGATTGCATCAACGCCTGGTTGATGACCGTGATCGACTGCGGAATGTCGCGCAGGTCGGCCGGAAGGCGGCTGATCGACGCCGCGTTCGGGCCGAAGCTCGACCTGTCCGCAGTGCCTTCGACCTGGATCTCGCGCAGTGTCGGCGGTACGGACGTCGAGCTTGCAGCGGTCGAACCTGACGACAACCCCGGCGCGGCAGTCGTGGCGGTCGCGGCGGGGTTCGTCGTCGACGGGCCGGTCTGTTGGGCCCATGCGCTGGAGACGGAAACAAGGCCGAGGAGCGCGAGGGCAATGGGCTTGCGGCGGCTTGGCAAGGAATCGAGGCGGGTCATGCGTTGTTGTCTGTTATGGCGCCATCAGGTTGGCGAACGTGCATCGGTCGGCGGCCAAATTCTGACTGCGAATCACTCTTGTTTGTCGTTAGAAGTGGGGCTGTGCGCAGGGCGCCACACCCCACCGGAATTTTGGATTTAGTCAGGTTCTCGACAGGTTTTCTTGATCTTGAACGCGGGGTGAAAACGAACGTCTGGACAGCCAGTCGCAGCGCTCTCACGCACCGTCTTAAAATCTTTCGGTGCGCATGTTTGTCCTCGTCCTCGCCATCCTGCTGTTGCCCTTGCGCGGCTGGCTCGGCGATGCGATGGCGCTCGACGCCGCGCATGCGAGCGTTCAGGCGACCGCCGCCGTGCCGATGCAGCACGACATGCACGACATGCAAGGCGCTGATGGCGCCGACGAGGCGAGCGAGGCCGAAGCCACCGTGTCGGCGGCTCCCGATTCGCATCCAGCAAACGCTGCGCACGATTGCCAAAGCGCCTGCACCGACTGCCAGTTGTGCCATTCGATCGCCGTCGCGGTTTGGCCCGAGGTGCCGATGCTCGATGCAGCCCCGCGCGAAACGCCGGCCTCGCTGTCCGTCGCTTATGTAAGCGCCGAGCCGGCGCCGGGCTTCAAGCCGCCCATTCTCTGATCTCCCTGCCAGTAGTCCGTCCGCCGTTTGCCTCAGGGCGGGCGGCCGTCGTCTTGTCGCTCGTGGAGATCTATCTTGAATCGTGTCCTTTTTGTCGCGCCGACGCGTGCGCTGCTGGCGCTCGGCGCTGCCACCGCCACCGCGCTGTCGCTTTCGCTTTCGGGCTGCGCCAGCCTGTCACCTGACGGCGGCGCTGCCGATGTGCAAACGCTCGTCGCCGGCAACGCATTGATGGGTGACGCTCGCGCGCGACGCAACCCCGACGCCGCCAGCGAAGCCGCCATGGACGCGCTGATGTCGCGCCCTGTTGATGCCGAAGCGGCGGTGCGCATCGCGCTCGCGAACAGTCCTCGCATGCAGGCGTCGTTCGCCACGCTGCAGATCAGCGATGCCGACCGGGTCGAGGCCGCGACCTTGCCGAATCCGGTCTTCGCGTTCGGTCGACTCACGCAAGGCAGTTCGCTAGAGATCGACCGTGCATTGCGCTTCAACGTCCTGAGTCTTTTCACGCTGCCATGGCAAGCGCGATGGGCCGGGCAGCGACACGAGATCGCGAAGTTGCAAGCAGCGCAAAGCGTGTTGCTGCTGGCCGCCGACACGCGGCGCGCCTGGGTCCGCGCCGTGGCCGCGCAGCAAAGCGTCGCTTACTTGCGCGACGCCAGGGACGCCGTCGAAGCCGGTACGGAACTGGCCCGGCGCATGGCGGCTGCCGGCAACTGGAGTGGGTTGCAGCGCACACGTGAAGAGCTGCTACTTGCAGACGCCTCGGCACAGCTTGCGCGGGCCGAACAAGCGGCGGTGGCAAGCCGTGAACAGCTCACGCGACTGCTCGGCCTGTCAGGCACACGCGCCAACTACGCCCTGCCCGATCGCCTGCCTCCGCTGCCTGACGCACCCCCAGACGCAGCGCTTGTGCAGGCCCGCGCGTTGAACGACCGGCTCGACGTGCGCTCCGCACAAGCGCAAAGCGCTGCGACCGCCGACTCGCTCGGCCTCACGCGCGCGACCCGCATCGTGAATGCGATGGAGATCGGCGCGGTGCGCAACACGCTGTTCGACGGCGGCGTCGGCCTGGACAGTGGACCGGCGAACGGCCGCGCGGCGGAGCGTACGACCGAGCGAGGCTTCACGCTCGACCTGCCGATCCCGCTGTTCGACTGGGGCCAGGCCCGCAACGCGAGGGCCGAAGCGCTCTATCTGAAATCGGTTGCGCGGTTGCGAGATACCGGGGTACAGGCAGCGAGCGAGGCACGCGAAGCCAGTGCCGCCGTGGGCAATGCCTACGCTGTCGCACGTCGCTATCAGGCCGAGGTACTGCCGTTGCGCCGCAAGGTGAACGATGAGATGGTGCTGCGCTACAACGGCATGCTGTCGAGCGTGTGGGAGTTGCTCGCGGAGACGCGTGCAACCGCCATGGCCGTGATCGCCGGTATCGAAGCGCAGCGCGATTACTGGCTCGCCGACACCGAGCTGCTGCTGGCCATGACGGGTACCGGCGCAGCCGCGATGAACGTCGCGGGAGCCACACCATGACACTCAGCCGCCGCAACTTTTTCGCCGGTGCG
The DNA here is from genome assembly GCA_964242015.1 of uncultured Variovorax sp. Taxonomy (GTDB): domain Bacteria; phylum Pseudomonadota; class Gammaproteobacteria; order Burkholderiales; family Burkholderiaceae_C; genus Variovorax. Next base: position 10,240 of record CAXTCC010000032.1, read on the forward strand.
GCGACGGCCGCCACCGCCGTCGCTGCAACCTCCGTGAGCCGCGTCGCACTCGCTGCATTGCCGGAAGCGGTCACACAAGATTCGACAAAGACGGCCGCACCGCTCGTTCCGTCGAGCGGTCGGCCCTACGACCCCGTCGTCACGCTCAACGGCTGGACCTTGCCGTGGCGCATGAACGCAGGCGTCAAGGAATTCCATCTGGTCGCGGAGCCGGTGGTGCGCGAGATGGCGCCGGGCTTCAAGGTCAACATGTGGGGCTACAACGGCCAGTCGCCGGGCCCGACGATCGAGGTGGTCGAAGGCGACCGCGTCCGCATCTTCGTCACCAACCGGTTGCCTGAACACACGACGGTGCATTGGCACGGTCAACGTCTGCCGAACGGCATGGACGGCGTCGGCGGCATCACGCAGCCGCACATTCCGCCGGGCAAGACCTTCGTCTACGAGTTCACCGCTCGCCGCCCCGGCACCTTCATGTACCACCCGCACGCCGACGAGATGGTGCAGATGGCGATGGGCATGATGGGCTTCTGGGTGACGCATCCACGCGATCGCAAGCATCCGCAGATCGCGCAGGTCGACCGCGACTTCTGCTTCCTGCTCGGGAGCTTCGACGTCGAACCCGGCAGCCGCACGCCGAAAGTGAACACGATGACCGACTTCAACATCTGGAGCTTCAACAGCCGCGTGTTCCCCGGCATCGACACGCTCAACGTGCGACGCGGCGACCGCGTGCGCATCCGCGTCGGCAACCTCACGATGACCAACCATCCGATCCACATCCACGGCCATGAGTTCGAAGTGACCGGCACCGACGGCGGGCCGGTGCCGAAGAGTGCACGCTGGCCGGAGGTGTCGGTCGATGTCGCGGTCGGCCAGATGCGGCAGATGGAGTTCATCGCCGACGAGGAAGGCGACTGGTCGCTGCATTGCCACAAGGCGCACCACACGATGGGGCCGATGGGCCACGAGGTGCCGACCATGATCGGCGTCGACCACAAGGACGTGGTCGCGAAGATCAGGAAGCTGGTGCCCGACTACATGGTGATGGGCGACAAGGGCATGGCCGACATGGGCGCGATGCAGATGCCGTTGCCCGACAACACGCTTCCGATGATGGCCGGCGCGGGCCCTTTCGGGCCGGCCGAGATGGGTGGCATGTTCACGCTGTTGAAGGTACGGCGCGACCAGAAGCCGGGGGACTATGGCGACCCCGGCTGGTTCAGGCACCCGGCCGGCACGGTGGCACGCGAGGTCGACAGTGCCGGGCTGACGCCCGCGCCGAGTGCCACGCCGTCGACGGCGGAACCTGCACCCAGCGAAGTCGACGGCACGGTGCGCAAACCGTCCGGCCACGGTGCGCACGATCACTGAACCCAATTTATTCTTCCCTCCAAGGACACAGCATGAAACCCATCAAATTCTGGATCACCTCCATCGCGCTGGCGGCCGCATCGCTGGCTTCGGCGCAAGCCCCATTGCCCAAGGTCGACGCGGAAGTGCGCGGCGTCGACGGCCCCGGCAAGACCATCACCCTGGCGCACGGCGACATCAAGAACGTCGACATGCCGGCCATGACGATGACGTTTCGGGTAAAGGATGCGGGCTTGCTCGACAAAGTGAAGACCGGCGACAAGGTGCGCTTCAGCGCCGACAAGGTCGATGGCCTGATCACGGTCGTCGCAATCGAACCAGCCAACTGACACCGAGTTACGGCGTAGCGCGGAGCGACCTCCATAATCGGCCGCCATGCCTTCGCCTTCGCCTTCGCCTGCTCTCTCGATTTCCACCGCCGTCGCACCCGTTGCGGCTTCATCCGCTCCGTCGGGTTCCAGCGGCGCCATCACCGACGTCGCAGGCATCGAGGTCGGTCATTTCTCCGACACACGCCGGCCCACCGGTTGCACCGTGATCATCGCGCGCGACGGCGCGGTGGGTGGCGTCGACGTGCGCGGCGCCGCACCCGGCACGCGCGAAACCGATTTGCTCGCGCCCGGCAACTTCGTGCAGCAAGTGCACGCGGTGATGCTGGCCGGCGGCAGCGCGTGGGGCCTGGCCGCCGCCGACGGCGCCATGCGCTATCTCGAAGAGCGAGGTGTCGGGCTCGACGTGCGCTTCGGCACCTTGCCGATCGTGCCGGCCGCCGTGCTGTTTGACTTGCCGATGGGCGACGCGCGCGTTCGGCCCGACGCCGAATCGGGCTACGCAGCCTGTGCCGCAGCGTCCGACGCGGCACCGGCCGAGGGCAATGTCGGCGCAGGCAGCGGCGCGCTGGTCGGCAAATTGTTCGGTGTCGATCGCGCGATGAAGGGCGGCGTCGGCACCGCATCGATCACGGTCAACGGCGTGACGGTGGGCGCGCTGATCGCGGTCAACTCGCTCGGCGATGTGATCGACCCGGACACAGCCCAGGTCGTCGCCGGCGCGCGCACCGTCGATGGAAAAACATTGTTCGACACCCGCCGGGCCTTGCTGCGCGGCGACGTGCCCAAGCCCTTGCTGGCCGGCACCAACACCACCATCGGCGTGATCGCGACCGATGCGGTGCTGACCAAGGTGCAGGCGAATCGCCTTGCCAGCGTGGCGCACGACGGCCTGGCGCGCGCCATCAATCCTGTGCATACGATGAGCGACGGCGACACGCTCTTCGTGCTGGCCACCGGCCGCGTCGCGCTGGCCGACGACGCGCCCGGCATGACGGTACTCGGCACGATGGCCGCAGAGGTCGTGGCGCGCGCCACCCTGCGCGCGGTGTGGGCGGCGCGGTCGGTCAAGACCGACACACTCGACATCCCATCGGCGAGCGATTTCGGCATCCGCCCATAGCGCTGCGCGCACCTTGAACCCCGGACTGCATTCATGCCCAAGACCCTCAAGCTGATCCTGCTTTCCATCCGCGACCTGATCGTGTCGGCCGGCCCGGTCGTCTTCGTTGTCATCGGCGCGCTGATCGCGGCGTACTGGTACCTCGATCCACAACCGCCCAAGCACGTGACACTCGCAACGGGCCCGGCCGGCAGTGCCTATTCCGAATTCGGCAAGCGTTACGCGACGGCGTTGAAGGCCAACGGCATCACCGTCGATTTGAAGGTCACGAACGGCGCGGCGGACAACCTGCAACTGCTGCGCAGTGGCGAGGCCGACGTCGGCTTCGTGCGGGGCGGCAGTGCCGACGCCGCTGCAGACGAAGATGCCGGCCTGACATCGCTCGGCAGCCTGTTCTACGAACCGCTGTGGCTGTTCTATCGCACCGACGCCGCGCAAAAGATCGACCGCAAGACCAGCACGTTGACCTCGCTCGCGCAGCTGCGCGGCCTGCGCGTGAACGTCGACAAGGCCGGCAGTGGCGTGCCCGACATCATGGACAAGCTGCTGAAGGCCAACCACATCGACGAGACGACGATGCAACTGTCGAACCTCGAACCGGCGCCCGCCACCGAGGCGCTGCAGGCCGGCATGCTCGACGCGATCGTGCTGGCATCAGCCCCGCAATCGCCGCTGGTGCAACGCCTGTTGCGCGCGCCCGGCGTCCAGCTGATGGACTTCGGACAGAGCGATGCCTATGCACGGCGCTTTCCGTTTTTGTCGGCCGTGACCTTGCCACGCGGCGTGGTCGACCTGGCTTCCGACCTGCCGCCGCACGACGTATCGCTGGTGGCGGCAACGACATCGCTGATCGCACGCGAGCACACGCATCCGGCCCTGCGTCAGCTGTTTGCCGAAAGTGCGCAATCGATTCATGGCGGCGCTGGCTGGTTCAACCGCGCACGCGATTTTCCGAACACCAAGACCAGCGAGTTGCCGGTCAGCCCCGAAGGCGATCGCGCCATCAACGGCACGCCGCCCTTCTGGCAACGCTACCTGCCGTTCTGGGCCAGCAACCTGATCGAGCGCATGTGGCTGGTGCTCGGCGGCTTGATCGTGCTGATGCTGCCGCTGAGCAAGATCGTGCCGCCGCTCTATCAGTTTCGTGTGCGCAGCCGGGTATTCCGCTGGTACGCGCGGCTGCGCGAAATCGAGACCAAGGTCGACACGCGCAAGGGTGATCGCGACGGCTTGCTCGATGAGCTCGACGAACTCGATCGCGTGACGCACCGCATCACCGTGCCGCTGTCGTACACCGACGAGCTCTATGCGCTGCGCAACAACATCTACGCCGTGAGAAAGCGGCTGCTGGCGACCTGGCCGCGGAGCTCGCCGAAGGCATCGACCGCCACGGTGCCCAGCCCGTAGCGCATCAACGCTCCAGCCGCAGCAGCTTGCCGTTGTCGGTGAGCAACCAGAGCCATCCATCGGGGCCTTGCCGTACATCGCGGATGCGCTCACCGCGATCGGCCAGCAACCGCTCACGCGAGACGAAGGTGTTGCCGTTCAGCGTGATGCGCCACAACGACGCGCCGGCCAGCGAGCCGACGAACAGGTTGCCGGTCCAGCCGGCGAGCTTGTCGCCGGTATAGAAAGCGATGTTGCTGGGCGCGGTCGACGACTTGGCAGTGCCCGGCGTCCACGCCGACCCATCGCTTTTTTCCCAGTACGTCACCGGCTGTTCCATGCCCGCCTTGGCCGTGCCTTCGCCGACCTGCGTGAGGGTGCCGTACTCCTGACCGTAACTGATGATCGGCCAGCCGTAGTTGCGGCCCGGCAAGTCGAGATTGACCTCGTCGCCGCCCTGCGGCCCGTGCTCGGCCGTCCACAAGTCGCCCGTCGCCGGGTTGATCGCGGCGCCCTGCGGATTGCGATGGCCGTAGCTCCAGATGCCGGGCTGTGCCGCAGCGGGTGCAAAGCTCGGATTGCCCGGTGCGGCTGCGCCATCGGTGGTGATGCGCACGACCTTGCCGTTGCCGCGCGTCAAGTCCTGTGCGAACCCGCGTTGCGAGGCGATCTCCCGCTCGCCCATCGTGACGAAAAGATAGCCGTTGCGATCGAACACCACGCGCGAGCCATAGTGGTTGTCGCTGCCGGTCACCTTCGGGTCTTGCCGATAGATCACAGTGACATTGGAAAGCGCGCGATTGACCACATCGAGTTCGGCGCGCCCGACCGCCGTGCCGTTGGCGGCACCGATCTTTTCGGAGAAGCTGAAGTAGATGCGCCGGTTGGAAGCGAACGCCGGATCGAGCGCGACATCGAGCAGGCCACCCTGCCCGTCGGTGTCGACCGTGGGCACGCCGCTCACGCTGTCGGCGCCGTTGTTGACGGCGCTGCCGTCGGCATTGCGGATTCGCAGCTGGCCGGTGCGCTGCGTGATGAGCATCTTTCCGTCGGGCAGGAAGGCCAGACTCCATGGTGCCGTCAAGCCCGTCGCGGCTTCGACGACCTTGAGCGGGCCGGGCGGTGGCGGCGCAACAGCCGGTGCAGGCGCGGGTGGCGGTGGCGGTGGTGCGGGCGCGGCGGGTGGTGCGGGTGCAGGCGCCGGTGTGGTGCCTGCACCGACGGCAGCGAATCCACCACCGCCGCCCCCTCCGCCGCCGCCACACGAAACAAGGCAAACCGACACAGCCGTGCCCAATGTTCCCAGCGCTTTTGCGGCAGTGATCGTCATCTGCGCATGGTGACATCGCCGTCCCGGACAGGCGCAAAAAAACCGCCCTGAGGCGGTTTCATTTGTAAGCGCAATGCAGCGTAGCGGGCCGTTCGCCTACTTGAGCGCCTTGTAGCGCATCCGCTTCGGCTTGGCGCCTTCTTCGCCCAGGCGCTTCTTCTTGTCGGCTTCGTACTCCTGGTAGTTGCCGTTGAAGAAGGTCCATTGGCTGTCGCCTTCGGCAGCGAGGATGTGCGTCGCGATGCGGTCCAGGAACCAGCGGTCATGGCTGATGACCATGACGGTGCCGGCGAACTCCAGCAACGCGTCCTCGAGCGCGCGCAGGGTTTCGACGTCGAGGTCGTTCGACGGCTCGTCGAGCATCAGCACGTTGCCGCCGGCGATCAGCGTCTTGGCCAGGTGCAGCCGGCCGCGTTCGCCGCCCGACAACGTGCCGACCTTCTTCTGTTGGTCGGCACCGTTGAAGTTGAAGCGACCCGCGTACGCGCGGCTGGCCATCTGGAACTTGCCGACGTTGATGATGTCGAGGCCGTTGGATATGTCTTCCCACACGGTCTTCTGGTTCGCCAGTTCGTCGCGATGCTGGTCGACGAAGGCCGCACGGACCGTCGAGCCGATGATGACTTCGCCGGTGTCCGGCTGTTCCTTGCCGGCGATCAGCTTGAACAGCGTCGACTTGCCGGCACCGTTCGGCCCGATGATGCCGACGATCGCGCCCGGCGGCACGGTGAAGCTCAGGTCGTCGATCAGCATCCGGTCACCGAAGGACTTGCTGACGTTGTGGAACTCGAACACCTGCTGGCCGAGCCGCTCCGCCACCGGGATGAAGATTTCCTGCGTCTCGTTGCGCTTCTGGTATTCCATGTCGCTCAGCTCTTCGAAGCGGGCCAGACGCGACTTGCTCTTGGCCTGGCGCGCCTTGGGGTTCTGGCGCGACCATTCCAGCTCCTTTTTCAGAGCCTTGGCATGGGCTTCTTCACCCTTTTGCTCTTGCGCCAGGCGCTCGCCCTTTTGCTCCAGCCACGTGCTGTAGTTGCCCTTCCACGGAATGCCGCGACCCCGGTCCATTTCGAGGATCCATTCGGCCGCGTTGTCCAAAAAGTAGCGGTCATGGGTGATGGCCACCACGGTGCCTGAAAAGCGCTTGAGGAACACTTCCAGCCACTCGACCGACTCGGCGTCCAGGTGATTGGTCGGCTCGTCGAGCAGCAGCATGTCCGGCTTGGACAAAAGCAGTCGGCACAGCGCCACGCGGCGCTTTTCACCACCGGAGAGCAGGCCGATCGTCGCGTCCCACGGCGGCAGGCGCAGCGCGTCGGCGGCGATTTCCAGCTGGTGTTCGGAGTCGGTGCCGGCCGTGGCGATGATGGCTTCAAGCTGGGCTTGCTCGGTCGCCAGTGCATCGAAATCGGCGTCTTCGGCGCCATAGGCGACATAGACCTCTTCGAGGCGTGCCTTGGCAGCGAATACCGCGCCCATGGACTCCTCGACCGACTGGCGCACCGTGTGCTCGTTGTTGAGCTTGGGCTCCTGCTCGAGATAGCCGATGGTCAACCCCGGCATGGGAAGCGCCTCGCCCTCGAACTCCTTGTCGACGCCGGCCATGATCTTGAGGAGGGTCGATTTGCCCGAGCCGTTGAGGCCGAGCACGCCGATCTTGGCGCCGGGGAAGAACGAGAGCGAAATGTCTTTCAAGAGCTGCCGTTTGGGCGGCACGGTCTTGCTGACACGGTTCATCGAATAGACGTATTGGGCCATCTGTGTTGACTGCTTTGGATAACGTTGATTGCGAGAAGGAGTGCGCGGAGAGGTTGCGCGGGCGCCACGACAAAATTTTCCAGGTCGGGCGCGGCAACCCTCGATTATCGACTCATGCGACAATCCATACCGTTGCCGGGTCCAGTTGCCCGCGACACCGGCTCTCTGCCGGGGACAAGATGGCTTTCAGCATTCGCATGCGACAGGCTCTCGGCTCCCACTCCTGACCTTCATCTGCCCCTACTGGCTTCGCGTCGCACAAGACGTTGAGCGGGCCGATACCACTGCGCCGTGTAAGGCGCTTATTGCTTCCAATGAATTTTGATGATCTGAAGTTGGCTCCCGCCATCTTGAAGGCTGTGCACGAGCATGGCTACGACACCCCGACCCCCATCCAGGCGCAAGCCATTCCCGTGGTACTCGACGGGCACGATCTGCTCGGCGGCGCCCAGACCGGCACCGGCAAGACCGCGGCCTTCACCTTGCCGATGCTGCACAAGCTCACCCTGAGCGCCAGCGGCACCAACAAGTTCGGTGGCACTGCCATCCGCGCCCTTGTGTTGACCCCCACGCGTGAACTCGCGGCGCAGGTCGAAGAATCCGTCCGCACCTACGGCAAATACCTCGATCTCGAGTCGACGGTGATCTTCGGCGGTGTCGGCATGAACCCGCAAATCAGCAAGCTGAAGAGGGGTGTCGACATCCTGGTCGCCACGCCGGGCCGCCTGCTCGACCTGCAGCAACAAGGCATGCTCGACCTGTCGCAAGTGCAGATCCTGGTGCTCGACGAAGCCGACCGCATGCTCGACATGGGCTTCATCCACGACGTCAAGAAGATCCTCGCGCTGGTGCCGAAGGAAAAGCAGAGCCTGCTGTTTTCGGCCACCTTCAGCGATGAAATTCGCGACCTCGCCGCCACGTTGCTGAAGAACCCGCAAAGCGTTCAGGTGACGCCGGCCAACACGACCGTGCAACGCATCACGCAGACCATTCACCCGGTCGGCCGCGGCAAGAAAAAGGCGCTGCTCGCACACGTCATCAACGAGCACAACTGGAGCCAGGTGCTGGTGTTCACCCGCACCAAGTTCGGCGCCAACAGCGTGGCCGAGTTCCTGACGAAGAACGGCATCCAGGCGATGGCGTTGCACGGCAACAAGAGCCAGAGCGCGCGCACGCAGGCGCTGGCCGGCTTCAAGAGCGGCGACATTCGCGCGCTGGTCGCGACCGACATCGCCGCACGCGGCATCGACATCGACGAGCTGCCGCACGTCGTCAACTTCGAAATCCCGAACGTCAGCGAAGACTATGTTCACCGCATCGGCCGCACCGGCCGTGCCGGTTCGAGCGGCGAGGCGGTGAGCTTCGTGTGCCTGGACGAAGAAGGCTTCATGCAGGAGATCGAGCGCTTCACCAAGCAGCAGATCCCGGTGAAGATCGTCGACGGCTTCGGCCCCGAAGAAGGCGAACGCGCCGAGCCGATCGCCATGGGTCGCCAGACGATCTGGGGCGGTGCCGGTCGTCCGCCGAGCCGCGACGTGATGCAGGCGGCAGCCAAGGCCGCGCGCACTGAGATGCTGAGCCGCATTCGCGAGAACAAGGCCGGCCAGGGCGGCGAGCGCTCGGGTGGCGGTGGCGGCGGAAACGGTGGCGGTGGTGGCGGTCAACGCCGCGGTGGTGGCGGTGGTGGCCAGGGACAGGGTCAAGGCCAGGGCCGGAATGCCAACGGCGGCGGCCAGGGTCCGCGTGGCCCGGGCGGTCGTGCACCGCAAGGTCAAGGTCGCGGCCCGCAAAGCCCGGCACGTGCGCCGCATCACGCGCCTTTCGCGCCGCGTGAACCGCGCGAGGCACGTGAGCCGCAGGGCTCGCTCGATGAGCGCCAGCCGCGCCATCACGGCAACAGCCACAGCCCGACGCAAGCCAACCAGGTGGCGCATCAACGCGCCGAGTCGATCACGAGCGGTGTCGAGGGTCAGCCGGATCCGTTGCGCACGAGCGTCGATCACATGGGCGCCGGTCGCGGACGCGGCGGTCGCTCAGGTGGCGGTGGCGGCGGTGGTGGTGGTTACGGCGGCAACCGCTCGGGCGGCGGTGGCCGCTCGGGTGGTGGCGGTGGCGGCTACGGTGGTGGTGGCGGCGGCGGTGGCCGTTCGTTCGGCCGCTGATCGCGGACGCATCACGAACAGATCGATCGGAGTTCGATCGACAAAAAAAGGCGCCTCGGCGCCTTTTTTTGTTTTGTGCCGCGACCCCTGCATCGGCGCTGCAGCGCAGCGGCGCCGCGACTCGGCAGCGTCAGGCCTTGATCCCCAGCTTCTGCACCAGCGCCTTGAAGTATTCGTTGTCTCGCTGCATCGCCTGACCGAACTCCGGCGCGTCCACATAGGAGAAACCAAGGTTCAGCTTGTCGAGTTGCTCCCGCAACACCGGCTCGTCGGCAGCCTTGCGCGTAGCGGTGCGCAGCACCGCCGCGATCTCCGGCGGTGTCGACTTGTGCACCGCCAGCCCGCGCCAGGTGCCGATCGACAAATCGATCTTGCGTTCCTTCAGCGTCGGCACGTTGGGGAAGCCCTTCAGCCGCTGGTCCGCCATGACGGCGAGCATCTTCAGCTTGCCGCCCTGCACGTGGGCTGCAACCTCGCCGGGGCTCACTGCGACCGCGTCGATATGGCCGCCGAGCAATGCCACCACGCCGGGCGCCGCGCCCTGGTAAGGCACATGGTTGAACTTGACGCCCGTCTTGTCTTCGAAGCCGGCTGCGGCCAAGTGCCAGATCGATCCGTTGCCGGAGTTGCCGACCTTCATTTCATCGGGTTTGGCCTTGGCAGCGGCAATAAACTCCTCGATGGTGTTCCAGGGCGCGCTGGCCTGTACCGTGATGGCGGCCGGGTCGGCGTTCAGGCGAGCGATCGGCTGGAAGTCGGCGTAGCTGAACTTGGCGAGACCGAGGTGCGGCAGGATGACCAGTTCGGCGATGACGACGCACACCTTGTAGCCGTCCGACTTGCCGTTGAGTACGTCGCTCATTCCGACCACGCCGCTGGCGCCGGGCTTGTCGTTGACCACCACGGGTTGCGGCAGATACTTCTTCACAGCTTCCGAGAAGGCACGCGCGAGCGCATCGGTGCCGCCGCCAGCCGATGCCGGCACGACCAGTTCGATCGCCTTGCTCGGATAGTCGTCGGCCCATGCGGACAGCGACGACAGCGGAAGCGCGACGGCGCCGAGGGCCTGCAGGGCGTGCCTGCGACGGATGCCTTGAAAATGCGACATGAAACGAATCTCCGGGAATTGGGGCGGCGCCTATCGTATGTGCAATGAAACCGGTTTTCCGCAGGACAAACCCTGAACACCAGCTGACGAAAGAGAATCCGAATATGAATCTGGTCGCGATCGATTGGGGCACGAGCTCACTGCGAGGCGCGCTGCTCGACGCCGAGGGGCGCGTGCTCGAAGAGCAAAGCCATCCGCGCGGCATCCTGACCGTGCCGCCCGGTGAATTTCCGGCTGTCTTCGATTCGCTCTTCGGCGCATGGATGCGGCCGCGCGGCTCGCGCTGCCTCATCTCCGGCATGGCCGGCAGCAAGCAAGGCTGGATCGAAGCGCCGTACTGCGCTTGCCCGGCCGGCAGGGTCGAGGTCGGCAGCAGCATCGTCGACATCGAAAGCAATGCGGAGCGGACGATTTCGATGGTGCCCGGCCTCAGCGACGAACACGACGGCGTGCCGGACGTGATGCGCGGCGAAGAAGTGCAGATCTTCGGCGCGATGGCTTTGACGGGCCGCGACGAAGGCGTCTTCGTGCTGCCGGGCACGCACAACAAGTGGGTCATCGTGCGCAAAGGCCGCGTCGCCGGCTTCCGCACTTTCATGACCGGCGAGTTCTACGCGCTGCTGAGCCAGCATTCGATTCTGGCGCGCATGCTGGATGCGAGCGCGCCACTCGACGAGGCCGCTTTTTTGCAGGGCGTGACGCAGACCGACAACGGCCAGGGCGTGCTGCACAACGCGTTCGGTGCCCGTTCCCTGCCCTTGTTCGACCGCATGCCCAAGGCCGAAGTGGCAAGCTATCTTTCAGGGCTGCTGATCGGCGAAGAGCTGCGCACGCAGTCGCTGCACGGCGTCGGCGAAGTGGTCCTCATCGGCTCGCCCGCCTTGACCGAACGCTATGCGCTGGCGTTGCGGACGATCGGCGTCGCCAATCACACACTGGGCGCGGAGGCGACGTGGGCCGGGCTGCACGCGCTGTCTGCTTATCAAAAAACATCGGACTGACAACCTCCCATGAACACCATGACCCCCCTCGAAAAATTCAGCGCGGCGACGCGCGAACTGCCACTGGTCGCCATCCTGCGTGGCCTCTCGCCCGAGGAAGCGACTGCCGTCGGCGATGCCATCGTCGAGCCCGGTTTCAGGCTGCTCGAAGTACCGCTGAATTCACCGCGACCGTACGAGAGCATCGCGCTGTTGCGCGCGCGCTTTCCGCAGGCACTGGTCGGCGCCGGCACCGTGCTCTCCGTGGCACAGGTCCACCAGGTGCGCGAGGCCGGCGGCGAGCTCATCGTCTCGCCCAACTTCAATGCCGAGGTCGTCGCCGAAGCCGCGCGGCTCGGCCTGGTGTGCCTGCCCGGCGTGATGACGCCGACCGAAGCTTTTGGCGCGCTGGCCGCGGGCGCCACCGGGCTCAAGCTGTTTCCGGCCGAGCTGGCGTCGCCGGCCGTCGTGAAGGCGTTGCTGGCGGTGCTGCCGGCCGGCACCGCGCTGATGCCAGTGGGCGGCATCACGCCGAGCAACATGACCGAATGGCGGGCCGCGGGCGCGACCGGTTTCGGCATCGGCTCGTCGCTCTACAAGCCCGGCAAGGAGGCGTCGGCGGTGCGCGACACCGCGATGGCTTTCGTCGCTGCCTACAACGGCGTGGTGCGCACGTGAGCGCCCTGCCTTCCGCCTTTGCGCCATCCGCCGAGGCCGACTACGCCAGCCCGGCCGTGCGCCAGCTGCGCGACGACCTGGCGCTCGCCTTGCGTGCTGCCGCCCACCACGGTCTGTCCGAGGGCGTCTGCAACCACTTCAGCGTGTTGCTGCCCGGCGCGCAAGACCGTTACCTCATCAACCCGCGCGGCTTGCATTGGAGCGAGATCGGCGCCGAAGACATCGTGCTCATCGACGTGCAGGGCAACGTGCTGGCCGGGCGACACCGCGTGGAGCCGACCGCCCTCTTCATCCACGGTGCGGTCCATCGCATCACCGGTCACGCCGTGGTCTTGCATTGCCACATGCCCTATGCGACGGCACTCACGCTCACCGCAGACCGCGCGCTCGATCCGACGCTGAGCCAGAACGCGATGCGCTTCATGAACCGCATCGCGATCGACGGCCACTACAACGGCCTCGCGCTCGACGATGCAGAAGGCGAGCGCATCGCGCATGCGATGGCCGGCAAGGACGTCGCCTTTCTGGCGAATCACGGCGTGGTCGTCGCCGGCGCGACCATCGCGCACGCGTACGACGATTTGTACTACCTCGAACGCGCGTGCCTGCACCAGGTCATCGCGCAATCGACAGGCCGGCCATTGGCACCGGTCGATGCACTGCTGGCGGCGAAGGTCGCCGCGCAAGTGCAAAGCGAACGCGAACAGTCGGACCTGTTCTTCGACGCGCTGCGACGGATGCTGCCAGCGCCTGCGTGCGCGTCGGCACCGCCGACTGCAGGCAAACACCGAGGCTGAACGGCCGCTGACGGCTTACAGTTGTTCATGACACTTCGCGTGCGGCTTACAAAGACTTCACATCGGCCGGTGACGATAGTGGCTCCTATCACTCCATTGGAGTTGCCATGAAAAAACTCTCTTTCGCCATTGCCGCAGCCGCCCTGTTGTCGCTCGGTGCCATCGGTACCGCGGCGCAGGCGCAGCCGTTCGGTGGCCGCGTGATTCAGACACAGGTCTATGTCGTGCCCGCCCCGCCCCCGCCGCCCGGCTACTACCGCCGTCCGCCGCCGCGCCATTACTACGCACCGCCGCCGCGCTACTACCGCGACCACGACCGTCGCGGGGATCACCGCCGCGGCCGTTGGGACAACGATCGCGATGGCGTGCCGAATCGCTACGACCGGGCGCCGAACAACCCCTATCGCCGTTGAGAACGCCTAGGCCGCTTGCTGCAAACGCCGCAGCAAGCCGGCCGTGCTGCGTGGCCAACCGACCCGGCCGAACCAGGCGCCGCCCGCAATGGCCGACGCGATGACGATGCCGTACACCACCATCGCGACGCCCTGCATCGCGAACACCTGCGACAGCTGTCCGCCCCAGCGCAGCGCGAGCCAGCCACCGATGGCCGCAACAGCGAGCCGCGCCAGGTTGCCTATCACCGGCCACAGCAGGCGGCCCGCGCCCTGCGACGCGAAGTACAGGACCAGACCCACGCCGAAGAAGCCGTACATCGGGCCGGCCGCGCGCAGGTACTGCGAACCCGTTTCGAGCATCGCAGGGTCGTTCCCAAAAAGGCCGAGCCATTCGCGCGGAAAGATCGCCGCAGCGATGCCGATGATTTCGGTCAGCGCGAAGGCCATTGCGGCACCGGTCCACGCGGCGCGCATGGCACGCTCGCGCTGACCCGCGCCGATGCAGGTGCCGACCATCGCGACCAGCGGCGCGCCGAGCCCGAACACCAGCGGCACCAGCAGGTATTCGAGTCGCGAGGCCGTGCCGTAACCTGCGATGGCACCGGGCCCGAAGTGACCGGACAACGCCGTCGCGATGCCGATCGACAGGTTGGTCGCCACGGTCGAGATCGAGCCGACCAGGCCGATGACGAGGATGTCCCGGAACAGCGGCCAGCGCAGTTTGACGCCAGCGACTTTCGGCTTGAGCAAGCTGCGGCTCGACCGCAAATACATGAGCAGCGCAATCGTGCCGCCCAGGTAGTAGAGCAACAACGCGATCGCGCCACCGGCGATGCCCATGCCCGGAATCGGACCCCAGCCGAAGATCAGCAGCGGCGACACTGGGATCAAGAAGACCACGCCCACCACCGTCACGTTGGCCGGCACCGCCATGTTGCCGGTGCCGCGAATCACCGCCGCGAGCGAGTTGAACATCCACACCAGGATCGCGCCGGCGAAGACCCAGTGCGAGTACGTCAACGCAGCTTCGAGGGCGGCGCCGCTGCCGCCCATCAATGAATACAACCAGCGCCCGCCGAGCAACAGCACGGCTGAAAACGCGACGCCGAATCCGAGCGCTATCACGCCGGCGTGGAGCACCAGAGCGTCCGCATCGTCGCGCCGGCCTGCCCCCAACGCACGCGCGATCGACGACGCGATGCCGCCGCCCATGGCGCCCGCGGAAGTCATCTGCATCAGCATGACGATCGGGAAGACCAGCGCCATGCCGGCCAGTGCGTCGAGCCCCAGCTTGCCGACGAAATAGGTTTCGATCAGGCCGACGGCGGCCTGCGCCACCATCACGACGATGTTGGGTGCGGCGAGCCGCAGCAGGGTCGGGACGATCGGTGCTTCGAGCAGCAGACGGGTCCGGGGATCGATGGTGGTCGCGGTCATTTCATCTTCCTCAAGCGCGCACGGCACGAGTCGGGCCGACGGGCTGTTTGATTTGCGTTGCCGAAGCCGGGCCGGCCGGACGCTTGATCAGCAGCACCAGCACCGCGGCCAGCAAACATGCGGCACCAGCGGCGTACAGCGCCGGGCTGTAGGTCAAGAGCAAGGTGCGCGCGAAGCCGGCGCCATAGGCAGCCGTCGCGGCACCGAGCTGATGCGCCGCGAAGATCCAGCCGAACACCAGCCCGACCTTTTGCGGGCCGAAGGCGGCACCGGCCAGCTTGACGGTCGGCGGCACGGTGGCGATCCAGTCGAGCCCGTAGAACATCGCGAAGATGCCCAGGCCGTAGATCGAGAACTCCGAATGCGGCAGCCAGAACAGCGACAGGCCGCGCAGGCCGTAATACCAGAAGAGGAGCTTTCGGTTGTCGTAGCGGTCGGAGAGCCAGCCCGAGAGGATGGTGCCGACGAAGTCGAACGCGCCCATCATCGCCAGCACCGACGCGGCCGGCACGGCGCTCATGCCGTAGTCGCCGCAGAGCGAGATGAAGTGCGTCTGCACCAGGCCGTTGGTGCTCAGGCCGCAGATGAAGAAGGTGCCGGCGAGGATCCAGAAGGTCTTGCTGGTCGAGGCTTCCTTCAGGATCACGAACGGCGTGCGCCAGTTCATGGCGATTGCCGCTTGCGGCGGCACGGCGGCGGCCTGCGCGGGCGTCTGGCCGTACGGCAGCAAGCCGATGTCGGCCGGCCGGTTGCGCATGAACAGCCGGCACAGCCCGGCGATCAACGCGGCACCGGCGAACACCGGTGCGACGGCCGAGCGCCAGCCCCAGTGCTCGATCATCCAGGCGGCCAGCGGCAGGAAGGCCAGCTGTCCGGTGGCGGCGCTGGCGGTCAGCATGCCCATCACCAGGCCGCGCCGCCCGACGAACCAGCGGTTGGCCACCACCGCGCCGAGCACCAGCGCGGTCATGCCGGTGCCGATGCCTAGCATCAGGCTCCACAC
>CAXTCC010000033.1:0-25886 GCA_964242015.1 uncultured Variovorax sp.
GGACGCGTCAGACGCGCTGTTGCGGGCCGCGTCGGCCGCGCTCGAAAACGCGCAGCGCGGCTACCAGCGCGGGACGTCGGACGTGCTGGTGATGCTCGCCAGCCAGCAGGCGCTGGCCTCTGCGCAGGACGAGCGCATCCGTTGTCTGGCGGAATGGCATTCGGCCAGCCTGCGCATCATGACGGCGGCGGGCCAGCTCGGCTTCGGACGGCTCAGCCAATAGCCTGATCGGGGACGGAGAAACTCCATTGGCCGTAGCGGCCGGCAAGCTGCTGCGCCTGCTGGCGCGCGGTCGCCTTGGGGCCGGGGCCGTTCACCACGTCCCGCGCCTCGCGTGGCGAATAGCCGAACTGGTCCCGGAAAGCCCGGCTGAAGTGCGACGCGTTGGAGAAGCCGAAGTCGTCGGCGATCCTGCCGAGGTAGTTGCGCCCGCCCTCGAAGTTTCTCGAACTCAGCAGGGAGTGGATCGCGGCAAGGCGCCGCTCGCGCACGTAGGCTGCCACGCCTCCCAGCGGGGAAAAGACCCGGTACAAGGTACTGCGCGACACCTTCAGCTCGGCGCACAAGGCCTCGGCATCGAGCTCGCGGGATCGCAGGTTGCGCTCGATCAAGCCCTTCGCCTGCTGGAGCAAGGATTGCTCGATGGCAGGTCGCGCCAAGCCGAGCGTGTTCACGGTGGGTGCAAGGCTGGCCCCGAGAAGGTGCACGGCCGCGGTGATCACGCCACTCGCCTCTGCCAGCGAAAGGTTCTCCAGTTGCTCCTCCAGTCGCAGCAGATGGCCCGCGAGCATTTTGGCCACCTCGCCCTTGAGTACCAGACCATTGAGGTCTAGGTTGCCCGGCAGCAGACCGGCGACCTCCTCACGGGGCAGCGACAGGGTCAGGTGCGGCCCTGCGCAGGTCCGGATCGTCTCGGGCCGCGAGGCGTCCATCAGCAGCACCTGGCCCGGGCCGGCCACGACGCGGCGGCCATCGGTGTCGACCGTGATCGGAGACGACCGGTTGATTCGCAACAGGTAGCGATCGGAATCGAGCGTGCGCACCAGTTTGGGCGACCGCTCCATGACCAGCTCGGGAAAGCGGCACGACAGGAGCGTGGCCTTTCCCACCTGCCACACCGTGGCATCCATGGAAAAGGTCTCGGGAGAGTCGGAAGAGACGTCGGCGTTGTTCGACATCAACCACCGGAACTGCTCGAAGCGCTGCACCGGCGAAAGCCCCCGATCGAGCCCGATCACTGCGCGGGGCAGAGGGTTTCGCGGCTTGGCAATGTTCGTCATGAGCGACCCTCATGTTGGGCTGGCCGATCGCGCCAGTTTAATCACGGGCCGCGTTCACGGCGCGTCGTGTGTGGGACTGGCGACGAAGAGTTGGGACGCAGCGACAACTGCGCCGCGGCCTTCGTTTCTAGACTTCATGGCATCACTTTCCAACAGCGCCACACATGTGGCAATCACCTTTTTGCAGGACCCTCATCATGAAGTCTGTCTCTTCCTTTTTCGCCGGCGTTGTCACCACGGTGCTTCTAACGGGATGCGCCGCCTCGTACGCGCTGTCGCATCCGAATTTCGACAATGCAGAGCGGGCGCTGCAGGCCGCCATCAACCACATCCAGGGCGCGGTGCAGGTCAACGGCCCGACCTTCGGCGGCCACGCAGCCCGCGCGATCGAGCTGATCCGGCAGGCACAGGAAGAAGTCGCCATCTCCGACGAATACCACCGCGGCATCCGTTACTGAGACGGCGGCGATGCAATACAAGACCTCCTGCGTTGCCGTGCTGGCGCTCGGCGCGAGCCTGCTGCTCGGCGCTTGCGCCAGCAGCGGCACAGGCACCGGCGAGCTGGTGCGCGGCGGCAAGCCGCAAGCGGTTCCCTTCACCTGGAACAGCACCGACGGCGGCATCGCCGGCACGATGGCGGCGACGCTCCCAGGTGCGGTCTACACGGGCCGCTTCGTGCAGATCACCCGGCAGACGCAGTCCGATGTCATGGCGCCCATGTGGGGCGGCTGGGCGCCAGGCTGGCCCGACTGGCCCTATTGGGGCTACGGCGGGCCTGCCGCGTTCGATGTCACGCAGTTCTCGACCGTCTACAGCGGCAAGGTCATCGCGAACCTGTCGACGCCGACGGGCAGCGCGATGCGTTGCCGGCTTCACATGCTGCAGCCGTTGCAGGGCATGGCCGGCGGCGGTACCGGCGAATGCCAGGTGTACAACGGCCCGACGATCCAGGCGATTTTCTGAAGAGGCGGCCGTTCGCGGATACTGGCGGCCACGTGACCCGCCGCCGCCTCATCGCCGCTCTCAGTGCCACTTGCCTGTTTGCCGTATCGCTTCAGATCCCGGCGCAGGGGCCGGCGCGCGGAACCGTCTCGCTGGTGGTCCCGTATCCCGCGGGTGGCGCGTCCGACGTGCTGGCCCGGGCTTTCGCACCGGCTTTTGCAAAGGCGCTCGAGCGGGTCGTGGTGGTGGAAAACCTCAGCGGGGCCAGCGGTTCGATCGGCGCCACCAAGGTGGCCCGAGGTGCGGCCGACGGCTCGCTCGTGCTGGTCGGCTCGCCCACCGAAACCATCCTCGCGCCGCTCACGATCAAGGGGCTGGCCTATTCGGCGGGCGACTTCAAGCTGCTGGGGATCCTGTACACCGCGCCGATGGCACTGTACGGCCGCCCCGGCCTCAAGGCGGACTCGATCGACGAGCTCTCCGCGATGGCGAAACGTGTGGGCAGTGCGCCCATCAACTACGGCAGTCCCGGCACGGGATCGCACTATCACATCGTGACGGAAAATCTGCGCAAGGCGATCGCACTCGACGCCACGCACGTCCCCTACCGTGGCGGTGCGCCGATGCTGCAGGACCTGATGGCCGGGACGATCGACCTGGCCGTGCTGCCGGTCGACAACGTGCTGGGTTCGCTCGTCGATGGCGGCAAGATCAAGGTGCTCGGCGTGGCGGCGCCGCAGCGCGCCCTGCGCTATCCGACCACGCCAACCTTCGACGAGAGTGCCGCCGCCCGCGGCTTCGGATACCCCGGGGTCTGGGTCGGCATCTTCCTGCCGCAGCGAACGCCCGACGCGGTCACGGCGCAGTGGCATCAGGCGGTCCTCGAGGTGCTGGGGCAGGAGCCGACCCGCCACGCGCTCGCGTCGACTGGCGGCTTTGTCCCGCAGGCGCTGGCATGGCGGCCGGCCCAGGCGTTCTATGCAGAGCAAACACGGCTGCTCACGGCCATGGCCCGAACCGCCAACGTGCGGGCCGACTGACGCATCGCCTGTCTGTGGGATGGCCTGGGACGCAGGGGCAAAAGCTGGGACGCCTGGCACACACAAAGCGCATGGCGAGTCCTACACTGTTGTCCTACAGAGGGGAGCCGTAGTCGTTGCGTCCAAGACGATGCAAGCGACCCGTCGCCCGATTCCAGGCGATTGACGAAAGCGTCCAATGTCCCGTGCCGCCGCCACCCAACTTCCGCACATCCGCTTCGATTCGAGCCTCACCTCGCCGGCCACCGCGCTCGAGTGCTGGCGCGACTCCCTCTCGCGCAGTTGGGAAATGTCGATCGCGCCGCAAGATGCGCCGGCCTTCCGCGCCGACGTGGCCATGTGGCGCATGGACGATGTGATCATCGGCACAGGCCAGTTCGGTCCGGTCCAGACGCGCATGCGGCGCGAGAAGAACATCCGCTTCGACCAGCTCGATCACTACCGCCTCATCCTCCTGCGCGAAGGCAGGTTCGCGCTGGATGCGGGCGACCGGCAGGTCGAGCTTTCTCCCGGCCGCTTCGTGCTCACCGACATGACGCTGCCGGAGTCGAGCGAGTCGTGCTCCAGCACCGCGATCATGTACATCCCGCGCGACTCGCTTGAAGGCGCGCTGTCGAGGCCGATGAAGCTTCATGGCGCATCGCCGGTCAATGCCTGCACGGGTCTCCTGGCCGATCACCTCGGCGCGCTGATGCAGGGGCTTCCGGCCGTCTCGCCCGAAGAGATCCCGGGCCTGGCGCGCGCGACCGTCAGCCTGGTCGCGGCGAGCCTCGCACTCACGCCGGACAACAGCGAAGCCGCGCGGCCGGCGATCGAATCGGTGTTGCTGCGCAGGGCCCGCAAGCACGTCGACCAGAACCTTGGCACCGACGGTTACGGGGCGCTGGACCTGTGTGCTTACCTCCGGATCTCGCGTTCAACGCTCTACCGGATCTTCGAACCGCTGGGCGGCGTGTCCAACTACGTCAGGGAGCGGCGGCTGGCGCGTGTGCACGACATCCTGAGTCGTAGCGACGAGCGTCAGAACATTTCCCGCCTGGCCGAGGGCCATGGTTTCAAGACCGCAGCGCATTTCAGCCGCGCGTTTCGCGACCAGTTCGGCTACAGCGCACGCGAAGTCCCGAAGCTGGCCGCGCAGAAGACCGTTACGGCCGAGAGCGAAAGGGCGACGCGCTTCGACCACTGGCTGGGCACGCTCTACCAATGAGCGCGAGCCGTCGTTCACCTGTTCAACCCGCATCGAGAAAGCCTTCCGTGATCCCTCAACCGATGTCCCGCCTGCTTCTTCTGGCCGCCATTCCCTTCCTGCACGCCTGCGTGGTGACCACCGGCCAGGCACCGGGCGCGATCGAGGTGCGCCAGGGCGTGATCGAGCAGATCACGCCCACCCAACTCGAGTCGACGCACACCGCGGGACTGGGCGCCGTCATCGGCGGGCTGGGCGGCCTGGGCGTGGGCAGCCTGATCGGCCGTGGCAACGGGCGCGACGTGGCGATGGTGCTGGGCGCCATCGGCGGCGGGCTGCTGGGCAACGAACAGCAGCAGCGATACGACCAGCCGCTGCCGGGCCAGCAGGTGATCGTGCGCACGCGCAGCGGCGTGCTCGTGTCGGTGGTCCAGCCGGTCAATCCGGAACTGCGCACCGGCCAGCCCATCTACCTCGAGGGCAGCGGGCAGAGCGCACGCGTGGTCCCGCGCTACTGAGCGCTATCGGCCGGGCGGCGACGCGCAGTCGCTCGGTGCCGGGCGTCCCGCCAGACGATCGCCGAGCCAGCCGACGGCGGCATTCGCGCTCTCGAAACCGGCGAAGCCATGGCCCACGCCGGGCATCTTCAGCATGCGCACGGCGCTCCCGGCCGCGCACAGCTTCGCTTCGTAGGCCGCAGTGACTTCGGGCCGCACCAGCGTGTCGGCGTCACCCTGCGCCAGAAAAACAGGAAGCGCTGCAGGCAGGGTGCCCGGCGAGTTCTGCAGCAGGAACGATCGCCAGGGCTCCACCTGCGTCAGATCGCCGATGCGCAGGAATGCGGTGGCCAACGGCCCCTGTGAACGGCGCCGCGCCATCATGTCGTAGACCGACTCGATGCATTCCCCGGCCAGGGCGTCGACGGTGGGCAAGGCGGCCGGTGCGACCACCGATTCCAGCGACAGCCCGTAGACCCGCGCCCAGGACCATAGCGTCATGGCGGTGAGGTTGCGTCCCCCGTCCGATGCGAAGTCGTCGTGCAACAGCGTCGCCAGGTCGGTTGCCGGCGCTGTCGCGGCCACGCCGGTGATGTCGATGTCGGGCGCATAGCGCCGCGCCAGCAATCCGGCGAAGAGCGCGGCCTGGCCACCTTGCGAGTGGCCCCAGACCGCGAAGCGCCGGCTCGCCTGGATGCCCGGAAGCCGGATGGCCGCGCGCACCGAATCCAGCACGGCGCGACCTTCGCTGACGCCGACCAGGTACGGATGCGGGCCGGGCGTACCGAGGCCGGGGTAGTCCGTGGCGACGACCACGAAGCCGCGTGCCAGCATGTCGCGCAGGCCCGGCATGTCATCGAACATGAGCAGTGCGAGCGACGGCGCGCAGCGCTGCACGACGCCGGTGGTTGGATGCGCCCAGGCGACGACCGGCCGGCCTCCTGCGGGCGCCGGGCCTGCAGGCACCACGACGACGCCGGAGACCATGATGGGCTCGCCATCGAGGCCGGTCGAGCGGTACAGGATGCGGTAGGCGCTGGCGTTCGACGGCGCGCCCTGCATGGCTTCGGTTCGCACGACCGTTCCCGGATCGCCGGGAACTTCCTCGCGGTCGTAGCGGTAGAAGGGCGCGCGGGCATGTTCCTCGGTTCCTCCGATGGCGCAGCCCGCCAGCGTGCTCGCCGCCATCACGCATGCGCCGACCAGCCACGGGAAGCGCATGCATCGATGCAAAAGTCGGGTGGGTGTTGCAAGCGCCAAGCGGACTCCTCGAGACAAAAATCGAGTTTAGGAATGCGATGCAGCGCCGTGTTGCCCTGGCGTCTCAGGAATGGCCTTCCCGTCCACGGCGCACCGAAGGTCGGGACGGCAAAGCATGAAATGGGACGCTGAGGACACATCGCAAAGGCCCTCGTTTCTACGATCGACTCATCTTCAATTCACCGGAGTCGAATCATGAAAACACGGAAATCAGCGGTACTTTTTGCCGCACTGCTGGCATCCCTCGCCGCAACGGCCGATGCCGCGCAACCCGCCAATCCGGACAGGGCCATCGCCAGCGGTTCGGTCAGCGTGGACACCTCGCTGATCGTCCCGGTGTCGGGCGGCTGCGGTCCGCGCGGATGGCGCGGTCCCTGGGGCGGATGCCGCTACACGCCGTACTACGGCCCGCTGCCGGGCGGCTACTACCAGGAGTACCCGATCGTGCGCAACAACTGCCCGCCAGGCTACTGGCGCGGCCCGTGGGGCCATTGCCGCAACACGCCGTACCACGGCCGCCTGCCGGACGGTTCCTGGAAGTGAGCGTGGCCGCCCTGCTCAGCAGCGCACGACCGTTGCGGGAGGAGCCGATCATCCGGATCCCTGCGCTCGGCCTGACCGTGCGTGTTCGGCTTCGGGGCGGAAACGACGATGCCATGGCGAGCGTGATCGAGACCACCCACGCGGCCGGCTTCGGACCCCCCCTGCACCGGCGCGCAGAAAGCGAGCTGTTCGTGATCCTGACCGGGCGCTACCTTTTCGAGGTGGAAGGGCGCCAGTTCATCGCCCGCCGCGGTGACCTCGTGAGCGTGCCGCGCGGGGCCACGCGCGCGTTCGTCAACGTGACCGGCACCGGCGCCCGGCAGCAGGTTTTCGTGCAGTCGGGCGTGGACGTCGAATCGTTCTTCCTCGAGCTGCGCGACGCGTTGGCTGCAGGCCCCGGGGCCGCCACCGCCTTGCGCCACTTCGGCGAACGCTGGGCCGTCGAATTCCTCGGGCCGCCGCTGTCCTGCCCGGACGACCTTTGAGCGCGCACACCCATTTCAGAGAACACAACACCATGTCACCGCATCAAATCCTCCTCATCGTCGCGCTCACCGTCTACGCGATCTACAAGCAGTCGATACGGCATCCGGTCGTCGGCAAGACACGCTTCAAGCTGGCGCTGATCTACAGCGTGATCGGCCTGGTCGTCGGCGGCTTCTACCTGCCCGCGAGCGCGATGTCGTGGGCGATTCTCGGCATCGGTGTCGCCGCCAGCGCGGCCGTCGGCATCGCGCGCGGCAAATTGAGCAAGGTCTGGCGCGAGCCCGATGGCCAGATCTACACGCAGGGCACGCCGCTCACCATCGGGCTGTTCGTCCTGCTGATCGTGATCAAGTTCGCCCTGGGTGCCTGGCAGTACACGGCGCACCAGCCCATCGAGCACGGCGGCTTCGGCGAGGTGCTGCTGCTGATCGGCATCATGGTGGCGCTTCAGGCCGAGATCGTGTGGCGCAGGGCGCTTTCGCTGCAGCAGGCGCCATCGCCGGCCGCATCGTTCGCCTGATGACGTGCCGATCTCTCACAACCGGAGACATCGAATGAACGACGCTGTTTTGATCGTGGGTGCCGGCCCGGTCGGCATGACCCTCGCCATCGCCCTCAGTCGCCGCGGCGTGGCTGTGCGAATCGTGGACAAGGCACAGGCGCGCACCGACAAGTCCAAGGCATTGGTCCTGTGGCCCCGGACGCTGGAGATGCTCGACATCGAAGGTTGCGCAGCCGCGTTCGTTTCGGCCGGCATGCCCGCCCGCGGCGTGAACATCCAGGAAGCCGGCGGCCGGTCCTTGCTGCACGTGCCGTTCTCGATGGCGCGCAGCACCTGGAAGTTCGCGTTGATGATTCCGCAGTCGGAGACGGAGCGCCTGCTCGAAGAGGAACTCGCCCGGCTCCAGGTCACCGTCGAGCGATCGACAGAACTGGTGTCGTTCGTCGAGCGTGAGACAGGCCTTCTGGCATCGATCAGGCTGGCGGACGGCCGGATGGAGTCATTCAGTGCCTCGTGGATCGCCGGGTGCGACGGCGCGCACAGCACGGTGCGCCATGCGATCGGCGCTGCTTTCGAAGGCGAAACCTCGCCCTCCGACTTTCTTCTCGCCGATGTCGAAGTGCAGGGCGACGTGGCACGCGACGAAATCACGATTTGCTGGGCCGCCGAGGGCATTGCCGCGTTCTTCCCGATCGACGGATTGCGCATGCGGGTGATCGCGGATTGCGGGCCGTCCGGCCAACTCGCCTCTGCAGTACCCACGCTGGAGGCGGTCCAGGCGATCGTCGACCAGCGGGCGGCGCCCGGCCTTCGCCTCGCCAATCCGTTCTGGCTCAACAGCTTTCGCATCAACGAGCGCAAGGTCCGTGACTATCGGCGTGGCCGTGTCTTCCTGGCCGGCGATGCGGCGCACGTGCACAGTCCGGCAGGCGGCCAGGGCATGAACACCGGCATGCAGGATGCATTCAACCTGGCTTGGAAGCTTGCAATGGTCTGGCACGGTCGCGCGTCACCCGGCCTGCTGGACAGCTACTCGACGGAACGCAGCGCCGTAGGCGACCAGGTGCTGCGCAACGCCGGCAACCTGACCCGCGTGGCGATGTTGCGCAACCCCTTGCTGCAGGAAATCCGCCGGCTGGCGACCAGGAGCCTCGGGCGGCTTCCCGCTCTCAGGCAGCACATGGTCGATCAGTTGTCCGAGGTCGATCTCGAATACGCCGACAGCCCGCTGACGCGGGCCGGCACCGGCGCGCCGAGCCGCCCAGCGCCGGGCCAGCGCGCGGTCGACATCGCGCTGGTTCCGGGCGCGCACGGCCTCGCCACATTGAATGAAATCCTTCGCGCAGGAAAATTCGCTGTGCTCTCGGTAGGCGTGCCAGCCGCGACGCTGCCGCCGGATCTGCAGGAATTCGCGACGGCGGCGCAGGCAGACGCCAACGCCGACTACCCGGGTGGCCATGTCTGGTTGATTCGTCCGGACGGCTATGTTGCAACGGCAGTGCATGCCCGGCACGCGCAAGAGTTGGTCACCATACTGGGAACAATCATGTCGCCGCCGGCGGTCGCATGAAGGTGTTGACTTCTTGCGTGTCGTATCAGCTGTGGCCCGAGTACGACTGCTCGGTATGGGCGTCCATGTACATCTCGGAGACGATAACCCAGTCGGCGGCCGCCCGGCGCTGCAGAATTCGGATCGAATGATTGTCCCGGTGCAACAACTCGCCATTGATAAGGCGCTGCCCCCTGATCCGCAAATGAGCAGAGACGACCGCTGTTTCCGGGTTGAGGATCCGCAGAGTGACTTCCGGCGGGGCGATGACTTCGCCTTCGTTGAAATTGGCGTCGTTGAACAGTCCGCGCAGGTAGGTGACGATCTCCGCGGCGCCGCGCTTGCGGCTGCCGAACGCATTGATCCAGTCGGCGTCATCACTGTAGACGTCGGCCAGTAGATCTGCATTGCGTTCCGCGAAGCCGCGCATCAACAGCGCGAGCGTCCGAGACATCGCCTGTTGATCGTCCGGAGAAAGTTTGGCCTTCGAGGCCACATCGATCTGGAATTGCATGGATGCCTTCTGAAGTGAAGGTTTCTACTTTAGGACTCGCAAACATGACGCAGTTTCCCCAACGTCCCACGTTTGCCCTTGCTGTGTCACAGCTTTTATACAAGCGCGTCGAGTGCAAGTGACGCCGCGGCTTGTCGATCATGCGACCAAAACTTCTTGATCAATGCCATGAGCGTCATGTAACAGCCAACAGCGCAGTGTTCGATGCAGGGTGCAAGCATCGGGTGGACACCCTCCAATATGACGCGCATCCTTTGTAGCCCCTCAACTTGATGGGAGACCATCATGGGATCAGAAACCAATGTTGTTCGTCGTGGACTATGGAACAACCCGGCGCTCGCAGTCCTCTTCCATTGGCTCAGCCAAACTAACTTCGCCTGAGGCTTTGTAGATCCATCGAGGTATACATCCTGGCCTCTATCCGGTTCGTCGTCATTCCTGCTCCAATGTTCGCTTCTAGCCGACTGCGGGTCTGACGCCGCCCACCAAGTGGAGAAGGTCGATCGCAATTTGTAGGCGCCGGCATCGCGCCTACAAGCGATTGCAAGTCGATTGCGGGCGCGCCAGAATGAAATGAGGGGTACGCCATGATCGATGCAACGCTTCCGCAGCTCGCCGGTGGACTGTTTTTCAGCGACGGTGGGCTTGAGACGACGCTTGTCTTCCTGGAGGGCATGGACTTGCCGCACTTCGCGGCGTTCGTCCTGCTGCGGGACTGCTCGGGGCGCGAGCGGCTGCAGCGCTACTACCGTTCTTATCTCGAACTGTGCGCTGGTGCCCCTGGCGCCGGCTTCGTGCTGGAGACGCCAACTTGGCGGGCAAACTCCGACTGGGGTCGCCTGCTCGGGTATGACGCATCGGCGCTTGAACAGGCCAACATCGACGCCGCGCGTCTGGTGAGTGATTTTCGGGATGAATGGCGTGCCCGGTTAAGCGGCCCGGTGGTCCTGAGCGGCATCATCGGTCCGCGCGGCGACGGTTATATGGCCGATGCACCAAGCAGCGCGACCGATGCGGCGGCCTATCACCTGCCGCAAGCCGTGGCGCTGAAAAAGGGCGGTGTCGACATGTTGTCAGCGGTGACGATGACCACCAGCGCCGAGGCCATGGGCGTCGCTCGATCCGCCAAGGCGGTCGGCTTGCCGGTCGCAATCTCTTTCACGGTCGAGACTGATGGTCGGCTGCCCAGCGGCGAGTCGTTGCGCGAAGCAATAGAGCAAGTGGATGCAGATACGGCGCCCGCGTACTTTGCGGTGAACTGCGCACATCCGAGCCACTTCGAGGCGTGCTTCGCCGATGGTGGAGCTTGGACCACGAGGATTCGAGGTATTCGAGCGAACGCGTCAACGCGCAGCCACGCCGAGCTGGACGCCGCGACCGAGTTGGACATCGGTGACCCGGCCGATTTGGGTGAGCGCTACCGAAGACTACGCACGCCACTGCCGATGCTCAATGTGCTGGGCGGCTGCTGCGGTACCGACCACCGGCATCTGCGCGCGATCCGAGACGCATGGATTCGAGAACGCGTGACGTAGTAAATCTCGCACTCCGGGCCCGTTGTCAGTGCAGTCGCGCTGCAGCACAGCGGTTGACGGATGGAAGCTCCGGTTTGGTGCCGAAAGTAGCTTTAAAACAGAGCAGCCTTCAGCGGACGCCTGCGACTGGCAGCAACCAGTGTAAAGCTGCCGTCGAACTCGCATCTAGTGGAAATCGCGCGAGATGGTTGGAACCGCGCCTGAGGCGGCGACAGGCCCGCAAACTTCTCAGCGATCAAATTCTTGACTTCACTCTCGCACTCCTCGTGTGAATTGGCCGCCAGGTTGCTGATCTGCATGACCTGGAGTCTTTCAACGCCCGACGCTGATGACGGTTTGAACCGCTGAATCGTTCGCACTCGCGAAGTATGTCGGTACAAACGGCTGAAGCCCTACGGCAGACGGTCAGTCAGCACTTCGGTGCTGCACGCGCTGCAGTGCACAAAAAGAAGAGTATGCACAAAACCTCGCTACGAGCATTAGGGTTCGTCCCGATGAAGTTCAGTATCGATCGAATGCAATATTGCACAAAATCGGCTTTGTGCATGTTCTGGCGGGTCCAAAACCTTCTCGTGTATCCAGGCCTTCGCACATTTACAGGAGACAAACATGAAGGTCAGACGTGTAGTTTTGGGATTGGGATCAACCGGCACGTCCAGCGTCTTGTCGGACGAAACGGCGGCCCGGGTTTCTGCTTTCAAGAGCGTGCCGGGGTTCGAGGCGACGCTGCTCTGGTCGACCACCGCGCAGAGCGAGGCAGCCAGCAAGAGCTCGTTCAGCGATCCAACTGTCGACGCCAACTTTCTCCCGGGCCCCGGCGGCTCGCGGTTGATGTTTGTCACGTTTCCGCCCGACTCAGTGATGATGAGCGCGGATTTCGATGGTGCCGCATTCGGGGCGGAGTTTGGTCAGTTGCTGCCGGGTCTGGCGGAGACATTCGAGCCGGATGCGCCGGGCATGCATACCACCGACAGCATCGACTACGACGTCGTGCTCGAGGGTGAGATCACCCTCGAACTGGACGACGGCAAGGAGATCCTCCTAAAGCAACACGACGTTGCCATTCAGCAGGGCAACCGCCACGCGTGGCGCAACAAGAGCGACAAGCCGGCCACCTTGCTGTTCGTGCTGATGGGAACGAAGCGCGCGGCGTAGCAGTCGCGGCAGTGCTCGTTCTCCCGCCCGTCTCACCTCCTTCACAGCCGACCTTGGCGCGGACTAACCCCCGTCGCTTTCGCGTCGACTTCTCCACTCGAATTCAATATGACCGAATCCATCCCGCCTGACGACGCAAAAACGTTGACCGCCCTCGAGCAGCAACGGTGCGAGGCCATGATGAATGGCGACACTGCGCGCCTGCGCGAGTTGCTGCATCGCGACCTCATCCATGTCCATGCCAAAGGCCAGGTCGACGGCTTCGAGAGTTACTTCAGCACGGGCGGCTTCAACGTCGAATACAAGCGTCTGGAGCGCTCCGAGCTCGTAGTGCGCGTGATGGGAAACAGCGCGCTGATGACCGGTCGCCAGTTGCTCGTCGGCGTGCGAAAGAACGGCTCAGGCACCGTGACCATCGACTCTCGCGTGATGCAGGTTTGGGTCAAAGAGGGGGAGCGCTGGCAGCAGCTCGCGTTTCAGACCACACCCACGGAAATGAGCATCGCCTGACATCGTCACAGTGCGCTCGCAACAACACAGACAAACCAACGCTCTGAGAAATCCACCATGTCACTTCCCAAGAAAATGAAAGCCGCCCGCATGCACGAGGTGGGCGGCCCGATGTTGATCGAAGAACTCGACGTGCCCAGCGTGCGTCCGACCGATGTCCTGGTTCGCGTCAAGGCCTGCGGCATCGTTCCGAATCTGGGCAACATCCTGAAGAACTGGACCACCTGGTTTCCTGAACGTCCGCTTCCACCATTGCCCGCGATCTTCGGACTGGACCCGGCAGGCGAGATCGTGCAGGTCGGCGAACAGGTCCACACCTGGAAGCCGGGCGATCGTGTCTATGTGAATCCCGGCCGTTACTGCGGGGGCTGCAGGGCATGCCGCAGCGGCGAGCTCACGAGCTGCAGTCACTACACCTTCAACGGCTACTTCGGCTTTTCGCAGAATTCGCTGGCGATCTTTCGCGACTACCCCTACGCGGGTCTGAGCGAGTACATGACCGCACCGCAGTACTCGCTGGTGAAACTGCCGGACAACGTCAGCTTCGATCAGGGTGCTCGCTTTGGTTACCTCGGCACGGCCTACGCGGCGCTGCGCAAGGTGCACATGGGCGTCGGCAAGACGATGCTGATCAACGGCATCAGTGGAACGCTGGGCATCGGCGCAGTCCTCTACGGACTGGCGATGGGCGCGACGCGCATTTATGGAACGGCTCGCAACCGGGACTTGCTGCAACGCATCAAGGCGCTGGCCCCGACCCGTATCGAGGTCATGTCGCTCGACGATGACGAGGCAACGGATGCCTGGGTACTCCGTCACACCGGCGATGGTGTCGATGTCTTCGTCGATTGCCTGGGCCCGGGTGCGCCGCATGAAACCTTTCTGGCCGGCATGCGGTCGATCAAGCGCGGCGGTGCCGCCGTCAACATCGGTGCCATCGCAGGCGGCGTGCCGATCGATCTGCACACCATGATGGATTTGCGGCAGTCGCTGGACGGCTCGGTCTGGTTCACCGCAGGCGAAGGACAGGACATGGCCGACATGTCCGAAGCGGGACTGGTGGACCTGTCGATCTTCGAGCAGGTCGGCTTTCCGCTCGAGCAAGTGAACGAGGCCATCTCGGGCATCGAAAACCGCAACGGCGGCTTCAGCAATTACGTCATCCACCCTTGAACATGTCGGAGACATCAATGCCTGCAAACCAACAACGCCGCAACCTTGTTCGCGTACTCGGAAGCGTCGCACTGACCGCTTCTGTGCCGACAGCTTTTGTGAGGGCGCAAAGCGCCGATTCCAAGCTCAAGATCGGCTGGGCGATCTCAAAGACAGGGCCGTTTGCCGGGGGTGCAGCATCGGCGCAAATTCCGAACTATCGGCTCTGGGTCGACGACGTCAACAAGGCGGGCGGTATTTCCGTCGGTGGCACCAAGCGACTTGTCGAAGTGGTCGAGTACGACGACCGAAGCCAGCCGGAAGAAGCGGTCCGGGCCATCGAGCGAATGGTGACCCAGGACAAGGTCGATTTCCTTTTGCCGCCATGGGGTACCGGCATGAATCTGGCCGTCGCACCCGCCTTCCACAAGGGAAACTTTCCGATGATCACGCCCAGTTGCATCACGGACAAGATGCCCGAGCTGGTCAAGCGCTGGGACAACATGTTCTCGCTGCTCAACACCGCTGGCAGCTACTCGGATGCCATCGTAGGCATCCTGAGCCAGATGCGAACCGACGGCAAGATCGGCAACAAGGTCGCCATGGTGAACGTGACAGACCAGTTCGGTCTGGAACTGGCTGCTGCCGCACGCAAGTCGCTGAAGGCCGCTAAGTTCGAGATCGTGGTGGACAGCAGCTACCCGATCTCTACCCAGGACATGACGCCGCTGATCGCCGATGCACAGCGCGCGAACCCGGACGTCTTCCTCGGCTTCAGCTACCCGCCGGACACGCTGGGGCTTACTGAAGCAGCGCGCGTGCGTGGCTTCAACCCCAAGGTGTTCTACGCTGGGGTCGGGACGGCCTTGCCTTTGTATGTCGGTAAGTTCGGGGCGAGCGCCGAGGGCGTAATGGGCCCCGGTGGCTGGAACCCGTCTTCTGAAGCCATCAAGGGTTACATCGCTCGGCACACGGCGTTGATCGGCCAGCCGCCTGAGCAATGGGTGAGCGTGCTGTGCTACTCCGGGCTCCAGGCTTTGCAGCAGTCGATCGAAAAAGTGGGCAAGCTCGATCGCCCCGCCATCATCAAGACGCTCGGCTCGACCACGTTCGATACGGTGGCGGGACCGTTGAAGTTTGACAACCACTTCATGGCAGGTGGCTGGACTGTCGGGCAGTGGCAGGGCGGAACGTTCTCCGCCATCGCGCCCAAGCAGCCTGGCGTGAAAGATGCCATCGCCAAACCCGCCTGGAAGGCCTAGAGCTTTTCATGCGGCTGATCGATGCATTGATCTTCGGCTTGACCCTCGGAGGCACCTACGCACTGGTCGCACTCGGACTGAACCTTCAGTACGGCGTCGCGCGCATTCTCAATCTGGCGTACGGTGAGATGCTGATCGGCGCCGCGCTGATAGGCATGGTGCTTTTCACGCGTGCGGGTCTCTCGCCCCTCATCGCGCTCCTGCTGATCGTTCCGGCCGCCGCGGCTGCTGGCGCGGTGTTGTATCGCGTTGCCTTTTTGCCGCTGGTGCGCCGAGCGCGCAGTCGCGATGCACTGGAGGGCGACAGCATCCTGTCGACCTTCGGGTTGCTCTTCGTGATCCAAGGTGTGATGCTCGCTGCGTTCGGCGGAAACTACATGAGTTACTCGTACCTGTCGGTGCCGATCGAGCTCTTCGGCACAACGGTGGCAGCAAACCGGTTGTTGTCGCTGGTGGTCGCGCTCGTCCTGGGCACAGCGCTCTTTCTGATGTTGACCAAGACGCGAATCGGCACTGCCTTGCGGGCAGTCGCTGTGGATCCGGCTTCTGCACCCCTGGTGGCCATCGACGTGACCAAAATCGCGATGCTGGCCTTCGCCATGGGCACGGGACTGGTGGCCGTGGCGGGCGTGCTGATCAGCATGTTCTCGACTTTCAGTGCCACCATGGGCGTGCTGTTCACCATGAAGGCGCTGATCGTCGTCATCATGGGTGGCGTCGGCAATTTCGTCGGCTGCGTCCTGGCTGCGCTGCTGCTCGGACTGACGGAGAGCTTCGTCTCGTCCTATGTTGACCCCGGCCTCACGCTGGCCGCGAACTATGCGATTTTCCTGCTAGTGCTGGTCTTCCGACCATCCGGCCTCTTCGGAAAGGCTGGCCGGTGACATCCAGGGCAAAGGTCTTTTTCGCGCTGTCGGTGATCGGCTTCATCGTCCTGGCATTCGCGCCGCGGGCCGGTAATGACTACACCACCTCGTTGCTCATCAATGTGCTTCTGTATGCGAACCTGGCGACGGCGTGGGGCATCTTCTGCGGCACCACCCGCTTCATCTCGTTGGCGACCGTTGCCTTCTTCGGTGTCGGCTGCTACAGCGTCGCGGTGCTGTCGGAGTTCTTGCCCTGGCCGGCCGTTCTGGTACTGGCCGCGTTGCTCGGCGGGCTCCTCGCGCTGGTGATCGGCATCTGCACGCTGCGCTTGTCCGGGATGTACTTCGTGGTCTTCAGTTTCGGTATCGCGGAGTTGATCCGTCAACTGGTGACCTGGTACGAAGGCAAGCTGGTCGGCTCGGTCGGCCGCTATGTTTTTCTCGAGATCACACCAGCGCAGATCTACTGGCAGTTGCTCCTTCTGCTCGGATTGCTCTGGGCTTTGGGGGCCTGGCTGTCGAAGTCGCGGCTGGGCTTTGCCCTGCGCCTGATCGGCGAAGACGAGACGGCTGCGCGCAGTGTTGGCATCAACACGGTCGGCGTTCGGCTGGCGGTGCTGACCGGCACCGCGATGTTCATGTCGGTCGCCGGTGCCATCGTGGCACCCCGGTGGACTTACATCGAGCCTTCGATCGCGTTCAACTCGCTGGTGTCTTTTCAGGTGGTGGTCATGGCGTTGCTCGGTGGCGTTGCTGCGTTTTACGGTCCGATCCTGGGCGTCATTCCGTTGGTTCTGGCCTTCGAGGTCCTGACGAAATACTTTCCTGACCATTTCAGCATCGTGCTCGGTGCCATCTTCCTAGTGATCGTCTACTTGTTGCCGCGGGGCCTGTTGGGCTTGGCAGCAAATCTGCGGGGGCGTACGTGAGCGCACCGCTGTTGCAGGTCAGCGACCTTTCGCGGCGCTTTGGTGGGCTGAAGGCGGTCGAAGGACTTTCGTTGAATGTGGGAGCAGGCGAGATCGTCGGGCTGCTCGGGCCGAACGGCTCGGGCAAGACCACCGCGCTCAACCTGATCAGCGGCGCCCTGAAGCCGGACCGCGGCTCGGTCAAACTCGACGGCCACGAGACAGCGGGCGCATCGAACTTCAAGGTCGCGCGCTTGGGAATCTCGCGAACTTATCAATTGGTCCGTCTCTTCAAGACATTGACCGTGCTCGAAAACGTGGTCGCAGGCATGTCGTTCACCCATGGCCGCCACTTTGGCGCCGCTGCCAACGATGCGGCAATGGCACTGCTGGGGCGCGTCGGTCTCGCAGACCGTGCAACGCAGCGCGCGGAGGAGCTCACCTACATCGACCAGAAGCGGCTTGAGCTGGCGCGTTGCCTGGCGAGCCGCCCGCGCGTGCTGTTGCTGGACGAATGGCTCGCAGGATTGAACCCGACGGAACTGCTGCAGGCGATCGAGCTGGTGCGATCCTTGAAGAACGATGGCGTGTCGATCCTCATGGTCGAGCATGTGCTGGAGGCCGTCCGGTCGTTATGCGATCACTGCGTCGTCATGAATGCGGGACAGCGCATCGCGAGCGGGACGGCCTCCGCGGTGCTGGCCGACCCTGAAGTGGTCCGCGCTTACCTGGGAGACGACGATGCTTGAAGTCGGAAACCTCAGCGCTTACTACGGCATGCACCGTGCGTTGGCCGATGTCGACATCCACATCGGCGCCGGTGAAGTCGTGAGCGTGCTCGGTGCCAACGGGGCCGGGAAATCCACATTGCTTCGTTGCATCGCAGGGCTCATGCCGGCCGCGGGTGCGCGCATGGTCCTGAACGGAAAGTCGCTCGACGGTCTTAAGGCCGACCAAAGAGTGGAAGCGGGCATTGCGCTGGTTCCGGAAGGGCGGGGCATTTTCGGCGATCTGACCGTCAAGGAAAACCTTTATCTGGGCGCGTACCCGCGGCGCGCGCGCGCGAGCGAACAGCGCAACCTCGAGCGTGTGCTCGAACTGTTTCCGCGGCTGCGAGAACGACTGCCGCAAAGCGTGCGGACCATGAGCGGGGGCGAGCAGCAGATGGTGGCGATCGGACGTGCGCTGATGTCGAGTCCGGAACTGTTGTTGCTGGACGAACCCTCGCTCGGGTTGTCACCGCTGATGGTCTCCGAGCTCTTCAAGTCGCTGGAGCGCGTTCGCGACGACAAGGTCTCCATCCTTGTGGTCGAGCAGAACGCCAAGCGCAGCCTGGCGCTTTCGAGTCGCGGCTATTTGTTGGAGCAGGGGCGCGTGGTGGGGACGGACAGCGCCGCCGCTTTACTCGCCAGTGAAGCGGTCCAACGCGCCTACCTGGGCGGTTGAGGACAGTTAGCTGGATCTTCCCTGCGGGACCAGGCGCGCAAATCTTGCTGCTGCGCTGTTCCGGCTACTTCGCCATGTCCTGCAAAAGGCGCTGCAGCATGTCGAGTCCGGCGGCCGGAGTCGGTGCGGTGCCGTAGACGTAGTTGTCCGGCCGTGCAATGACGACGGATTGCCCCAGCGATTTGAGCCAAGGTGCGATGAAGGCTTCCGTTTCTTCGACGTGCACGGTCGGTGTGGGTACTGCCGACCCCGCCGCTCTATCGTCTGAACCGAGACGGATCAGCGTACCGCCGCTGGCCGCCAGCATCTCGAGATACTGTGCTTCGGTGTGCTGGTCGAGTTGGCCGACAACGACGACACGAACGCCGTGGCCGGCAAGATCGTCCAGCCGACCTTCGAAGGTCCTCGTGCGCACGTTGGGTTGCGGGAAGAGGGAGCCCGCTTCGGGCGAGCCCACCCCAATCAAGCCATGGCGCAATGGCGGAATCATGTTCTGCCTAAACACCGTGCGAACCTGCCCGCCGTGCTCCGCCACCATCCGCTCGTCGCGCTGGTGTGCCAGCACTGGATCGCGCTCGCAGATGACACGTCCCAGTTCGATGGCCGTGCGCGTGGTCTCCGTGACGTGAGGACGGCGCTCATCACCATAGCTGTCCAGCAGGCGATCCGACGCGGCGCCTGCCAACACCCTCTCGAGCTTCCAGGCGAGGTTCTGCGCATCCCGCAGTCCCTGCGCCATGCCCTGCGCCATGAAAGGCGGCGTCATATGCGCGGCGTCGCCCGCGAGAAGGATGCGGCCCTGGCGCCACGTGTCGGCGACGAGGCCGTGGAAGCGGTAGGCCGCAGCACGCCACAACTTCCCGTCGCCCGGTTTGATCCAGCGCTGCAGGAGAGGCCAGAGCTCTTCGTGCGGAAAGTCAGGCGACAGACTGTCTCCTGGCAACAGCATGATTTCCCAGCGCCGGTGGTTGCCTGGAAGCACGACGAACGTAGACGGGCGGCTCGCTTCGCAATACTGGACTTGCGTCTGCGGCAGTTCGGCGAGCTTGTCGTCGTTGATGATGGCGTCGACCACCAGCCAGGGTTCGTGGAAATCCAGATCCTCCAGGCCGATACCCAGCCGCGTGCGAATCGGGCTCGCACCGCCGTCGCACGCGATCAGGTACTTGGCTGTAACGCGTGAGGGACTCGCTGCACCTTTCAGGCGAACGTCTATCCAGGCGCCATCGTTGTCCTGGCCCTCTCCGATCACTTCGGATTCGAGGTGCACCTGGACGGAGTCGAGTTCGGACAACCGGGTCCGGAGGATGCCCTCGAAAGCCGGTTGATCGAACACGTAGTTCGGCGCCCAACCCAGTCGAAACGGCGGCGGTGCCATGTCCAAGCGCTTGATCAACTGGCCCTGCATGCCCCGGTACTCACTGGGCCGGTACGCCGCGGTGTGCTGCTGAACTTTCTCGGCAATACCGAGCTCCTGAACGATGCGCATGACCTCGTGGTCGAGCCCGATCGCGCGCGGCAATGGGTAAAGGTCCGGCAGCTTGTCGAAGGCGGCGACCCGGATGCCGCGTTGGCCGAGGAGGGCGGCGAGCGTCGCGCCGGTTGGGCCGAGGCCCACGATGATGACGTCTGCGTTCATTGCGGGCTGGTCGGTAAGGGCGATCTGCACGCGTCGATCTCTGCGCTCATCGGGCTTCAGCGCTGACCGTCATAGACCTTGATCTGGTCTTTGGTGAGGCCGCCCAAGCGTGAATGAATCCGTCCACCCGTGCCCATCACGAGTGCGAACAGGATCTCCTTGGGCCGTGGCGCGTCCTGAATGCCGATCTCCATGCTGTTGTAGTGACTGCGCACGTACGACGCGTGGATGTTGTGCAGCGGAACCATCAGCCGATAGCCTGTGGCAGCCACCGCCTTTGCGGCGGGAACCATCGCCTTGGGTTCACCCAATACCGCCCGCATCGCCCAGCCTCCAGCTTCATGCCAGACGGCACCGTGTTCCATCTCTCCATCGACACCGACAATGGCGGCCTTGCTGTACACCTCGACGCTTTCCTTGCCAAGGGTGCGCACGAGTTCCTCGGCAAGGGCGGTGCCGAGGCTGCGCAGCTCTGCCATGAATGGCAACAGATCGGGCTCGTAACGCCCGGCATAGGGATTGCGAATGACAGCGCATGCCGCAGCCAGTCGCAGCGGCACAGCAGCAACGGGGCCACCCTCGTGATAGATCGTCTCGACAGTAAGACTTCGCTTGCGGATTTCGATAAGAGACATGGAAAGCCTGAGATGCATAAATGTGCAGGAAAATGCAGTTTATGCACAAAGATTTCCTTATTCCTCAGTGTTTCCCCTAGCACCTTTGCAGCGCATAAGTACGGTACACGTTTGCATGCTTTCATTTTTTATGCATAAAATATTACCCATGAAAAGCATACCCGCCAACGCCGTAGAAGCCTCGACACCGCTGTCCGAGCAAGCATTCCGAAGCCTGCGCAATGACGTGCTAATCGGTACCTTTGAGGCGGGCAGCAAACTCAAGCTCGATGAGCTGCAGGGCCACTATGGTTTTTCTAGCAGTCCACTGCGCGAAGCATTGAGCCGGTTGACGCAGGAAGGGTTGGTCAAGGCCGACGAACGCCGCGGATTTCGCGTGGCACCCATCTCCTCCGCCGACTTGAACGACATCACGCACATGCGGATCATGCTGGACGTGCAGGCGCTGCGCAGCGCGGTCGAACTGGGTGACGACGCATGGGAAGGTGCCATCGTCGCAGCATTTCACCGGCTTGAAAAAGTGGAGTCGCGCCTGAGCGATGGACCCGTTCTCCTGGACGCGGAATGGAGCGAGGTGCATCGCACCTATCACTCGGCGTTGATTGCTGCATGCGCCTCGGAACGTCAGAGGACGTGGAGTGCGAGTCTGTTCGATCAAGCCGAGCGCTATCGCAGGTTCTCCGCGCGTTATCGCCAGGCGGGCCGTCGCAAATCCAACGAGCATCGAAAGATCATGGATGCGACGCTGCGGCGCGATGCCGATACGGCCTGCGCGCTGCTCAGCGAGCACATTTTGAGTACCCAACGTAACGTCGAAGCCGCCATGCGGCGTGCTGCAGACGCGTAAGGCGCCGCGCGCCCAGAGCGCGGACATCTTCAACCGAAACATCAAGACTAGGAGACAGCCATGCTCAAGGTCAGCCGACCCACGCCTTCGCACTTTGGAATTTACGTGACCGACCTCGACAGGATGGTCGCCTTCTATACCGAGGTCTTCGACCTCACGATCACCGACACGGGCGTTGGCAAGACGTTCAAGAACAAGCTCGTGTTCATGAGTGCCAGCGCAGACCAGCACCATCAACTCGTCATTGCTTCTGGAAGGCCGGCTGAGGCGAAGTTCAGCACGGTCATGCAACTGTCCTTTGCAGTGCCTGGCCTGCAGTCGATGAGGGAGATCTGGACCAAGGCCGAAGCCCGTGGCGCAACGGAGATCCGTGGCCTCAACCATGGCAATGCGTTGTCCGTGTACATGCTCGACCCGGAGGGGAACATGGTCGAGATCTATATCGACATGCCGTTCTATGTCGAGCAACCCCACGGCGATCCGCTGGACCTGTCCAAATCCGATGAGGAGATCCTGCGCGAGACGGAAGCCATCTGCCGGCAAGACCCGACCTTCAAGACGCTTGCCGACTGGCAGGCTGACTTTCAAAGCCGTGCACCCGCCCTGAGCGCATGACCCTTCAACCTTCTCTTGAACGGACCACCAAATGAAACTTCTCTCGTTCCTCCATCAAGGCCGCGAAGCCTGGGGCGCCGTCGTAGGTGACGGCGTTGTCGATCTCAGCAAGGCGATGCCGCAGCACGCTGCCCTGGCCGACTACATCGCCTCCGGTGATTACCTGAAAGCTGCCGAGCATGTCGCAGCGAAGGCGATCGTCGCCAAGCTGGCCGACATCACTTTTTTGCCGGTGATCCCGCGGCCGGAAAAGATCGTCTGTGCGGTGCGCAACTACATGGACCACCATCAGGAAGTGATCGCTGCGGGAATGCAGCGCGAACTGTCAGAACAGCCTCCCATCTTCTTGCGCGTGTGGCGCTCCCAGGTTGCTCACAACCAGCCGATCGTCAGGCCGCATGTGTCCGAGTCGCTCGACTGGGAAGGCGAGCTCGCCGTGATCATTGGCAAGGCTGGTCGCAACATCCCCGAAGACATGGCCTACGAGCACGTCGCCGGCTACGCTTGCTATAACGATGCGAGCGTGCGCGAGTGGCAGTTTCACGCCAAGCAGATCGCCTCTGGCAAGAACTTCGAAAGCACCGGCGGCTTTGGCCCCTGGATGGTGACGGCCGACGAGATCGAGCCGGGCCGGCAATTGAAGCTGGAGGTTCGCTTGAATGGCGAAACGGTGCAGTCCAGCCACACGGGCCACATGATCTTCAGCATTCCGAAGTTGATCAACTATGCCTCCACCATCTTCACGCTCGTGCCAGGCGATGTCATCGCGACGGGCACGCCGGCCGGGGTTGGCTGGAGCAAGAAGCCGCCGCGCTTCATGAAGCCGGGCGATGTGTGTGAAGTGGAGATCGAAGGGGTCGGGCTTTTGAGCAACCCCATCGTTGCCCAGGACTGAACCGCCGCCCATCGCTCGAGGGCAATGTGGCTGGTGGTGCATGCTGAAGGAGACAAAAAAATGAGAAGAAGAGAGATCGTTTTCGGCTTGGGCGGGCTTTGCGTCGGTGGCGCTTTCATGCCTGCCGTGGCGCAAAGTTATCCTGACCGTCCAATCAAGATCTACCAAGGCTTCGCACCCGGCGGCAACGCCGATTCGATTGCACGCGTGCTGGCTGTCGAGATGGGAAAGGCGATGGGGCAGCCTTTTCTGGTCGAGGCACAGACCGGTGCGGGGGGCACGATTGCGGCGACCACGGTTGCCCGGTCCAAGCCGGACGGCTATACGCTTCTGCTTGCCACGGGAGGCCATTCTGTGGCCGGCGCGCTTTACAGCGCCCTTGCTTACAAGACGGTTGCGGATTTCGAGATGATCTCGACGATCACTTACTTCCCGTTCCTGATCGTCGTCAATGGCGATTCGAAGTTTCAGAATTTCAGTCAGATCGCCATGGCCGCCAAGGCCGCGCCCGAGAGCATCGCTTACGGGACCGCAGGCATCGGGTCGACGCATCACCTCGCCGGTGAGCTGCTGGTCAGAATGGCCGGTGCGCCAATGTTGCATGTGCCTTATCGCGGCGACGCTGCATCGCTCACCGCAGTGCTGGCCGGAGATGTTCCATTCATCATCGCGCCACCCACGGCGGTGGTGTCGAGCATTCAGGCCGGCAAGCTGCGTGCGGTTGGTACCACGGGGCCGCTACGCTGGCCCGGCTTGCCCGACGTGCCGACATTGGCCGAGCAGGGCGTTGCTGGCTACGACGTTCGTTCGTGGGCTGGATTGATGGCGCCCGCGGGTACGCCACGTCCCATCATCGCCACGCTCAATGCCGAGGTCCAAAGGTCTCTCCAGTTGCCCTCGGTCCGTGAGCGGCTGGAGATCATGGGCGGTGAAGCCAGGGGCAGCACTCCGCAAGAGATGACCGCGATGGTGTCACGGGAGTTGGACAAATGGACGCAGGTTGTCGCTGAGGCAAAGATTCCGAAGCAGTGACGACGCAATACCGGTGATTGCATCGTTGTGTCCTCGTAGTATTTGTGCGGTTGCAGACGCTACGCAAGGATTTTTCATGCGACGGCGATGAATTGGCTGGTGTGCGCTGTGGCAAAGACTCAGCGACCCAAAGAAACGCATCAGCCGAGCAAGTCTTTAGTCGCAGCACGACCGACGTTTTCGGCTCCCCTCAGCTCTTCGGTCGTCAGCACAAAAGCAGGGTTGTCAGCCAGCAGTTCGACGGTCACTTCGATGAAGGCGCGCACCCGTGCCGACTGGGCTGGACGACTGCCGTAGTAGACGAAGACGCTGGACCGGTCGACGACGTGCTCCACGAGCAGCGGCACGAGGCGACCGGAACAAATGTGAGGCGCAGCCGCGACGCTTGTCAGGAGGCAGACAACATGTCCCGCCACCACGGCCTCAGTTTCGAGTGCCTCGTCGTTGACCGTCAATGCCGGGAGCACCTGATGCTCCACCACGTGGTTACCCACTTTGACGTACCAGGGAAGCACGCGTCCCGTTCCGGGGGTGCGAAAAGCGCTGCATCTATGCGCGGTAAGCGCGCTCAGATCGTCAGGGGCTCCGTACGCAACGGTCCACCGATGCCGTCCTTGGCCTGACGCGTCGTCTCGAGCGCCCGCTGCATGCCCAGCAGGGGCGGGAGCGCCACCTCCAGGAAGTGCCGGCCCTCATCCGTGAGCGAGATGCTGCGCGTGGTGCGATGAAAGAGTCGCACGCCAAGGTGCTTGTCAAGCTGGGCCAACGCCTGGCTCGCAGCCTGGGGCGTCATGCCTTGTGCGGCGGCTGCCTGCCGCAGGCTGCCCAACTCCGCTGTCTTCACGAAGGTGGCGATGGAACGCAGTTCATTGATGGGCATGGGCCTGTTCCTTGAGCTGGCGACTATCAACATCACCTTTCCGGTTCAACAAGGTACATCACAGGCCTGACGCACCCGATTCGCAAGGTTCGCTTGTTGGTCTTGCAAGCTCAGGCTGTCTAGTGCAGCGCTCTGAGGACGCCTACATTCATTTTGCGTACCCAGCAGGGCGTGGCCGCGACTGGAAGACAAGCAACAAATCCCATGAAAACCCCCGATAAATTCACATCTCCCGCCGCGGGCTGCTGCAGGCGGGCGCCGCGTCGGCCGCAGTGCCGTCACTGGCTTCTGCCCAGGCGTCCGCTGCACCTGCTGCGGCCGCGATCGCTGGAACGCCCGTGCCGGTGACATGAAGGTGCGTGAGGCGGTCGTGCAACGCGCTGGCCTGCCAGCCGACGCGAGCTCCGCGGACGGCATGGTGCGCGCCGGTAGCCGCAGCGTGACGTTGACCGAAGTGGCCGGCGACACCGGCTTCTCGGTCGAAGACAGCATCGAGTTCGCCCAACTGGCTAAGCAGTACCAGCAGGCGACCTTTGGTGCACATTTCGTCGAAGTGGCGGTTGATACGTACACCGCCGAGGTCCGCGTTCGCCGCATGATGGCCGTGTGCGCCTCGGGCCGCATCCTCAACCCGAAATCGGCACGCAGCCAGGTCATCGGCGCGATGACGATGGGCGTGGGCGGTGCGCTGATGGAAGAGCTCGCGGTCG
>CAXTCC010000034.1:0-17602 GCA_964242015.1 uncultured Variovorax sp.
GCGACAGCAAGCCGACGCGTTTCGTCTTCATGGCCAGC
The DNA here is from genome assembly GCA_964242015.1 of uncultured Variovorax sp. Classification (GTDB taxonomy): domain Bacteria; phylum Pseudomonadota; class Gammaproteobacteria; order Burkholderiales; family Burkholderiaceae_C; genus Variovorax. The sequence continues at coordinate 39 of CAXTCC010000034.1, forward strand.
GAGAAAACACCGCCGGCTTGTGCGACACCGTTGCTCGAAGAAGAGCAGCGCGCGCGCCATCGCGAAGAACTGAACGGCCTCTATGTGGCGACCACGCGCGCCCGCGAACGCCTTGTGCTGTCGGCCGTCGAACCGGCGCGGCAGAATGAGGGCAGCTGGTGGGTGCGCCTCGAACGCGGGTGCACGCCGATCGAGGTCGACGAGCCATTGGCGATGCCGCTGGCCTCTGTCGGGAAGGCGGGGAGCTTCACGCTCAAGGAGCCACCCTCGGATCACGCGACGCGGCCGAACGCGGCAGTTGCTATCGTCGTACGGCCTGCCGCGGTCGATGCGCGCGCAGCGGCGTTCGGAGAAGCCATGCACCGCCTGCTGGAGTGGGCCGTACCCGGCGAGCCGTTGTCTGCCGCGCACGTGCGAGCGGCAGCGCGCGAGTTCATGCTCGATGCCGCACAGGCACGCGATGCGGCAGCGTACGCGCAGCGCATCCGGTCCGGCGCCGGCGCCTGGGCCTGGGACGAGCGCATGATCGACTGGCACGGCAACGAGGTCACCCTGGTCCATGAAGGCGAGCAACTGCGCATCGACAGGCTGGTGCGCCACCGCGAAAGCGGGGCCTGGTGGGTGCTTGACTACAAGTCGACCGCGCACCCTGAACGCGACGCAGCGCTGCTTGCGCAGATGCAGCGCTACCGCGTGGCCGTGCAAAACGCCAACCCTGGTGCCACGGTACGCGCCGCGTTCCTCACCGGGCAGGGTGAACTGGTGTCCCTTGAATGAGTGCTGAGAAAAATGTTGTCCGAAACGTTGTTGCAAATGTTGTCGTTATAGGCGGCGGCCCCGCAGGCTTGATGGCCGCGGAAGTGTTGAGCGCGGCCGGCGCCGAGGTTCATCTGTACGACGCGATGCCCTCCGTCGGCCGCAAGTTCTTGCTGGCCGGCAAAGGTGGTCTGAACCTGACGCACTCCGAGCCGTTCGATATCTTCGCCAGCCGCTACGGCGATCGCCGCGAGGCGTTGCAACCGATGCTCGATGCCTTCGGGCCCGAGCAGTTGCGCGCCTGGGCGAGCGGCCTCGATGTCGAGACTTTCGTCGGCACGTCGGGCCGTGTGTTTCCGACCAGCATGAAGGCCGCGCCGCTGTTGCGTGCATGGCTGCATCGGTTGCGCGCGGCAGGCGTGCAGTTCCACATGCGGCATCGCTGGCTGGGTTGGGGCGGTGATGACCGCGGCGCGCTGCGTTTCGGTACGCCGGACGGAGAAACCATCGTGCGTGCCGACACCGTGGTGTTGGCGCTCGGCGGCGCCAGCTGGTCGCGACTCGGCTCCGACGGCGCGTGGGCGCCGTGGCTGAAAGATCGCGGTGTCGATGTCGCGCCGCTCGTGCCGTCCAACTGCGGCTTCGACATCGGCTGGAGCGAGCATTTCTCGACGCGTTTCGCGGGGCAGCCCTTCAAGTCGGTCGCCATCGAATTCACGGATTCGCAAGGCCGACGCTTTGCCCGCAAGGGCGAGTTCGTGGCGACAGCGACCGGCATCGAAGGCAGCCTGATCTATGCGGCTTCTGCGCTGCTGCGCGATGAGATCGCAAAAGAAGGAAGCGCGATGTTGACGCTGGATTTGCTGCCGGATCGCACTGCCGGTCAGGTGCTGGCGGCGGTGACGCATCCACGCGGCGCTCGCTCGCTCAGCAGCCATCTGAAAAGCCGGCTCGGCCTGGACGGCATCAAGGCAGGCGTGTTGCACGAGGTGATGACCCGTGAAGCCATGCAGACGTCCGAACAATTGGCCGCGACGATCAAGGCCGTGCCTTTGCGTCTGGTCGCGACACGGCCGATCGACGAGGCGATCAGTACCGCCGGCGGTGTCCGCTTCGATGCGCTCGACGAGCGGCTGATGGTCAAGGCATTGCCCGGCGTGTTCTGCGCCGGCGAGATGCTGGACTGGGAGGCGCCGACGGGCGGCTATCTCATGACGGCCGCCATGGCGAGCGGCGCGGCTGCGGCGCGTGGCGCATTGAACCGAAACAGCTGAAGAAGCGCTCGAGTCGCTCAGGACTCGAGGCATTTATGAGGTTGACGAGCCTTACCCCCGGCACTGACTACGCAGTTAGGGCTGCTTGGTTCCCCACCTGACCCGGTTGGCCACTTCACCATGCGGGGAGGCCCGTCAGCCTTTATTGTAGGCGACAGATTTCACCGGACCAACCACAAGGTTTAGATGGCCGAACAGAATGGGCGCCTCTAAAAATGCGCGCGGTGGCGCCCTAAAATAACTCGATGTCCTATCTCGTGCTCGCCCGCAAATACCGGCCCCGGACCTTCGAAGAAATGGTCGGCCAGGAGCATGTGGTGCAGGCCCTTTCCAACGCGTTGACGACACAGCGGCTGCATCACGCCTACCTCTTTACCGGCACCCGCGGCGTCGGCAAGACCACCGTGTCGCGCATCCTGGCCAAGTCGCTCAATTGCCAGGGCCCGGACGGGCAGGGCGGCATCACCGCGACGCCGTGCGGCGTGTGCCAGGCCTGCAAGGACATCGACGCCGGCCGCTTCGTCGACTACACCGAACTCGACGCGGCGTCGAACCGCGGCGTCGACGAAGTGCAGTCGCTGCTCGAACAGTCGGTCTACAAGCCGGTGCAGGGTCGCTTCAAGGTCTTCATGATCGACGAAGTGCACATGCTGACCAACACCGCGTTCAACGCGATGCTGAAGACACTCGAAGAGCCGCCCGAGTACCTCAAGTTCGTGTTGGCGACGACCGATCCGCAGAAGGTGCCGGTTACCGTGCTGTCGCGCTGCCTGCAGTTCAACCTGCGGCCGATGGCGCCCGAGACCATCCTCGAGCATTTGACCGGCGTGCTGCAAACCGAAGCGGTGCCGGCCGAAGTGCAGGCGCTGCGCTTGCTGGCACGCGCAGCGCGCGGCTCGATGCGCGACGCGCTGTCGCTGACCGATCAGGCGATCGCTTTCGGCAATGGTGAGCTGCTTGAGACCGGCGTGCGAACGATGCTGGGCAGTGTCGACCGTGGCCATGTGTTCAAGCTGATCGAGGCGCTCGCCATCGGCGATGGCAAGACCGTTGTCGACACATCCGAAGCGCTGCGTCGCGACGGCATGTCGGCTGCGTCCACGCTCGAAGAAATGACCGCGGTGTTGCAAGGCATGGCGGTGTTGCAGGCCGTTCCATCACGCGCTGCATCGAACGCCAGCGATGCGACCGATCCCGATGCCGCCGAGACCGCGCGCCTTGCAGCACTGATGCCGCAGGACGAAACACAGTTGCTGTACAGCCTGTGCCTGCATGGCCGAGGCGAACTCGGGCTGGCGCCGGACGAGTACGCGGCGCTCACGATGGTGTTGCTGCGCCTGCTGGCGTTCAAGCCTGCGGAAAAAAAAACTCTGAATGAATCGTTGACGGATGCGTCGCCCGCCGAGCCGGCGGTGGCACGCGCTCCAACGTTGCTCCCTGTTCGGCAAATGACCGAGCCCGCGCGCGCACCTGTCGCCGCTTCCGCCCGTGCGGCGACCACGGCCGCTGCGCCCCCCGGCCACCGTCTTGCTGTCGTGACCTCGCCATCCCGCAGCGCCGAAGAGCGAAAGCCCGCGATGCCGTCCGACGCGACGAACGTCGTCGCGGTGCCGATGCGGGTTCAACCGCCGCCGAGCCAGCGCGATACGCCGCGCGACGATGGCGGTGCGTCGTCCCAGCCGATCCCTTCCAGCGACGACGGCGACTTCTGGCATGCGACCGTGGGGCAGATGGTCGCTGCCGAAGCTGTCACCGCATTGACGCGCGAGCTGGCATTGCAGTCGCAGCTGGTCGCGCGCGACATCGACCAATGGCTGCTGCGGGTCGAGCGCGAATCGCTCAACCAGGCGTCGACTCGCGACAAGCTGCAGGCGGCACTGGCCGCGCTCGGCCATGGCGTATCCATCTCCATCGAGATCGGTGTCGTCGTCGACAGCCCGGCGCGCCGCAACAAGCAGGCCGCGGAGGCGCGCCAGCGTGCGGCAGAAGAGGCGATCAACAGCGATCCGGATGTGCAGGCGCTGATGCGCGACTTCGACGCCAAAATCGTCCCTGGAACCTTGCGGCCGGCGTAGCCACAATCCCATCCAACAATTCGTTCATTCAATCATTCCAACCACCAGGATCAAACGATGTTCAACAAAGGACAACTTGCCGGCCTCATGAAGCAGGCGCAGGCAATGCAGGACAACCTCAAGAAGGCGCAGGAAGAACTCGCCACGATCGAGGTCGAAGGCGAATCGGGCGCCGGCCTGGTCAAGGTGCTGATGACCTGCAAGCACGACGTGAAGCGCATCACCATCGACCCGAGCCTGCTGGCCGACGACAAGGACATGCTCGAAGACCTCGTGGCCGCCGCCTTCAATGCCGCGGTGCGCAAGGCCGAAGAAACGAGTGAGCAGAAGATGGGCAAGCTCACCGCCGGCATGCCCGGCTTGCCGCCCGGCATGAAGCTGCCGTTTTGATGCGCATCATCGGTGGCTGATTCCAGCTCGCTCGATGCGCTGGTCGATGCGCTGCGCCGGCTGCCGGGCGTCGGCGTCAAGTCGGCCTCGCGCATGGCGTTCCATTTGCTCCAGCACGATCGCGAAGGCACGCAGTTGCTCGCGCGCACGTTGCAGCAAGCGGCCACGCAGGTGCGGCATTGCGACCGCTGCAATACCTTCACCGAGGCCGCCATTTGCAGCGTCTGCCTGGATGCGCGTCGCGATGCCACCAAGTTGTGCGTTGTCGAAACGCCGGCCGACCAGGCGGCACTGGAGCGCACGGGTGCGTTTCGCGGCTATTACTTCGTGCTGATGGGCAAGCTGAGTCCGCTCGACGGCATCGGGCCGAAAGACATCGGCTTGCAGAAGCTCTTCGATCGTGCGCTCGACGGCATCGTGTCCGAGGTGATTCTGGCGACCAACTTCACTGCCGAAGGCGAGGCCACGGCGCACGTCATCGGCGAGGCGTTGAAGCAACGCGGCTTGCGGGTTACGCGGCTCGCGCGCGGCGTGCCGGCGGGCAGCGAGCTCGAATATGTCGATCTCGGCACCATCGCGCATGCGCTGGTCGACAGGCGCTGACGAACGGGTCTTCTGAGAGCTTGTTGCTTACGTAAAAACCCGCACGGGATGTTCCCGATGCAGCATGCAATGAGCGAGCCCTAAGCTCACTGCATGCTCAATCGCCGTCTCTTCACCTCTGCAGGCGCGTTGGCCGCTGCGACCATCGCAGTGCCCCGACTGCACGCCCAACCCAAACTCGAAAAAACCAAAGTGTCGATCGCGGTGGGGGGCAAGGCGGCTTTCTACTACCTGCCGCTCACCATCTCCGAACAACTCGGCTACTTCAAGGCCGAAGGCCTCGAAGTCGAAATTTCCGACTTCGCGGGCGGCGCGCGCGCACTGCAGGCGGTTGTCGGCGGCTCTGCCGATGTGTGCTCCGGCGCCTTCGAGCACACCATCAATCTGCAGGCGAAGAACCAGGCATTCCAGTGTTTCGTGCTGCAAGGCCGCGCGCCGCAGATCGCGGTCGGTGTGTCGACCAAGGCGATGCCCAACTACAAGACGCTCGCCGACCTCAAGGGCAAGAAGATCGGCGTCTCGGCGCCGGGCTCATCGACCAACATGGTGGCCAACCTCGTGCTGTCGCGCGGCGGCGTGAAGGCGACCGACGTGAGCTACATCGGCGTCGGTGTCGCAGCGGGCGCGCTCACTGCCTTGCGTTCCGGCCAGATCGATGCGATCAGCAACACCGATCCGGTGATGACCATGCTCGAGCAAAAGGGCGACGTGAAGATCATCAGCGACACGCGCACCCTCAAGGGCACGCAGGAGGTGTTCGGCGGTGTCATGCCGGCGGCCTGCCTCTATGCCTCGGCCGAATTCATTCAGAAGAACCCCAACACCTGCCAGGCGCTGGCCAATGCGATCGTCCACGGCCTGAAATGGCTGCAGACCGCCGGGCCGGGCGACATCATCAAGACCGTGCCGGAAGCCTATCTGCTCGGCGACCGCGCGCTGTACCTTGCGTCCTTCGACAAGGTCCGCGAATCGATCGCGACCGACGGCATCGTGCCGGCCGAAGGGCCGAAGACGGCACTGACCGCCATCGCCAGTTTCGACACCAGCGTGAAGGCCGACAAGATCGACATCGCCAAGCTGTACACGAACGAGTTTGCCAAGCGCGCGAAGGACAGGTTCAAAGCCTGACTTTTCTGCGTCCAGCGACCCGGCTTCGGCCGGGTTTTTTCTTTGTCGGCGTCGCAAACCGCGATGCCAAAATCCCCGCCATGTCCGAATACGCTCTCGAACTTCTCGACATCTCCTGCACCTTCAGATCGAAAGACGATCCGGGTCAGCGCTACACCGCCGTCGCCGACACCACGCTGCGCATCCGTGCCGGCGAATTCGTCTCCGTGGTCGGGCCGACAGGCTGCGGCAAGTCGACCCTGCTCAACGTCGGGGCCGGGTTGCTGACGCCCTCGTCGGGCGTCATCAAGGTGTTCGGCGAGCCACTGGCCGGCATCAATGCGCGTGCCGGCTACATGTTCCAGAGCGAGGCCTTGATGCCCTGGCGCAGCACGCTCGACAACGTGATGGTCGGCCTGCAATACCGCGGCGTGTCGGACGCAGAGGCCAAGGCGCAAGGCAATGCGTGGCTGGCACGCGTGGGCCTGTCGGGCTTCGGCGATCGCTATCCGCATCAGCTGTCGGGCGGTATGCGCAAGCGTGCCGCGTTGGCGCAAACGTTGGCGCTCGACCCCGACATCATCCTGATGGACGAACCCTTCAGCGCGCTCGACGTGCAGACACGCCAGTTGATGGAGAACGAAGTGCTCGACCTGTGGGCCGCCAAGAAAAAGGCGGTGCTGTTCATCACCCACGACCTGGACGAAGCCATTGCAATGAGCGACCGCGTCGTCGTGCTGTCGGCCGGCCCGGCGACGCATCCGATCGGTGAGTTCAACATCGATCTGGCGCGGCCGCGCGACGTGGCCGAGGTGCGCACGCACCCGCGCTTCGTCGAGCTGCACACGCAGATATGGAACGTGCTGCGCGACGAGGTGCTCAAGGGCTACGCGCAGCAGCTGAAGAAGGTGGCGTGATGACCTTGAAGCCGAACGAACACAACGCGCGTTTCTGGCAGATCGCGCTGCTGGTCGTCATTCTGGTGGCATGGCACGTGGCCTCGCGGAACGAACAGTTCGCCTTTTTCCTCGGGGAGCCGATCCAGGTGGCGGGGCGCATCTGGAGCTGGTTCATGCCATTCAGCGTGCCGGCGAACCCGTTGTTTCCCGAAGGCCTGAAAGGCAACGCAGACATCTACCTGCACCTCGGCACCACGCTCGTCGAAACCGTGCTGGCCTTCTTCATCGGTACGGCACTCGGCCTGGCCTGCGGACTGTGGCTTGCGCTGGCACCGACCGCCAGCCTCATCCTCGACCCTTACATCAAAGCTGCCAATTCGATGCCGCGCGTGATCCTGGCGCCGATCTTTTCGCTGTGGCTCGGCCTGGGCATCTGGAGCAAGGTGGCGCTGGCGGTCACGCTGGTCTTCTTCATCGTGTTCTTCAACGTGTACCAGGGCGTGAAGGAAGTGAGCCCGGTCATTCTGGCCAACGCACGGATGCTCGGCGCCAACCAGCGGCAACTGCTGCGCACCGTGTACCTGCCTAGCGCGACCAGCTGGGTCTTTTCCAGCTTGCACACCTCCGTCGGCCTGGCCTTCGTCGGCGCGGTGGTGGGCGAGTACCTCGGGTCGGCGCGGGGCGTGGGCTATTTGATCCTGCAGGCCGAAGGCACGTTCGACGTCAACACCGTGTTCGCAGGCATCGTCGTGCTCACCGCCTTCGCGCTGGTGCTCGACGGCATCGTCGGCCTGATCGAGAAGCGCCTGATGAAGTGGCAACCGAAAAGCGGCGAGACGGAGAAGCTGTGATGGCCCGACGCGCCGTCTCCTGACTTCCCCGCAGCTTCAGCGCTTTTTCTTGACCGGCTCGCCGCCGCGCTTCTCGCGCACGACAGGTTTGCTGCTCGCCGGCACCTTGTCGATCTTCGGCTTGCCTGAAGGACCCTTTGCAACGGCCGCTGGCGCGCGCTGGCTCACTGCCTGAATCCTCGGCTGCTTGCCGCGCGGCGCCGACATCACCTGCTGTGGCGCCCGCTGCGACGTCGCGACCCGGTCTTCGCGACCTGCGCGAATCAGCTGCGCATTGCCGGTACCGACATGCGCGGTCCGTGCCGCCTGAATCGGCAGATACACCACCACCTGATAACCACGCGGGAACGCATGGTTCGGCTTGACATCGTTCCAGTCGGCCACGTTGGCCGGGTTCAGCCGATAGCGCCGCGCGATGCTCGCGACGCTCTCGTTGCGACCGGCCTTGACCATGGTCTTGCGTGTGATGATCTCGGGCTGAAAGCTCAGCTGACCGGTGTCGGCGACAACGGCTGCAACGTCTTCGAGCACCTTGGCCGAGCGCGGCACGATCAGCGTGGAGCCGGTCTTGATCAGCATGCGGGGCGGAATCGCGTTGATCGATCGCAGATCGACTTCGCTCATGCCGGCGCGTTGCGCGGCGTCGGCCACGGTCATCGTCGTCGGCACGGTCCACGCCGTCCAGCTGGCGTATTGGCCCTGGGTGTAAGCCTCGAAATTGCGCTGGAACACAGCCGCGTTGTCCCACGGCAATAGGATCTGCGGCGTGCCCGCGGCCAGCAACACGGGCTTGTGTGCGGCGGGGTTCAGTGCGCGAAAGTCTTCGATGCGCGTATCGGCCAGCTTGGCGGCGAGGTTCACGTCGAGGTCGCGCGTCAGCGTCACCGACTGGAAGTACGGGTGGTTGGCGATCAGTGGCAGCTCGGTATTGAAGGCCTGCGGGTTGGCGACGATGTTCTTCACTGCCTGCAGCTTGGGCACGTACATGCGCGTCTCCGCTGGCATCTGCAGGTCGCTGTACGTAGTGGGCAAGCCGAGCTTCTGGTTCTTGGCGATGGCGCGGCTCACGCTGCCTTCGCCCCAGTTGTAGGCGGCCAGTGCCAGCTGCCAGTCGCCGAACATGCCGTAGAGCTTTTGCAGGTAGTCGAGCGCGGCGCGGGTCGAGGCCAGCACATCGCGGCGGTCGTCGCGGAACACGTTCTGCTTCAGGTCGTAGTCGGTGCCTGTGGCGGGCATGAACTGCCACATGCCAGCGGCACGGGCGCTCGACACGGCTTGCGGATTGAAAGCACTTTCGATGAAGGGCAGCAGGGCGATCTCGGTCGGCATGTCGCGCCGTTCGAGCTCCTCGACCACATGGAAGATGTACTTGTTCGAGCGCTCTGTCATGCGCTGGATGTAGTCGGGTCGGGTGGCGTACCACTGCTCGCGATCGTGCACCGCCTCGTTGTCGAGGTTCGGCATCTTGAAGCCGCGACGAATGCGGTCCCACATGTCGGTCGGTGGCGCGAGCGGCACCACGTTCATCGAGCTGGCCTTGCCCGCCGTGATCGGTTGCAGCGGGCCACCGGGATAGGTGGCTGCAGCGCCGCTGGTGCCGCCGGAAGTGGCGCTGGTGTCCGTGGAAGAAGAGGGTGATGTGGGCGTAGCGCAGCCCGCGAGCAGCAAGGCGCCTGCGACGCAGGCAGCAATGAGAAATTTCATCGGAAGTCGTTTTTCCATTGGCGCAGTGCGGCAAACACGTCGGCTTCGGCCGCATCGGCGGAAAGCTCGGCGTGCGCGCGCACCGCTCGAAGGACGGTGGCTTCGCGGCTGCGAAGAAAGGGGTTGATCCGGCGCTCGGTCGCGAGTTGCGAAGGCAGCGTCGGTTGCCCGAGTGCGCGCAATGCTTCGCACTGCGCGTTGTACTGAGTCAGTTCGGTGTTCGCTGGTTCCACTGCTCGGGCAAAGCGGAGGTTAGCAAGTGTGTATTCATGGCCGCAACAAACACGCGTTTCATCGGGCAATGCGCTGAGCGCGTCGAGCGAACTCAACATCTGCGCCGGAGTCCCTTCGAACAGGCGACCGCAGCCGCCGGAGAAAAGCGTGTCGCCGCAGAAAAGCAGGGGTGCGGCATCGTGGCCCGGGGATTCCTGCGCCGGCAGAAAGAAGGCGATGTGTCCGGCCGTGTGCCCCGGTATGTCGATCACTTCGAAATCGAGCCCGAGCGCCTCGGCGTGATCGCCTTGCTTCAAGGGCACGAATGGCTGAGGGATGTTTTCGCGTGCGGGTCCGAAGACCTTGGCGCCGGTGGCGGCATGCAACTCGGCGACGCCGCCGGTGTGATCGGCATGATGGTGCGTGACTAGAATCGCGGCGAGTTGCAAGTTATCGCGCTTCAATGCGTCGAAAACCGGTTTGGCCTGGCCCGGATCCACCACGATCGCGGTGCGCCCGTCGTGCAGCATCCAGATGTAGTTGTCGGTAAAAGCGGGTAGCGGAACGAGGTTCATGAGCGGTCAAATTATAGATTTGCACGAGTGGTTCGAGACCCCTCCCGGCCGCTATCTGCTGGCGTGGGAGCAGGCGCAGTTCGACCACGCGGTAGCCGACATCTTCGGCTATCACGCGTTGCAGCTCGGCGTGCCCGAAATCGAGGGCCTGCGTACCAACCGCATGCCGCACCGCTGGCTCGCGGTTTCCGATCCGGCCCAGGCCAAATTGCGGCCGCGTTTGCGGGGTTCGCTCATCACCGATTTCGCGGCGCTGCCGTTTTCGGCCAACAGCCTCGACCTGGTGGTGCTGCCGCATGCGCTCGAGCTCAGCGCCGATCCGCATGCGACCTTGCGGGAGGTCGAGCGCGTGCTGGTGCCCGAAGGCCGCGTGGTCATCTGCGGGCTGAATCCATCGAGCTTGTGGGGCATGCGGCAGCGGCGTGCGCACCTGTACCGACACCTCGGATTCGGTCAGCTGTTCTTGCCGGAGGCCGGTGAGTTCATCGGCTTCAGGCGCATGCGCGACTGGCTGCGGTTGCTCAGTTTCGAAGTCGAGTCGGGCCGCTTCGGCGCCTACCGGCCGGCCGTCAACAGCGAGACCTGGCTGGAGCGTTGCCGCTGGATGGACGATGCCGGCGAGCGCTGGTGGCCGATCTTCGGCGCGGTCTATTTTTTGGTCGCGGTGAAGCGCGTGCGCGGCATGCGACTTCTCAGTGCCGACTGGCGTCGCGCCTCGGCACGTGCCACGGCGCCGGTGCCCATTGCAGGCAAGGTGCACCGGTCGCCTTCATCGGAAAACGAAAGAAGCATTTGAGTTTGGACGAAGTCACGATTTACACCGATGGGGCCTGCAAGGGCAACCCGGGGCCGGGCGGTTGGGGTGCCTGGCTCAAGTCGGGTGCTACCGAAAAAGAGCTCTTCGGCGGCGAGCTCGCTACCACCAACAACCGCATGGAGCTGACTGCGGTGATCGAAGGCCTGGCTGCGCTCAAGCGACCGTGCAAGGTGGCGCTGTACCTCGACAGCCAGTACGTTCGCATGGGCATCATGGAATGGGTGCACGGCTGGAAACGCAAGGGCTGGCGTACCGCGAGCGGACAGCCGGTGAAGAACGTCGAGCTATGGCAGCGTCTCGACAAGCTGGTGCAAGAGGGCGGACATCAAATCGAATGGCGCTGGGTCAAGGGCCACTCGGGGGACCCGGGCAACGAGCGCGCCGACATGCTGGCGAACAAGGGTGTCGAGCGGGCGTTGGGGCGGCTCTAGGCCTCACGACCGCGCAACGCGTTCGAGCGAGGGGAGTGCCTCGCCCATGCGCGCACGAAAGAGCAAGTCGTCCGTCACGCGCAAGCGGCGGCTGATCTCGCGGCCGATGTTCATCTGGATCACCGCGAACTGTTCCGCATCGTGCTCGAACAGGCGGTACAGGTTGTCCGGGGTCAGCACCACGGCACTGCAATCTTCGTCGGCACGCACCGATGCACTGCGCGGAAAAAGATCGAGCAGCGCCATCTCGCCGAAGCAGTCGCCACGACCCAGGCGTCGCAGGAGCAGGTCGTGCCCGTCCCAGCTTTTGGACACGGTGACGCGTCCGGCTTCGAGCACGAACATCGAGTGCGCCGGCTCGCCCGCGCGGAAGAAAAAGTCGCCTGCTGCGACCTGGACCTCCGGCGCGGGCGCCAGCAAAAAGGCGAGCGCGTCGTCGCGTATCGCACCGAAGATCGGCATCTGTTGCATCAACTCGATCCGGCTCGGCTGCATGGCGCCTCTCGGTTGTTCTGAATTTCTGATCTTCTAGATCAGGCCGTCGAACATCATCACGTCGACTTCATCACCGGCGGCGACGCTGCCCTGTTCGTGGTGCAACACCACCAACCCGTTGGCGGCGACCATCGAGCTCAGGATGCCCGAGCCCTGGTTGCCGGCGATGCGCACCTCGGGCAGGCCGCTGGCCTTTGCCTCGACGAAGCCGCGCTGGTATTCGGTACGGCCCGGTTTCTTCCGGATCGGGCCTGCGCTGCGCGCTCGCAGCAAGGGCAGCGGTGCGCTCGCCGCGGCGTGGCAGCCCATCACTCGAAGCAAGGCCGGGCGCACCAGCACCAGGAAGGTCACCATCGCCGCGACCGGGTTGCCGGGAAGGCCGAACAACAAGGCCGGCGTGGCGGGGATCGCCGCGCCAGCCTCAGGCTCCCGCGAAATCAGCCCGACGGCGAGCGGACGCCCGGGTCGCATCGCGACGTTCCAGAACGCGACGTCGCCCTGCCGTTCCATCACCGCCCGCGTGTGGTCGGCCGCACCCATGCTGACACCGCCGCTGGTGACGATGACATCGGCCTCGCGTGCGGCGTTTTGCAACGTGGCAGCGAGGGCCGTCGGATCGTCGCGGACCAGGCCGAGGTCGATCACCTCGCAGCCGAGGCGGGTGAGCAAGCCGAGCAGCGTGTAGCGGTTGCTGTCGTACACCGCGCCTTCACGCGGGGCGTCGCCCAGGCTCAGGATCTCGTCGCCGGTGGAGAAGTAGGCGACTCGCAATCGGCGCACCACCGGCACCATCGGCAGCCCGAGGCTGGCGACCAGGCCGAGCGCGGCTGGCGACAGTCGCTCACCGCGCTTCAAGGCAGGTTGGCCCTGCATCAAATCTTCGCCCGCAAAGCGGCGGTTGTCACCGCGGCGCAGGGCCTTCGCCGGGAAGGTGATGCGATCGCGTTTATCACCTTCGTGGCCTTCGTCGCGTTCGTCGCGTTCGATGACGCAGAACTCCTGCGGCACCACGGTGTCGAGGCCGGCGGGCATGACGGCGCCGGTCATGATGCGCACCGCATCGGTGGCGGCCAGTTGCCCGCGCCAGGGTACGCCGGCCAGCGCGGTGCCGACCACGCGCAGCCTCAACGCATCTCTTGCAGTCTCCGACAACAAAGCGCCATCGAAAGCGAAACCGTCCATTGCCGAGTTGTCGTGCGGTGGCACGCTGACCGGCGAGACGATGTCTTCGGACAGCACGCGGCCTATCGCGTCGCGTAGCGCAATGCGCTCGGCTTGCGTGACGATGAGCTGTTCAACGAGTCGATCGAGAAAGGCCAGTGCGCTTGCAACGCTCAAGCCGGCGGCGTCATGGCCGCAGGCTGCATCGGTGCCCGATGCCGTGAGCGATGCGGCAATGTCGGCGATGCGGCTCATCGCGCTTCCAGGGCGTGCAACTCGTCCAGCGTGTTTGCATTCAAGAAGGCGTCGGACGCGTCGCCGGGGCGATCGAAGGGCACGATCACGGTGCGGTGCTGCGCCGTCCATGCGCCGACCTTGCGACCGCCGGCTTGCATGAAGCGCTGCAGGCTGACGCTCAGGTCCGCAGGTGATTCGACACGCAGCAGGCAGAACACCGGCTGCGGACGCAAAGGCGTCTGGCCTTCGCTCGGCTCTGCTGCTTCTGCGGCGCTGGCCATCGCAATGTCGGCATGCTCGCTTGCCATGGCATCTGCCAGTCGACGTGCCAGATCGTGCGGGAACAGCGGCGTGTCGCACGGTACCGTCAGCAGATAGCGGGTGTCGCAGCGCACCAAGCCGGTCATGAAGCCGGCCAGTGGCCCGGCGTGGTCGGCTGCATCGTTGTCCGGCCACACCGGCCAGCCGATCGCTTCATACGCGGAGATGTTGCGGTTGGCGTTGACGGCAACACGACCCACCTGCAGTGCAAGCCGTGAGGCTGCGCGGGCAGCAAGCGGCGAGCCGTTGAACGCCTGCAGCCCTTTGTCCACACCGCCCATCCTCGACCCGCGTCCGCCCGCGAGTACCAACCCGGTGACGTCGGCGAGCGAGATTTCGGTCATCCGCCGATGTAGCTCATTTCGACCCGGCGCGGTGTGGCGGCTGCGTCGCCGTCGTCGTCCGTACCTGAGTCAGTGCCTGGGTCGCCGGCTGCGCGAAGAGCGCGCAATTCGGAGTACCGATCGGCACGCCCTTGCCAGATGTTGCCGATGCGCGAGACGATCTGGTCGTCGCTCGCGTCACCGCGCAAGAGCGGCTTCAGGTCATGTCCGCTGTGCGCGAAGAGGCACAGGTACAACTTGCCTTCGGTCGACAGCCGCGCCCGGCTGCAGTCGCTGCAAAAAGCCTGCGTCACGCTGCTGATCACGCCGATCTCTCCGCGCCCGTCGGCATACGCCCAGCGCTGCGCGGTCTCGCCCGGCGTGCTCGCTTCGAGTGGCACCAGGGGAAACTCTGCCGCGATGCGGGCCAGCACGTCCGACGACGGCATCACCTCGTTCATGCGCCAGCCATTGGTCGCGCCGACGTCCATGTACTCGATGAAGCGCAGCACCACGCGGCCGTCGTAGTGATCGCGAAAGTAGCGCGCCATCGGCAAAATTTCCTGGTCGTTGGTGCCGCGCTTCACGACCATGTTGATCTTGATGGGGCCGAGCCCGACAGCCACCGCGGCATCGATGCCGGCCAGCACATCGGCCACCGGAAAATCGACGTCGTTCATGCGGCGGAACACCGTGTCGTCGAGGCCATCCAGGCTGATCGTCACGCGCTGCAGGCCGGCCGCCTTGAGCGCAGCGGCCTTGCGCGCGAGCAGCGACGCGTTGGTGGTGAGGGTGAGGTCGAGCGGGGCGCCCTCCGGCGTGCCGTCGTGCCAGCGAATCGCCGCGAGCTGCGAAATGAGCACGTCGATGTTCTTGCGCAGCAACGGCTCGCCGCCGGTCAGCCGAATCTTGCGCACGCCGTGCGAGGCGAAGAGTCGCGCGAGACGCGTGATCTCTTCGAAGCTCAGGAGCGCACTGTGCGGGAGGTAGTCGTAGTCCTTGTCGAAAACGTCTTTCGGCATGCAGTAGCTGCAGCGAAAGTTGCAACGGTCGGTCACGCTGATCCGCAAGTCGGTGAGTGGTCGGCCGAGACGATCGGCCAGATGCCCGGTGGCCGCAACCACCGCATCGCTCGCTGCATTGCCGACCGAAGGCGTCCGCAAGCGGCTGCGCTCGTCGACAAGGGGGATCACACGTGCGTTCATGGCTCGGTTGTATGCGGGCGGGCGACTCAGCCGTGTCGGACGGCGACGGTCTTGAGCGTGGTGAAGCCGTAGAGCGCTTCGAACCCCTTCTCGCGACCGTAGCCCGAAGACTTGACGCCGCCGAAAGGCAATTCGACGCCACCCCCCGCGCCGTAGTTGTTGATGAAGACCTGGCCCGCGCGCACCCGCTTGGCCATGCGGAACTGGCGTGCGCCGTTGTTGGTCCACACACCGGCCACCAGGCCGAACTGCGTGGCGTTGGCAAGTGCCACCGCTTCGTCCTCGTCGCGGAACTGCATCGCTGCGAGCACGGGGCCGAAGACTTCCTCCTGTGCGAGCCGATGCATCACCGGCACGTCGCGCAACAGCGTGGGCGCCTGATAGAAGCCGGTGTCGGGCGCTTCGTCGACCACCACGCCCTGCGCCACCATCGGAATGTCGGCGTGCTGCGCGTCCGACAGGAAGTCCCACACGC
Organism: uncultured Variovorax sp.; assembly: GCA_964242015.1. Taxonomy (GTDB): domain Bacteria; phylum Pseudomonadota; class Gammaproteobacteria; order Burkholderiales; family Burkholderiaceae_C; genus Variovorax. The sequence goes on from CAXTCC010000034.1 coordinate 15,951, forward strand.
GTTGCTGCTGCGATTGGCGAATCAACGGGCCGACGTCGAGGTCCATCGCGGCCGGGCCGACGCGCAGCGCAGCGAACGCGTGGCCGAGCCGCTCGAGCAGCAACTCGTAGATGTCGCCCTCGATCAGCACCCGCGAGCCGGCCGAGCAGGTCTGGCCGGCGTTCTGCACGATGGCGTTGATGAGCACCGGAATGGCAGCGTTGATGTCGGCATCGGCAAAGATGATTTGCGGGCTCTTGCCGCCGAGCTCGAGCGTGACCGGGCAATGCCGCTCGGCGGCGATCTGCTGGATCAGCGTGCCGATCTTCGGGCTGCCGGTGAAGCTGATGTGATCGATACCTTCATGGCGCGCCAGCGCATCACCGGCTTCATGGCCATAGCCGGTCACGATGTTGAGCGCGCCCGGCGGAAAACCCGCCTCGGTGGCCAGTTGGGCCACTCGAATGAGCGACAGGCAAGCGTCTTCTGCCGGCTTGACCACGCACACGTTGCCCGCGGCCAGCGCACCGCCCACGCTGCGCCCGAAAATCTGCATCGGGTAGTTCCACGGAATGATGTGGCCGGTGACGCCGTGCGGCTCGCGCCAGGTGAAGACGCTGTAGCCCTCCTGGTAGGGAATCGTCTCGCCATGGAACTTGTCGCAGGCGCCGGCGTAGAACTCGAAGTAGCGCACCAGTGCCAGCGCATCGGCGCGCGCCTGCTTGACCGGCTTGCCGCAGTCGCGTTGCTCGAGCAGAGCCAGTTCGTCGACGTGCTCGGCGATCTTTTGCGAGAGCTTGTAGAGCAGGCGGCCGCGGTCTGCTGCGCTCACTTTGCTCCAGGTGGTTTCGAAGCAATCGCGGGCGGCGCGCACGGCGCTGTCGATGTCGTCTGCATTGCTGCGTTGCAGTTCGTCGAAGATCTGGCCGTCCGATGGATCGATGACGGGCAGGGTGCGGCCGGATGATGAAGCTACGTCGGTGTTGGCGATGTAATTGAGTTGCATAGATGAATTCTCCCGCAAGGTCGATAGACGTTGCAGCCATGTGCCGATGTCCTGTTGCCGATGCCCTGTGGGCCCAACGATACTTGCCTCTGTATGGCGCAAATATTTCAATCGCTTTCGGCCATTCAGGTCATGGGGTGGGGCCTCTTGTTTTTTGGCGCCATCTACCTCGCATTCGGTGCGTTGGGCTGGCTGCTGACGGCCCGGATTTTGCCGCGTCTGGGCATCGGCCAGGTGCTCGACCCGCGGCCGCTGTCGGTCGGTCAGTTCCGGCGGGAGCTGGGGCAATCGGCGGTCTCGATCGCGATCTTCGGGCTCGGCATGGTGTTTCCATGGGGGCTGCTGCAACTGGGCTGGGCACGGCTGGCGTTCGATGCGAGCGGTTGGCAGATCGCAGGTGAGATCGTGGTGCTCGCGCTCTGGAACGACGTGCATTTCTGGATCAACCACCGCCTGCTGCACACCAAGGCGCTGCGCCGCTTCCACGGGCCGCACCATCGCTCGATGGTGACGGAATCTCACTTATTGCGGTCGTGCATGTCGGCACCAGATCAAGCCAGATGAGGAACAGTGTCGCCAACCGCCTCAGACCGGTTCACGGATCTTCGTCGCCATTCACGAGGCACAACAGAACGGACGGAACATTTGTCGGCACCGGGCCTTATCG
>CAXTCC010000034.1:17612-25407 GCA_964242015.1 uncultured Variovorax sp.
ATGGTGAGCACGCCGTTCTCGACCTACAGTTTTCATCCGCTCGAAGCCGCCATGCTGGGCAGCGTGCTGTTGCCGCCGATGCTGGCTCACGACTTCAGCTTCTGGGCGCTGGCGTCGGTGCCGGTGTTCAGCCTGTTTTTCAACGTGGTGGGGCATTCGAACTACGACTTCTTCTCTCGGGTGTCGTACAGCCACTGGTTCGCGGCCAGCCGTCGCCATCATCTGCACCATGCCTGCCATGCGGGAAACTACGGTTTTCAGTTCACCTTCATGGACCGGCTGTTCCGCACCCGCTTGACCGCCGACGCAGCCGACGCGCAGCTCGATGCGTTTCGCAAGAAGCAGGCGCAGCAGGGGCGTCGCCAAGACGAGCAGGTCGGCCATGTCACCGTGGCCTGACGCGCCCATGTTGCGCCATTGGCGCGACTGGCAGAGCCTGGCCTATCTCGTGGCGCTGCCCGCGCTGGCAGCATGGCAATGGGTCGACGGTTTCTGGTGGCCGGCCTACGGGGTGATGTTGTTCCTGACGCTCGGCGTCGGCGTCATTCACCACAACCATGCGCACCGGCGCATGTGGCGCGGGCGGCTCGCCAATCGTTGCACCGACTTCTACCTGACGCTGCTGCAGGGGCATCCGACCTTCGTGTTCTGGCCGGCGCACGTCGCCAACCACCATCGGCATCGGCAGGGGCCACTCGACGTTGCGCGCACCTATCGCTTCGCAGGCGGCGACACGAATCATCTGGTCGGCTATTTGCTGCATCCGTTGCAGGCGGCATGGGTGCTCTATCCGCTGTTCGTCGAATGGCTGGCACGACTTCGGCGCAACGAGTCCGGCGCCTTCGGCTACTGCATGGCGCAGTACGGTGTGTGGCTCGGATCCTGGGCATTGCTGTTGGCGCTCGACTGGCGGCGCGCACTGCTCTTCGTGATCGTGCCGCAACTGCACGGACTGCATTGGTTGTTGGCGACCAATTACCTGCAGCATGCGCATGCCGATGGCGGCGGTGCGACCGTCGGCAAAAGGGCGCCCGGCGATACGCCCGGTACAGCGCTCAACTACGCGCGCAATTTCGAGGGCCTCGTCAATCCGCTTCTGTTCAACATCGGGCTTCACACAGCACATCACGAGAACCCGCATGCCCATTGGTCTGAACTCACTCGACTGCACCACGACCGCTATCGTGATCGCGTCGACCCCGCCCTCAACGAGCGTGGCCTCCTGCCCTACATGGTCCGCGTCTATCTGCTCGGCGCCTTGTTGCCGCGCTTCCGCAGTCGCTCGCTCATGGCCGTGAAGCTTGAACGCAGTTGATCAAGACGACATACGACCACCGAACGACGACTGATTTCATGCCTGTTCCCTTCCAACGCGTCTACCTCGAAAGCGCCGGCTACTTCATGCCTGGCGCGCCCATCGACAACGAGCAGATGGATGCGTACATCGCGCCGCTCAACCGCATGTCGCAGCGCATCAAGCGCCGCATCCTGGCCGAAAACGGCATTCGGCATCGCCATTACGCGATCGATGCCGAAGGAATGACGGTGTTCACCAACGCGCAACTCGCAGCGGCCGCGATTCGCGATTGCCTTGCGCGTGGCGGCGTCGACTTGTCGAGCGTCTCGCTGCTCGCTACTGGCTCTTCGGGTGGCGACGTGTTGATGCCCGGCTTTGCCAACATGGTTCAGGGCGAGCTCGCCGCGCCGCCGATGGAGACGCTGTCGGTGCACGGCATTTGCGCGGCCGGCGTGTCGGCCATCCAGGCTGCCGCGCAGGGCATCGAGCTCGGCGCGCACCGGTCGGCACTGGCGGTGGCGAGCGAGCTGCCGTCGCGGCTCTTCAAGCGTTCGCGCTTCGCGGCACGTGGGTACGAGACGGATTTCGACTCGCACTTCCTGCGCTGGATGCTGTCGGACGGCGCGGGCGCGCTGCTGTTGTCCGATGGTGCGGCATCGGCAGGCAAGAGCGGGCCGATACCCGGTAGCAACGGCCTGCGGCTTCGCCTTCGGTGGATACACCAGCGTGCGTTCTCGGGCGACTACCCGGTGTGCATGCAACTCGGCCTCACCGAAGACCGCGAGCGCGGGCACCTCGACTACGGCTCGTGGGCCGAGGCCGAAACCGCCGGTGCGTTGTCGCTGCGCCAGGACATCCGGCTGCTGCCGCACCTGTTCGACATCGGCATCCACGAATACGCGACGCTGGTGAAGGACGGTTGGGTCGACCCGGCGCGTGTCGATCACTTCCTGTGCCACTACTCGTCGGAGAAATTCATTCCGGTGGTGGAAGACCTGATGCGAAAGGCTGGCCTGGCGATCCCCCGCGAGCGCTGGTGGAGCAACCTGGCGTGGCGCGGCAACACGGGCGCGGCGTCGATCCTCGTCATGCTTGCCGAGTTCCTGCACACGCGTACGGTCAAAGCCGGCGAACAGATCTTTTGCTACGTGCCGGAATCGGGTCGATTCATGGCGGCCTACATGCTGCTGGAGGTGGAAGCTTCCGATGCACCGTCGCGCCATGCGCAGGCGCAGGCGCAGGCGCAGGGGCAGGCTCAGGCTCAGGTGCAAGCAAAGGGCAGGGCGTCCATGCAATCTGCTGCAGCGCCCACACCTGTACCCGAAACGTCACTGGCGACCGCACCTCGGAATGACGACATTGCACCGCCGCACGACCCCGCAGCCGCACCTGCCGCCTTGCGTGATCTGCTGACCGAGCTCGCGTCGATCTGGCACGACTACCGGTCGCAGGTCTGGCGCACACCGCTCGTGCGCCAGATCCGCGATCGCCGCTTCACTCGGCCCGACTACCTCAACTGGATGGCGCAATGGATTCCGCAAGTGCGCGAAGGCAGCTTGTGGATGCGTGAAGGCGCGGCCTCGCTGACCGGCGACTATGCGCACCTTGCTGCGTTGATCGGCGTGCACGCCGGTGAAGAACAGAACGATTTCCAGATCCTGTTCGACGACTACCGCAAGGCAGGCGGCACGGTGAGCGACATCGCCGCACTGCGCCGCAATCCGGGTGGCGAGGCGTTGAACGCCTACCTGCATGGACTCGCGGCCACACCCAACCCGATCGGGCTGCTCGGCGCCATCTACATCATCGAAGGCACCGGCCAGCGCATCGTGCCGGCTCTGCTTCCTCTGCTGAAAAGCGCGCTCAAGTTGCCGCCCGATGTGTTTCGCTTTCTCGAATACCACGGCCACAACGACGAGCATCACCTGAGTCGATGGCTGGTCGCGGTCGAGATGGTGATGGCGCTGGACACGCGCGGCGATGCACCGCAAAAAATCATCGACACCGCGCGCCACACTGCCGCGCTCTACCTCATGCAGTTTCATGGCGTGACCCAGCACTCGACTCAGGAGTCGACCCAAGACTCACCCGAGACATGACCGAAGACGTGATCCAAGACACGACCCACCATTCCAATCGATGAGCCACCCCACGCCAGAATTTCTGACCCGCGCACACGACGAGCGCGACCCGAGCCCGTGGCTCGCCCTCTACCTCGACCAGAGCACGCCGCTGCCCGACGACGTCAAGGCGGCCTGGCTCGGCGATTCGAGTTCGGCGTCGCGCCAGTACCTCCTGCCGTTCCTGCGACCGCTCGCACGCGCCTTCATCATCCTGTTCCAGATCGTCAAGGTCTTCGTGCCACGGAGCTGGGCGCACTCGGGGCTGCTGCACCGGCTGCTGGCGTGGGGCCTGAAGCGCTTCGTCTCACCCGAGGCCAACTGGCTCATCCTCCGGCACTTCCATCTGGGCTCGCAGGTGCTGGCCTTCATCGGCCGCAACTCACCCGCTCCGGTCGCGACGAACCCGCTGGAGCCGGCCGACATCGACGCGCTGAAGGACGACATGTTCCTGAAGCACGACCTCAACCTCTTCAATTTTGTGATCCGCATGAACAAGGCGCTGCGCGATGCGGGGCTCGAACTGCGCAAGCCCGAGCACCTCGATTTTTCGATGATCCGCGACCCCGGCGTGCGGCTCGATGCCATGCCGCACCACAAGCTCAACTTCCTGGACCTGCAAAGCGCGATCGAGCTCTTCACGCCGCTCTACCAGTTGATGCTGACCGACAACGACTTCTGGCGCGCGGCCAACTCATTGCAGCTCGACGAGACGATCGGCATCTACACCGCCACCTTGCTCGCCGCGCCGGAGCACCTGGTGCTGGTCAACAACAAGCATCCCCTGGTGCCGCTGTCGACGCTGCGCGCCGGCCATCGGCTGGTGGTCCACGGACTGTCGACGGAGATGCTGCACAGCCTGTTGTGCCGCTTCAAGGCGGCGCAGGCCGAAGGTGGGGTGGTGAACACGACCAGCGGGCCGACTGCGGCTGCCTGAGCGCCACTATCGATACCAGCCGCCCGATCGCGCGCCGTCAGCGCGCAGGCGCTTTAGGCAGCGCGCGTACAGCCGCCAGCATCCGCTCGACATGCTTGTCCGGATTCAGGTTCTGGTAGTAGTACGCCACCTTGCCATCCGAGGAGATCACGTAGGAGAGCCGGTTGGCAAAGTCGGGCCGCGTCTGCATCAAGGCGTCGAAACCTTGAATGACGGTCTTGGATTCGTCCGACGCGACCGGAAACCGGCTCTGGCACGAGCGCACCGAGAATTTCGACAAGGTGCCGATGTCGTCTGCAGAGACACCGATGACGGTGGCACCGAGCGCGGCGAACTTGTCTGTGGCCTCGGCGAAGGCGTGTGCTTCGATCGAGCAATCAGCCGAGTCGGCGGCTGGAAAGAAGTAGACGACGACTGGGCCTTTGGCCAGGGCTTCGGCGAGCGAGTAGCGAAACGTCTTGCCGCCCAGCGCCGCATTGGCGGTGAACTTGGGCGCCACATCACCAATGTCCAGTGCAGCGAAAGCAGGCTGGGCCGCCAACAAGGCAGCGCCGACCAGTGTGCAACGTGAGAGGATGGATCGAGCGAAATGGGCCATGGTGTAACTCCGGGCGAGTGGCCGCCGAATTCTAGGGCGAGTGCTTCGAGGGCCGTGTTGAAACCAGCATGCACCCGACGGCGTACTGAGTAGTGACGATCTGGCAGCGAACACGAAAGAAAAGCATGAAAACACCTTCTCGACTCCCTGCGTTCATGCCGTTGCACTGGCTGCGCGCCGTGCTGATGTTGGCGGTCGTCGTCATGCTCGGCGCGTGCGGCTCGTTGCCGCCGATGCGAGAACGTGCCATGGTGACATCGGCCCAGGCCGATCCGTCGACCGCGCTCGCCAAGGTCGCTGCGGCCTCCACGCCGCCGGGCGAACACTCCGGCTTCCGCCTGATGCCTTTGGGCGTGTACTCGCTCGATGCGCGCATTCAACTGGCGCAACGCGCCCAGCGATCGCTGGTGGTGCAGTACTACCAGCTCGAGAACGATGCGGTCGGTCGCCTGTTGCTGCGCTCGCTGCGCGAGGCCGCGCTGCGCGGCGTCAAGGTGCGGGTGCTGGTCGACGACCTCTACACGGTGAAGAGCCAGCAGTTGCTGCTCGCGCTGTCCGAGACGCAGAACGTCGACGTGCGCCTCTACAACCCCTTTTGCTGCGGCCGCAATGGCTTCATCTCCCGCTTCGCGGCGTCGCCGCACGAGATTGGCCGGCTCAACCATCGCATGCACAACAAGCTCTTCATCGCCGACGGCACGATGGCCGTGGTGGGCGGTCGCAACATCGCCGACGAGTATTTCGTCTTGAGCGAGGCGCAGAACTTCATCGACATGGACGCGCTGGTCATCGGCAAGGTCGTGCCCCAGTTCGAGACGATCTTCGACGGCTACTGGAACAGTGAACAGGTGCGGCCGATCGAAGAAATCGTCACGCCCGAAGGAGGCCGCAAGCTCACGGGCGTTGACTTCGATAGCTGGGTCGGCATGGCTGCGCCGGCCCCGAAGATCGAGTTGCCGCCGTCGGACATCCTCGGCTACGGCCCCATCGGCGAAGAGCTCGATGGCGGCCGATTGGGCCTGCTGTGGGGCGAAGCACTGGCCATTGCCGACCCGGCAAGCAAGCCGACCTACATGACCGAAGACGAGGCGGTCGCCACCAGCGTCACGATGAAGGTGTGGGGCTTGCTGCTGGATGCCAAGACCGATGTCGAACTGACTTCGCCGTACCTGGTGCCGGGCGAGAAAGGCATGGCGGCGTTCGAGGATCTGGCCAATCGCAACGTCAAACTCACGCTGCTCACCAACTCGCTGGCCGCCAACGACGAACCGCTGGTGCACACCGGCTATGCACGCTACCGCGAGCGCCTGCTCAAGACCGGTGCAGACGTCTATGAACTGAGCCCGGAGCGCACCACCGCGAGCAAGCGATTCGGCTCGTTCGGCAAGTCGCTGGGTCGGCTCCACGCCAAGACCGCAGCGATCGACAAGCGGCGCATCTTCATCGGCTCGATGAATCTCGATCCGCGCTCCGCCAGCCAGAACACCGAGATGGGCGTCGTTGTCGACAGTCCGCAACTGGCACGCGAAATGCTCAGGATCATCAACATCAGCAAGCTGCAGAACTCGTACCGGCTGCGCCTGACAAAGCCCGCCGGAACGCTCGAGTGGCTGACGACCGATGGCGAGAACGAGATGATCCTGACGACCGAGCCGGAATCCGGCTTTTTCAAGCGCTTCTATAACTCGTTGATCGCCCCGATAGTCCCGGAAATGCTGCTGTAGTTGTGTACTTATTGCTGTCTACCCACTGTCAAAAAAGCAATATACAGTTAGAAACAATTGGTGCCGCGAGCGCGCCAGCAACCGTTTTTCAGGATGAACGAAGTGAGCACCACTCGGCAAGTCGTCATGCAGGTCGTCAAGCGCTCCGGCGAGGCTGCGCACCATGTCGAGTTCACCCTCGACGACAACTTCGCGGAGCGGTTGCGGCAGTTACGCACTCTGGTGCCGCCGCTGACCAGTCTCAACAAGCAGCGCGACCTGGTCATCGACAAGGTGCGTGCGCGTTTGCCGTCGGCCGTATGGCGCTGCGGTGCAGCCGGCGAGGAGCCCAGTGCCGTCGACGGATCGTGCATCGTGATTGCCGCCGAAGGTTTCTTCAACTGCGGCGCCAAGGACCGCAAGTCGAAAGAGAAGCTGGTCACGTACACCTTCCCGATCCAGCGATTGATCGAACTGCACGCAGAACGCGCCAACGGTGAGACTTTCTTCATCCGGAACGGCATTTTCACGAACGATGAGCCGGCCGATTCGTCCGCGGGACGCTGGGTCGCGGCGCTCCATGAGTTTGCCGACTCCCGCTTGCCCGAAGGCCCGTCGCAGTTCGACACGCTGCCGGGTGCACCCGACACGCGACAGCCGAGCCTCAGCGCGCTGAACTGAAGCGGGCATTGCGCCGGTGTTGTGCCGGTGTTGCGCCGACCTTGCACCGGTATGCACGCGTCGGTGCGCAGGTGTTCAGGACTTGACCTTCACTTCGACGCGGCGGGCTTCGGCTGCCGGGCCATCGGCCTGAGATTGCTCGGGCTTGGCCAGCTCGATCTTGTCCGCAGGCGCACCTGCCGCCTTCAGCGCTTCACTCACAGCCATGGCGCGCTGCTTGGCCAGTTCCGCATTCGTCGCTGCATCGCCGCTGGCATCGTGGTAGCCGCTCACCAGAACCGTGCTGCCGCTTTGCACTGCCTTGACGACATCGGCGAGGGCCTCCTTGCCGCCGGGTGCGACGTCTGATTTGCCGCTCTGGAAGTAGAACTTGACGATGCCGTTCTCGACCTTGACCGACGCCGCCTCGATGGCAGCCACCGCACCAGCGGCAGTGGCCGGTGCGGCTGCCGCGGCAGG
>CAXTCC010000035.1:0-7465 GCA_964242015.1 uncultured Variovorax sp.
CCGAGCACGCAGATGTCGAGGTGGCCGCCGCGCATCATCGCGAAGCTGTCGGCGTGATGAAAGAACGAGCCGCCGGGCAGCAGCGTGACGGGCTGCTTGCCGGCGTTGATGAGGTCGTAGTCCTCGTCGCCGGCCGCCGGTGCGGGTCCCATGCCGAGAATGCCGTTCTCGCTCTGCAGGATGACCTCTCGCCCGGCCGGCAAATGGTTGGCGACGAGCGTCGGCTGGCCGATGCCCAGATTGACGACGGCGCCGTCGAAGATGTCCTGCGCGACACGCGCGGCGAGCTGGTCTTTGGTGCGGCGCTGGTAGGTGGTGGTGGTGGTCATGATCAGGCTGCCTTTTTGAAGCCGCCGGCCTGCGTGGCGACACGCTCGATCTGCACGACCTGGTGAACGAAGATGCCCGGCGTGACGATGGTCTCCGGGTCGAGCGTGCCGAGTTCGGCGATCTCGTGCACGGTGGCGATGGTTTTCTTCGCGGCCATGGCCATCACCGGGCCGAAGTTGCGCGCCGCCTTGCGATAGACCAGGTTGCCCCAGCGGTCGCCGCGCTCGGCCTTGATGAGAGCGACGTCGCCCTGAATCGGGTATTCGAGCACGTACTGAATGCCGCCGATGACGCGCGTCTCGCGGTCGCCCGACAACTGGGTGCCATAGCCGGTCGGGCAAAAGAAGGCGCCGATGCCGGCCCCTGCTGCGCGAATGCGCTCGGCCAGATTGCCTTGCGGCACCAGCTCGAGCTCGAGCTTGCCGGCGCGATACAGGCCGTCGAAGACCTGGCTGTCGGCCTGCCGTGGAAAGCTGCAGATGATCTTGCGCACGCGGCCCGCCTTCAACAAGGCAGCAAGCCCGACTTCGGCGTTGCCCGCGTTGTTGTTGACGACGGTCAGGTCTTTTGCGCCCTGCGCGATCAACCCGTCGATCAGTTCGTTGGGGATGCCGGCGGTACCGAAGCCGCCGATGAGGACGGTCGAGCCGTCCTTGATGTCGGCCATCGCTTCGGCGACGGAGCGGGCGATCTTGTCGATCATCGAATTTGTCTCCTGAATGTCTGAGGAACAGTGAGGGAAATTACCAAGAAATCCGAACCTGCAGTTTGTTCATCTGTCGAACAAATGTTCTTATAATGAATTTTAGGAGATCCAGCGCGCCATGGCAACCACCGCGAAACAAACCGAAACGCCTCGCCCCGGCGACACCTATGTGCAGTCGTTCGCGCGCGGGCTCGAAGTCATCCGGTCGTTCAATGCCAGCGCGCAACGGCAGACGCTCAGCGAAGTCGCCGCGGCCAGCGGCCTCACGCGCGCCGGCGCGCGGCGCATCCTGCTCACGCTGCAGACTTTGGGCTATGTCGAGAGCGACGGCAAGCTCTTCGCGTTGACGCCCCGCATCCTCGATCTCGGCTTCGCCTACCTGTCGTCGATGCCGATCTGGAACCGTGCCGAGCCGGTGATGGAAGCGCTGGTGCAACAGGTGCACGAGTCGTGTTCGGCGGCGGTGCTCGACGCCACCGACATCGTCTACGTGATGCGGGTCGCGACGCAAAAGATCATGAGCATCAGCCTGGGCGTCGGCTCGCGGCTGCCGGCCTGGTGCACGTCGATGGGCCGGTTGCTGCTGTCCGATCTGGAAGATGCAGAGGTGCGTACACGGCTCGAAGCCGCGCCGCCCGAGGCGCTGACCAAGCACACGGTGACCGACATCGACGCGCTGCTGGCCAAGGTGGTCCAGGCGCGCCGGCAGCGCTGGTGCCTGGTCAATCAGGAGCTCGAAGAAGGTCTGATCTCGATCGCCGCACCCATCGTGAATCGCACCGGCCGCATGGTGGCTGCGCTCAACATCAGCGGGCAGGCCAATCGCACCAGCGCCAAGGTGATGCAGGACACGATGCTGCCGGCGCTGCTCGACTCTGCGCAACGGATCTCGCGCTTGCTTTAACTGCCCGAACAGCGCGCGGCGGACTCGATCAGCCGAGGCCGAGCATCCGCCGGTTCATCGCAGCGCCTGCACCATCGTCGCTCGCATTGCCCGCCGCGAAGTCGTCGAAGGCCCGGTCGGCCACGCGGATGATGTGGTCGGCAATGAAGACCGCGCCCTCGCGCGCGCCGTCCTCCGGATGCTTGATGCAGCACTCCCACTCCAGCACGGCCCAGCCCGGAAAGTCGTACTGCGCCATCTTCGAGAAGATCGCCTTGAAGTCGACTTGACCGTCGCCCAGTGAACGGAAGCGCCCTGCCCGGTTGATCCAGCTTTGAAAGCCGCCGTACACGCCCTGCTTGCCGGTCGGGTTGAACTCGGCATCCTTCACATGGAATATCTTGATGCGCTCGTGGAAGTGGTCGATGTAGGCCAGGTAGTCGAGCTGCTGCAGCACGAAGTGGCTCGGGTCGTACAGGAGGCAGGCGCGCGGATGGTTGCCGACGCGCTCGAGGAACATCTCGTAGGTCACGCCATCGTGCAGGTCTTCGCCGGGGTGGATCTCGTAGCAGACGTCGACGCCAGCGTCGTCGAATCGGTCGAGGATGGGCTTCCAGCGTTTCGCCAGCTCGTCGAATGCGGCCTCGATCAAGCCCACCGGGCGCGGCGGCCACGAATACAGATACGGCCAGGCCAATGCGCCCGAGAAGGTCGCGTGCGCAGTCAGGCCGAGGTTCTGCGAAGCCTGCGCCGCGTACATCAGTTGCTGCACCGCCCACTTCTGCCGCGCTGCCGGGTTGCCGCGCACCTCGGGCGCCGCGAACGCGTCGAAGGGCTCGTCGTAGGCCGGATGCACCGCGACCAACTGGCCTTGCAGATGGGTCGACAGCTCGGTGATCTCGACACCATGCCGCGCCAACTTGCCCTTCAACTCCTCGCAGTAGGTCTTGCTGGCCGCGGCGGTCTTCAGGTCGATCAGGCGCGGGTCGCACGGAATCTGCACGCCCTTGTAGCCGAGGCCGGCCGCCCAGGCGCCTAGCGATTCGAGCGTGTCGAAAGGCGCAGCGTCGCCGAGAAATTGCGCCAGAAAGATGGCGGGGCCCTTGATGGTTTTCATCGATGCTTGTCTCCTTGCAAAACCGCGGTCGGATCGCGGAATGGTAGGCAATGCTAGCCTCGACGTCATGTTCAATCCCTCTCAGGAAGAAGTTCGACGCTTCTTCTGCGACGTCTACGCCAAGCACCGCCAGGGCTTGCCGATGGAGCCGCTCGAAACCATCGCGGCCGGCTGGATCGACGCCCACCCGGAATACGCCGACGACCTGGCCGATGCCGACGCCGCTGTAGCGCGCATCTACGACGGCGCGAACGGACGCGAAAACCCTTTTCTGCATCTGTCGATGCACCTGTCGATCAGCGAGCAGTGCTCCATCGACCAGCCGCGCGGCATCCGCCAGGCGGTCGAATTGCTGGCCGCACGGCGCGACTCGCTGCTCGATGCGCACCACGAGGCGATGGAGTGCCTGGGCCAGATGATGTGGGAAAGCCAGCGTGCCGGCCGCCCGCCGGACGGCGATGCCTACATCGCCTGCGTGCAGCGCCGCGCGACGCGGGATTGACGCGCTGACGGATCGACAGTCTGTTAGCGGTGGACGTTAGAACTGGACGCCGCGCGTGAGGGCGCCGTCGACCACCAGGTTGGTGCCGGTGACGAAGCTCGCCGCCGGGCTGGCGAGGAACGCCGCCGCGTTGGCCATCTCCTGAGGCGTGCCCATGCGCCCGGTCGGGTTCAGGGCCAGGGCATGCGCGTAGAGCGTGGGATTGCCCTGCTCGATCTGATCCCACACGCCCCCTTTGAAGTAGGTGTTGCCCGGCGAGACCGAGTTGGCACGGATGCGCTTGGCCGCCAGCTGATGCGCGAGCCCCTGCGTGTAGTGGACGATCGCAGCCTTGAAGGCGCCATAAGGGCCGGCGGCAAAATCGATCTCGCGCCCGGAGACGCTCGATATCGTGACGATGGCCGGGTGAGGACTGCGTTCCAGCCTCGGCATGGCCGCGTCGACCAGCCGCACCGTGCCCATCATGTCGACCTCGAAACCGCGTTGCCAGCCGGCTTCGTCGTTCGCGATGGCGAGCGCACTCACGTTGGCGACCACGATGTCGATGCCGCCCAGCGCATCGCCCGCCGCCAGCACCCACTCCTTGAGCGCCGGCCCGTCGCCGACATCGACCGCGTGGCCGAACACCTTGACGCCGTAGGCCGACAGTTCGGCCACGGTCTGCGCCACCTCGTCGGCATTGCGTGCGCAGATTCCGACGTGCGTGCCTTCCACCGCGAAGGTCTGCGCGATGGCGCGGCCGATGCCTTTGGTGCCGCCGGTGACCAGCGCGTTGAGTCCCTTGAGTCCGAGGTCCATGAGCGTTCCTTTTGGTGGGGTTTGGTAGCGGGATGTCAGCCCGGTGCGAGGTAGGTCTTTGAAATTCCGGCGCCGACCGTGTACTTGGGGTCGACGAAGTTGCCGAGCCGCACCTGACCGCATTGACTCAGCATCATGTAGGCGTCCCAACGGTCGTAGCCGTACTCGGCTTCCATCCACAGCACGAGCTCGCGGTAGGCGATGCGGGTCGCGTCTTCGAGCGGGCGCGCGCTGCCGATCGCCATGATCACGCGCTCGTTCTCGAGCCGCGGCCAATCGAGCTGCCAGCCCTTGATGAGGTCGACCTGGATGGTGGTGGTGCTGGGGTACTCGACGGCCGTGCCGCAGACCTCGCCGTCGCCCTGGCAGGCATGCGCATCGCCGATGAAGAGCCGTGCGCCCGGACTCTGCACCGGCAGGTAGGTGATGCTGCCCGGGCCCATGTCGGGCAAGTCCATGTTCCCGCCGTGCTGGTCCGGCGTCAGCGTGTTGATGGAATCGATCTCGGGCGAGCAACTCAGCGTGCCGATGTGCGGCCGGTACGGCAGCGTGACGCGCTTGCTCCAGTAGACGCCCTGCTCGTCGACGTCGATCTTCCGGACGATCTCGGGCAGCGGATCTGCCAGCAGCGCGGTGAAGGCGGTGCCGCTCAGTGCGCCGAAGTGAGGAATCATCGCGCAGGTGCCGCGTGGATTGGGGCCGCGCGGCGCCATCGACTCGATGTACACCGCGACCACGTCGCCCTTCTCGGCACCCTCGACCATGATCGGGCCGTTCTGCGGGTTCACGAACGGCATGGTGAGCACGCGCGACGGCAGGTCTTGCTCGGTCTTGATCGCACCTTCGAACGCATCGCGCGTCTCGACCACGACGCGATCGCCGGGACGCACCTGCAGCACCGGGTCGGAGTACGGACCGATGGTGTAGTGGTACTTGCCCTGCTTCGCTTCGGTGAGTTGGTGGACATCGGGCGTGCGGCCTTGCGCCACGCCGCGGGTCCTCATGATGGAGGTGTCGAGCCAGGTCATCGGTGTGCTTCTTTCAGGATGAATTGCGCCGCGCGCTCGGCCACCATGATGGTCGGCGCGTTGGTGTTGCCCGACACCATCGACGGGAACACCGAGGCGTCGGCGACATAGAGACCGTCGGTGCCGCGCACGCGGCATTGCGGATCGACCACCGCCATTGCGCCGGTGCCCATGCTGCAAGTGCTGGTCGGGTGATAGAGCGTGGTGGCCTGCGCGCGGACGAAGTCGGCCAGGTCGGCGTCGGACTGCGCGGCGGCGCTGGCCGGCCACTCACCGGAGATGACCTCGCGCAGCGGTGACTCCGCTGCGACGCGCCGCTGCAGTCGAAGGCCGTCCACCACCAATTTCAGGTCCACGCCTTCAGCATCGCTGAAGTAGCGCGGATCGATCGCCGGCTGCTCCAGCGGATCGGCCGAGCGCAGGCGCAGCACGCCGTGGCTCTTCGGCCGCTGCGCCACCGAAAACAGTGTGATGCCGGGTTGCGTCGACTGGTAGCGCGCATGGTCGCGGTGCGAGGTGACGATGCAATAGAGCTGCAGGTCCGGGCCCTCGGCAGCGCCGCCGTCATGGCTGTGCGCGAAGCCGCCGCAGGCCGACCAGTTGGAGGTCAGCGGTCCGCTGCGCGTCTGCTCCCAGGCCTGCAGAGCGGCTGCGGCCTCGTCGGCCGTGGCTTGCCCGATGCCGAAGCGCTCGGTCGTCGCGAAGGTCATCGGGCAGTTGATGTGGTCCTGCAGATTGCGGCCGACGCCGGGCATATCGAGCAATGGCGTGATGCCGAGTGCAGCGAGTTCATCGGCCGGCCCGATGCCGGAGTGCAGCAGCAGGTGCGGCGAACCGATCGCGCCGGCACTGAGCACCACCTCGGACGAAGCTTCGGCCGTGTGCAGCACGCCGTTCTCCAGGTACTCGACGCCGGTCGCGCGGGTGCCTGTGAAGCGCACGCGCAACAACGTGACGCCCGTGCGCAGCGTGAGGTTGGCCCGCGTGAGCGCAGGCTTCAGAAAAGCCTTGCCGGTGCCGAAGCGCTCACCGTCCTGGATCGTGGCCTGGAACAGCCCCACGCCCTCTTGCGTCTCGCCGTTGAAGTCGTGGTTGAACGGCAGCCCGATGGCTTGCGCCGCTTCGAGCCACAGTCGCTCGACCGGATCGATGGGTTCCACATCGGAGATCGTCAGCTCACCGCGCGTGCCATGCAGCGGAGAGTCGGTCCAGCGCAGGTTGCGCTCGGACTTGATGAACGTAGGCAGTACGTCGCGCCAGCCCCAGCCCGGACAACCGCCGGCTTCCCAGCGCTGGTAATCCGACGGCACGCCGCGCATGTAGATCATCGCGTTGAGTGCGCCGGAACCGCCGACCATGCGACCGCGCGGCCAGTACATGCGCCGACCGCGACAACCGGCCTGCGGCACCGTATGAAAGCCCCAGTCGACTTCCGTGTTCAGCATCAACGGCCAGTGGGCCGGGATGTCGGCGTTGCGCGGCGCGGCACGACCGGCTTCGAGCACCAGCACCTGGCGCGTCGGGTCGGCCGACAGCCGATTCGCCAGCACGCAGCCCGCCGAGCCCGCGCCGACGATGATGGTGTCGTACATGCGGTACAGGCGACGACCCGGCCGCGCGCCTTACAGCGCCGGGTGCCGCTGATGCCAGTCGGTGGCCTGCTGGAAAGCCCAGCCGGCGCGCACCAGCAACTCTTCTTCGAAGTGGCGCGAGACGAACTGGAACGCGACCGGCGTGCCGGCCTCGGTGAAGCCGCCGGGCAGCGTGATGGTCGGGCTGCCGCTGGTGTCGAGCGGGCAGGTGTAGCGCAGCATCGCCGACATCATCTCGGCGTCGGTGCCGAAGGTCAGCATGCGTTCGAGCGTGGGTGACGCCACACCTTGCGACGGCATCAGCAAGAGGTCGATGCCTTCGAACATTTCACGAATCTTGCCGGTGAAAGCCAGCCGGTTGAGCACGATCTTCTGGTAGTCCATGCCGGTCTGTGAATGGCCCAGGTCGAGCAGGCCGGAGAGCGCCGGGCCGTACATCTCCTTGCGTGCCGGGTAGGTCGATTCGTGCACCACCGCGGCTTCGATGCCGCACAACGGGAACCAGTCGA
>CAXTCC010000035.1:7565-11282 GCA_964242015.1 uncultured Variovorax sp.
GCGATGGCGCCGAGCATCGCGCCGGCATCGGCCGCACTGCGTGTCATCGGGCCGATGTGATCGAGCGTGGCGGCCAGTTCGAACGCGCCGTAGCGGCTCACCCGCCCCCACGTCGGCTTCAGGCCGGTGAGTCCGTTGGCGGATGAGGGAAAGCGGATGGAGCCGCCGGTGTCGGTGCCGAGCGATCCATAGCAAAGGCCAGCCGCCGTGGCGACGCCCGAGCCGCTCGACGACGCGCCAGACCAGTGCGCCGCGTTCCACGGATTGACCGGCGGCGTGACGGTCGGGTGATGGTCGGCGTAGGCGCTCTCGGTGAGCTGCAGCTTGCCGAGAATCACGGCGCCGGCTTCGCGCAGCTTGCGTACCGCCGTACCGTCTTCGGTCGGCACGAAGTCCTTGTAGAGCGTCATGCCGGCCGCCGTCGCCACGCCTTCGGTCCAGCACAGGTCCTTTACCGCCACCGGCACGCCGTGCAGTGGCCCGCGGATCTCGCCCCTGGCGATCTCGGCTTCCGCCTTGCGCGCATCGGCGAGTGCTTGCTCGGCCATCACGATCACGTAGCTCTTGAGCGCACCGTCGACCTTGCCGATGCGGTCGATTTGCGCCTGCGTCACCTCGACCGGCGAAATTTCCTTCTTCTGAATGCGCTGGCCGATGTCGACCAATTCCAAATAATGCAGTTCGTTTGTCATCCGTGGACTCCTGTGTATTGACTCATGATTTCGAAATCGCCCAGGTGCTCGCGCGGGATCTCCTCGCCGATCTGGCCGCGTTTGATGACGAGCACGCGTTGCGAAACCGCGGCGATGAATTCGAGGTTCTGCTCGACCAGCACGATCGTCAGCTTCATGCGGTCGCGCAGCGACGCCAGCGTCTCGGCGATCTCTTCGATGATCGAAGGCTGGATGCCTTCGGTCGGCTCGTCGAGCAGCAGCAGCGTGGGCTTGCCGGCCAGCGCGCGCGCCAGCGCCAGCAGTTGCTGTTCGCCGCCGGAGAGCGATCCACCCGGCCGGTCGAGCAGCGGCTTGAGCCGTGGAAAGTCCTGCAGCAACGCCTCGATCGTGTCGAGCGAACGCTCGCCGGTCTTGACCAGACCCATGCGCAGGTTGTCCATCGCACTCAGCGTCGGAAAGATTTCGCGGCCCTGCGGCACGTAGGCCATGCCGAGCTTGGCCCGCGCATGCGGTGCATAGCGCGTGATGTCCGCGTCGTTGAACTTGACCGTGCCCGCCGTGGCGCGCAGTGCGCCGATGAGCGTGCGCAGCATGGTCGTCTTGCCCATGCCGTTGTGGCCCAAGATGCCGACCGATTCACCCGCCGCGATGCGCAGGGAGATGTCGTGCAGTACGGGAATGGCGCCGTAGCCGGCGTGAAGACCAGAGACTTCCAGCATTGCGTACCCCGGTTCAGTGCGGCTTCTTGCCGAGATAGATCTGCTGGATCAGCGGGTCGCTCATGATGCGGTCCGGCGTGTCTTCCATGATCACCGCGCCCTGGTGCAGCACCGTCACCTTGCGCGCGATCATGCGGATGAAGTTCATGTCGTGTTCCACCACCACCAGCGCATGCTGGCGGTTGATTTCAAGGATGAGCTCGGCCGTGCGCGCCACTTCTGCGTCGCTCATGCCGGCGGCGGGTTCGTCCAGCAGGATCAGCGGCGGATCGGCCGCGATCACCACGCCGATCTCGACCCACTGGCGCATGCCGTGCGCCAGCAACCCGGCCTGCACGTTGCGATACGCGGCCATGCCGACGCGCTCCAGCGTTTCGCCCGTGATGCGATTGGCTTGCGCGGTGCTGTTGAGCCGGCGCGCCGACAACCAGACGTTCTCCCACACGCTCAGGCCGTTGAAGAGACTCGGCACCTGCGTCTTGATCCCGATGCCGAGACGCCCCGGCTCGTGCGGCTGCATGTTCGAGATGTCCTTGCCGCGAAACAGGATCTGCCCCGAGGTCGGCTTGACCTGGCCGGTCAGCAGCTTGAAGAAGGTGCTCTTGCCGGCGCCGTTGGGGCCGATGACGCAGCGCAGTTCGTTCTCGGCCAGCGAGAAATTGACGTCGCGCGTGGCATGCACGCCGCCGAAGCGCACGTTGAGCCCGCGGGTCTCGATGAGCGGCGTCATGGCGTCTGCTCCGAGGGCTTGAGCGCGCGCGGTGGCTCGTTCGCCGTTGAAGCGACTGCGGCAGCCGATGAAGCAGATTTGGGCGCGGGCGTCACTGTAGAAACAGCCGGCCGCCGCAAGCGACGCCATCCCGATTCGAGCAACTGACCGATGCTCGGCACGATGCCCTTGGGCACCAGCAGCACGAACACCACCAGAATGCCGCCCAGTACCAGGTTCGAGTTGAAGACCTGCTGCGTGCCGATCTGAGAGGTGAGCCACTGGATCGCGACCGCACCGACGACCGGCCCCACCAGCGTGCCGAGGCCGCCGACGATGACCCAGATGATGATCTGCGCCGACTGCGCGAGTCCGAAGATCGTCGGGCTGGTGAAGGCCCCCCAGTTTGCGAACAGGCAGCCGGCCAGTCCCGCGATGGCACCGCCGAGCGTGAAGCTGAAGAGCTTGTAAGCCCGTGCGTCGTAGCCCAGCAGCAGCACGCGTTGCTCGTTTTCCTTGGCCGCGATGATGACGCGCCCGATCTTCGAGGCGATCAGCACGCGCAACAACAAATAGACCAACAGCAGGCAACCGAAGGTGACGTAGAAGATGTCTTTCGGCGTCAGCACCTCGTCTTGCTGGCCGGGCCAATTCAATGTCGGAATCGCGGGGATGCCGTTGAAGCCGCCGAGCGGTGCGGTGCCGATGCGCCACTCGGGGCCCGCCGTCGAATTGATCAGGTTGAACAGGATCAGCGTGACGGTGAGCGTGATCACGCCCATGTACACATCGGACAGCCGGCCGTAGAAGATCACGTAGCCGAGCAGCGCGGCGAACAGCGCCGGCACCACGATGGCGAGCAGGAACGGCACGGTGCTGTCGCCCATGTTCACGACCGCGATCGCATAGGTGTACGAGCCGAGGCCGAAGAACGCCGCCTGCCCGAAGCAAAGGATGCCGCCGAAGCCCCAGATGAAAGCCAGGCTCACCGACAGGATGGCCATCACCGCATAGATGGTGACCTCGATCAGCGTGTAGTCGTCCATGACGCCGGGCAACCCGAACATCAGCGCGATGCCGATCGCGAGGCACAGCGCGGCGCTGCCCCAGGAGTTGGCGAAACGGTTCACAGAGAGCCTTTGAAGAAGCGACCGGTGATGCCTTGCGGCAGCAGCCGCAGCATGATGATGGCGGCCAGCAGCAGCGCCACTTCGCCCAGCACCGGCGTGGTGACGAAGGTGGCGAGCTGGTTGATGGCGCCGAACAGAGTCGATGCGCCGAGCAGGCCAGCGAGGATGGCCGGGCCGCCGCCGATCACGGTGATGAAGGCCTTGGCGACGAAGGCCGCACCCATGGTCGGCACCACGCCGGTCAACGGTGCGAGCAGCCCGCCGGCCAGGCCGGAGAGTGCCGCGCCAACGGCGAAGGTGATCGAGTAGACGCGGCTCGGGCTGATGCCCAGTGCGTTGGCCATGTCCGGCTTCTGCATGGTGCCGCGAGCGATGAGGCCGAACTGCGTGCGCGTGAGCACGAAGCGGATGGCGAGCGAGAGCACGACGGCGACCGCGATGATCACCAGCGTATAGCCGCTGACCGAATAGGCACCGATGGAAAA
>CAXTCC010000035.1:11382-25335 GCA_964242015.1 uncultured Variovorax sp.
CCCAGCATCATGAACTCGCCATGCGCGAGGTTGATGACCTTCATCATTCCGAAGATGACGGCGAGCCCCGCCGAGATGATGACCAGGCTCGCCACCGCGTAGAGCACCTGGATGAGAACGATGAGGGCGAGATCCATGTCGGCGCGCTTCCTGTGTGCCCGGGCTTACGCCTTGATGACGTACTGCTGGTTGTCCTTCGGGTTCTTCTTCAGGTTGCAGACCGCGCTGGTGTCGACCGGTGGCTGCTGCTGGAAGGTCTCGACGATGTTGAGCTGCTTGTTGCGAACCTCGGCGATGCTCACGTTGAGCACGCAGTGATGCGTATCGGGGTCGATCGATACCTTGCCGCTCGGGCCGTCGATGCTGATGCCGCTCTCCAGTGCGGTGATCATCTTTTCGCGGTCGATGGACCCGGCCTTCTTCACCGCCTCGGCCCACAGCTTGAAGCCCTGGTAGGTGCCCATCGCGAGCTCGGTGATGTTCGGATAGTCGGCACCGAAGCGCTTGTAGAAGCGTTCCTTGAACGCCTTGTTGGCCGGCGTGTCGATGTTCTGGAAGTAGTTGTACGACACCAGGAAACCGTCGGCCTCGGCAGGTGACAACACGATCTGCTCGTTGCCGCCGGCGAAGGTCGTCGACGCGATCGGGATCTTCTTGGTGAGGCCGGCTGCCGCCCATTGCCGATAGAAAGCCATGTGCGCGCCGCCCACCAGCGCCGAGACGACCATGTCGGGCTTGGCCTGTTCGATCTTGGAGATGGTCGGGCCGAAGTTGGTGACGTCGAGCGGAAAGAAATCGATGGAAGCGACCGAGCCGCCGTTCTCCTGCACGAACTTCTTGACCCACTGCGACGTGATCTGGCCGTAGTTGTAGTCGGCCGCCACCACGTAGACCTTCTTGCCCCACTTCTTCATGGCGTAGGGAATCAGTTTGGCGACGGTCTGGCCGGGCGTCACGCCGGTGCAGAAGGTGTTGCGGTCGCACACGCCGCCTTCGTACTGCGTGTTGTAGAAGTACAGCGTCTTGTTGCGCGTGAGCACCGGGCGAATCACTTCGCGCGAGGCCGAGGTGATGCCGCCCATCACGACCGTCGACTTGTCTTTCAGTGCCGACTGCTGCGCGAATTGCGCATAGAGCTGCATGTTCGATTGCGGGTCGTACGTGGCGAGCTTGATCTTCTTGCCCAGCAGGCCGCCGGCGGCGTTTTGCTCCTCGACCGCGAGCGTCATGCAGTCGGCCATCGGCTTGCCGTAGATGTCGAGTCCGCCCGACATGTCGATGATGCTGCCGACAGCGATTTCGTCGGCGGCCATCGCGGCGATCGGGAACATCGGCAAGGCAGAACCGGCGAGTGCGGCAGCGGTACCGTGAATGAAGGAACGACGATCCATGAACAAACTCCTCGAAGAATGACGGCGGGTGCCGTCGTGGTTTTATTGAAAGAAGAAAAGAACTAGAACTGCGGGAAGAAAACCGGAAAGGAAGGAACGCCGATGAGCGTCGAGGTCAGATCGCCTTCCAGTCGCCGGCCTGCTCGAATGCATAGGCGGCGCGGTAGATCGTGGCTTCGTCGTAGTTCTTGCCGATCAGCATCATTCCGACCGGCAGGCCGTCGATCAGGCCGCAAGGGATGCTCATGGCAGGGTGGCCGGTGACGTCGAAAGGGCAGGTGTTGGGCAGCATCTCGAAAGCGCGGTTGATGACCTCCTCCACCGGCGCGCCGGGTGCGGGAATCGGCGTGGCGGTCAGCGGCAATGTCGGCATGAGCAGCAAGTCGAAATCCGACAACGCGCTGTCATAGGCGGCACTGAGCTGGCGGCTCAGGTTCTGCGCCTTGGCATAGAAGTGGCCGCGGTAGTGCTGGATGAAGTATTCGCCCAGCACCATGGTGAGCTTGAGCGTCTCCGACAGTTCGTCGGCGCGCTGCTTCCAGCCCGCGTGGAAGTCGACCAGGCTGGTGACGTACAGGCCCTTCCAGTTGAAGCCGTGGCCGTTGTCTTTCATCATCTGCTGGGTCGCGCCCTCGGCCGCGATCGGCAGCCAGATCGCCGGACCGACCGCGTGCATCGGCACCGAGACCTCGCTCACTTTGGCGCCGAGGCTGGTGAACACTTCGGCCGCCTTGCGCACCTTGTCGTTGACTGCCGCGTCGGACTGCGGCCAGCCGAAGCCTTCGGTGACGATGCCGATGCGCATGCCCTTGACGCCGCCCTTCATGAGCTCGGCGTACGGCTTGGACTCCTCGCCGGCATGCTGGCGCGGGTCGAGCCCGTCGGGGCCGGCGAGCACTTCGAGCATCAGCGCGTTGTCGGTCACGTTGTTGGTCATCGGGCCGGTGTGGTCGATCGTCAGCTCGATCGGCATCACGCCGGTGTAGGGCACCAGACCGTGGGTCGCCTTCATGCCGTAGATACCGCAGTACGACGCCGGCATGCGGATCGAGCCGCCCTGGTCGCCCCCGATGGCGAGGTCGACTTCGCCGGCCGCCACCAGCGCCGCACTGCCCGACGAAGAGCCGCCGGCCGAATAGCCCATGCGGTGCGGGTTATGGACCGGCGCCGGCGAGCTGGTGTGCGAGCCACCCGAGAAGCAGAAGTATTCGCAGACCGCCTTGCCGACCACCGTGGCGCCGGCATCGAGCAGCCGTGTGACGACGGTGGCGTCGACGTTGGGCACGTAGCCTTCGAGCGTGGAGGCGCCGTTCATCATCGGCACGCCGGCCAAACAGACGTTGTCCTTGAGCACGACGGTCTTGCCGTCGAGCTTGCCGCCCGGCTTGCCCTTGATCGTGGTCTTGACGTACCAGGCGCCGTACTTGTTTTCTTCGCCGGAGGGGCGGTAGCCAGGCGTGCGAGCGTAGGTCACAGCCGGCTGGTAGTCGGGCATCGCGTCGATCACGTCGTACGCATCGAAGTTGCCTTGCAGCAGTGCGTTGTAGCTGGTCGCCTGCGATTCGGAGAGATGAATGCCGAGACTCAATGCGACGTCTTGCAACTGGTCGATGGTGGGGCGCTTGATGGCCATGGCTGACTCCGTCTTTTGCGTTGAAGGTCGGACGAATTTTGGGAGCCGATACTTTCCACGTCAAGCATTTTGTTTTCCTTGGAAAACAAAATGCCCCGTCAGGCGACCATCAAAAGCGCGTCAGCACGCGAAAGGCATTGCCCTCGGCCCGTGCCAGATAGATCGGCACGCGGTTGAGTCCGTTGCCGTCGTAGGCGGCGTCGCGGGCACTGCGGTAGACGAGAGGCGCGTGACCGATGTACTCGCCGTCGATGCCCGCCTGAAGATGGCCGTCGAGCAGCGCCGCAAGGAAATGCATGCCCTCGTAAGTCGACTGCCCAAAAGTGTTGAGCGTGGGCGCGCGTTCGCCGAAGTGCGCGTGATAGCGCTCCTTGAACGCCAGATTGGACTCGGTGTCGAGCGTGGCGAAATACCCGCAAGCCACATAGAGCTCCTCGGCGTTCTGGGCACCGATGCCGAGCAGTTCGTTCTCGCCCATCGCACACGAAAAGCGCAGCATGTCCCGATGCAACCCGGCACGGCTGAAGGCACGGTTGAACTCGATCGAGTCCTGCCCGATGAGCGAGACCAGCACGGCATCTGCACGGCACTGGCGCAAGGCATCGAGCGCTTGAGAAAAGTCGGTGGTGCCGAACGGAACATAGCTCTCGCCGACCATGGCGGCCCCCGCCTCGGCGATGTAGCTGCGGGCCATGCGATGCGAGACATGCGGCCAGATGTAGTCGTTGCCGATCGCGAACCAGCGGCGCGGCCGCTTGCGCTGGCCGAGCCAGGCGATGGACGGTTGCAGCTGGCGGGCCGTCGTCTCGCCAATCGCAAAGACGCCGGCGGTCGACTCGCCGCCTTCGTAGAGCGGGGTGTAGATGATCGGAATCTGACCACCCACTGCGCGCAGGATGCGCTGGCGCACGCCGCTGGTGTGCATGCCGATGATCGCGTCGATGTCGCCGGCCTGCACCAGCTCGGTCAGTGTGGCTTCGATGTCGGCGGAATCGTCCGCGGCGTTGACCGTGAGCAAGCGACAGGAACGGCCGCCGATGCCGGCCTCGCGGTTGAGCTCGGCCACCGCCAGCTTGGCGGACGCGAGTGCCGAAGGCCCCCATATGCCAGCCGATCCACCGAGCGGCACGCAGAGCGCGATATTCAGCTCCGCCCGCGCGAGCGGCGGGCGCGGGGGAGACGGCAAGTGCCACGCGCCGCCATCGGGCGCGGTTACTGGCGAGCGACGCATGACCGATCCAGGGGATAAAAACATCGGAAGCTCCCGGGCATTGCACCAAGATGGCAACAGGGGATGAAGCGTCGCAAAAATCGCGCCAATGCTTTCCAAGGAAAAGGATCGCCGCTAAACTCGCCACGGTATCTACGCCCTGTTACGTAGCCTGTTACCTCCCTACGACAAAGCCTACCGCCACACCCCATGCCTGAGCAAGACATCTCGCAGTACCTGGCCTATCTGCTGGCCTCCGCCAACCGGCGCATGCGCATCGGACTGGCGCAGTCGATCGCCGCGGAAGAGGTGACGGAGGAGCATTGGCGCATCCTTCAGGTGCTCGCAGACGAGTATGGGCGCTCGATGGGCGACTTGGCTGAAACCGTGCTGCTCAACCATCCGGCGCTGACCAAGAACATCGACAAGCTGGTGAGCCGGGGCCTGGTGCAGCGCGCGGCCGATGCGTCGGACAGCCGCCGGGTGCTGGTCTACATCAGCGACTTGGGGCTCGAAACGGTGGCACGCCTGAAGAAGAGCGTCGACGCGCACCACGGTCAGCTCGAAGAAGCGCTGGGGCCGCGCAAGACCAGCCAGCTCAAGAAGCTGCTGGAAAGCTTTATCGAGGAGTGCGAGACGCACTGACCCGGCCGATGCGCTTCGGCTCCTGGCGTTGCCGGGCCGATTCGCGCAGCAACCCCACCATCGCGTGGCAGGCCGCCGACGGCTCGGCTTCGCTTCGCAGCAGCAGCCCGACCGGCTCTTCCGTGCCGGGCGTATCGATGCGCAACCGCTCCAGCGTGCCCCCCTGCAGATCGTCGTGCACGGCACCGAGCGGCGAAACCCAGACCGCATCGGACTGCACGACCAACGCACGCGCAACCATCAGGTCCAGCGTCTGCAGTGCGTTCGGCGGCACCACGAGACCGCGCGCAGAAAACAGGCTCTCCGTGCTGTGGTGCGGGATCGTGCCCTCGGCGAAGACGACGAGCGGATAGGCGAGTACCGCCTGCAACGACGCAGTGCGCCGCACCAGCGGATGGCCGCTGCGCGCCACGAACACCAGCGGCTCGGCATACAGCAGCTCGAAGCTCAGCCCTGTCATCAGCCGCGGATCGCTCATGCGGCCTGCCACGAGGTCGAGTTCACCGGCGCGCAGTTCGTCGAGCAGCACGGCATTGGCAGCGCTCTTCACGATGACCTGCAATGCCGGCCAATGGCTGCGCAAGCGCGCCAGTGCCAAGGGCAGCAATGCCGGCGCCACGCTCGGCAGTGCACCGATGCGCAAGCGGGCGAGCCGGTCGCCGGCAATAGGCGCGATCGCTTGCGCGCTGGCATCTACCGCCTCCAGCACGCGCAGCGCGTGGCCGAGCAACTGCTCGCCGGTGGGCGTCAGGCCCTGCACGCCGCGTCGGCCGGCACTGCTGCGTTCGACCAGACGCGTGCCGGCCAGCGCTTCGAGCTCGACCAGGGTTTTGGAGATGGCCGGTTGGCTGAGCGACAGCCGCTCGGCTGCACGCGCCAGATGGCGCTCCTGCGCGATGGCGACAAAGCAGCGCAGATGCCGCAACTGCACATTGCGGGCGAAGGCCAGCGAGGGAAGGACGGGCGCGGTTTTCAATTACCGTTGATTATCGAAAAAGATCGAATCTTCAATTTACATGATCGAAGGTGACTTCTAAAGTGGAGCCTTCGCCGAAATGCCACGCGACTCTTACAGACGTTCGCAAGCCACCCAGACTGGAGACAAGCCATGCTCGATCGCACCAAGAAGCCCCTGCCGACGCTCTCACCGCGCGACTGGGAAAGCCATCCCGCCTATATCTACCCCGGCTACAAGTCGACCGTGAAACGAGGTCCGCAACAGCCGTTGATTCCGCTCAAGGCCTCGCTCGGCGAGTTGCAACAGCCGGTCTACGGCCACGACAGCATCGGCGAGTTCGACCACGACCTGACGCGCAATGCGCGCAAGAACGGCGAGCCGCTGGGCGAACGCATGATCCTGACCGGCCAGGTGCTCGACGAGCGCCGTCGGCCGGTCGCCAACACGCTGGTCGAGCTGTGGCAGGCCAACGCATCCGGCCGCTACGTGCACAAGGTCGACCAGCACGATGCGCCGCTCGACCCCAACTTTCTGGGCGCCGGCCGCTGCCTGACCGACAGCGAAGGCCGCTATCGCTTCCTGACCATCAAGCCCGGTGCCTACCCCTGGGGCAATCACCCGAACGCATGGCGCCCGCAGCACATTCACCTGTCGCTGTTCGGCCAGCATTTCGCGAGTCGCCTTGTCACGCAGATGTACTTTCCGGGCGACCCGTTGATGCAGTACGACCCGATGATCACCGGCACGCCGGAGCGCTATCGCAATCGGTTGATCGCCGACTTCAGCCTCGACGTCACCGAGGAAGGCTACGCACTCGGTTATCAGTTCGACATCGTGCTGCGCGGCGCCGACGAAACCCCTTTTGAATCCCGCTGATCGGGCGACCGATCGCGCCACAGACAAGGAGACACACACCATGATGAGTGCACTGGAAGCCGATTACGGCCAGACCCCTTCGCAAACCGTCGGCCCTTACTTCGCTTACGGCCTGACCGCATCGCAGTACGGGTACGACTTCGATCAACCCTTCGACGCCGTGCTGGCGCTGGAAGACGCCAAGGGTGAGCGCATCCGCCTGGAAGGCCGCGTGATCGACGGCGACGGCAACGTGATCGGCGACGCGATGGTCGAGATCAGCCAGCCCGATGGCGAAGGCCACTATCCGCAGACGGTCGAAGGGGCGAAGGCCGCCGGCTTTCGTGGCTTCGGCCGCTGCGGTACCGGCACTGAAAGCGGCAATCGCTTCGTGTTCCACACGGTGAAGCCTGGCGCTGAAGCATCGGGCGAAGCACCGCACATCAACGTGATCGTGACGATGCGAGGTCTCTTGCTGCACACCTTCACACGCATCTACTTCAGCGACGAAGCAGAAGCCAACGCCAAGGATGCGGTGCTGCAGAGCGTGCCGGCGGATCGCCGCAACACGTTGATCGCGGAACGCGTGGCGCAAGACGGCGCGGTGCGCTACCGCTTCGACATCCGCATGCAGGGTGCCGGCGAGACGGTGTTCTTCGACGTCTGACGCGTCGGCACCTCGGCCAGCACCTCAGCATTCGCAAAAAAGCCCGCACGAAGCGGGCTTTTTCAATGGTGCCGATGAGGCCGAGCTGGCGTCAGTCGGCGCGATGAATGCGCGATTCGGGGACCGTTTTGACGTCGCCCGGCAGGGTGCTGATGTAGCTGGCCAGCTGCTTCAATTCCGGCACGGTGTACTTCTTGGCCTGCCCGCCCATGATGGCGTTCGCGCGGCCGACCATCGGATGGTTGTCGGCCTTGTACGCCTTGAGTGCGACGAACAGATAGTCGGGGTACTGGCCGGCCAGCTTGGGCACGGTGCCGTCGTTCGGTGTGTTGAAGTTGGCGCCGTGGCACTTCGTGCACGCATTGGCCGAATCACGCGCGATGAGTGCTTCGACCTCCTTGCTCGGTGCCTTGACGACTGCGGCCGGCGGCGCGTCGCCTTCCTTCAGGCCGAGCTGGCTGTAGTAGGCAGCGAGGTCGGCGATGTCCTGCGGTGTGAGCGTGTCGGCGATGGCGCGCATCGTCGGATGCTTGCGGTCGCCGCCCTTGTACGCGGTGAGCGCGGAGACGATGTAGGTGGCGCTCTGGCCGGCGATCATCGGCACCTTGTGGATCTCGGGGAAGCTCGCCTGGTAGCCGATGATGCCGTGGCAACCGACGCACATGGCGACTTTTTTGGAGCCGTCTGTCGCGTTGCCGGTGACTGTCTGGGACTGGGCCGAAACCGTCACGCAAGCGACAGCGAAGGCAAACATCGTGGTCAACAACTTGTTCATTTTGCGCGCACAATCTCTTGGAGATATCGGTTTCTCTAGCAACTTTCGATTATATGCGGCGGCTCCCTGCAGCCCCGTGCGGTACGCGCCTCACAGGCCGCATCACGACTCGACTGTGTTCTTTTTTCCACCCTCCTGTTGCAGCTTCATCCATGAAATTCAAGGGTTCAGACAACTACGTTGCCACGCAAGACCTGATGCTGGCAGTCAACGCCGCCATCACGCTCAAACGCCCACTGCTCGTCAAAGGCGAGCCTGGCACCGGCAAGACGATGCTGGCCGAAGAAGTGGCACAGGCACTCGAGTTGCCACTCCTTCAGTGGCACATCAAGTCGACCACCAAGGCGCAGCAAGGCCTGTATGAATACGACGCGGTGAGCCGGCTGCGCGATTCGCAACTGGCCGATGTCGACGGCGGCGAGCGCGTGAAGGACATCCACAACTACATCGTCAAGGGTGTGTTGTGGCAGGCCTTCACGGCCGAAGAACCGGTGGCGCTGCTGATCGACGAGATCGACAAGGCCGACATCGAATTCCCGAACGACCTGCTGCGCGAGATCGACCGGATGGAGTTCTACGTCTACGAGACGCGCGAGCTGATCAAGGCGCGGCACCGGCCGCTGGTGGTGATCACCTCGAACAACGAGAAGGAACTGCCCGACGCTTTTCTGCGGCGCTGCTTCTTCCACTACATCAAGTTCCCCGACGCTGCCACGATGAAGCAGATCGTCGACGTGCACTTCCCGGGCTTGAAGCAGGAGTTGCTGACGGCCGCGATGAAAACCTTCTACGACGTGCGCAATTTGCCGGGCCTGAAGAAGAAGCCATCGACCTCCGAATTGCTCGACTGGCTCAAGCTGCTGGTGGCCGAAGACATTCCGCTCGAAGCGTTGCAGAGCAAGGAAGACAAGGTCGCAGTGCCCCCGCTGGTCGGCGCGCTGCTCAAGAACGAACAGGATGTGACGCTGTTCGAAAAGCTGGTCTTCATGCAGCGCAACAACCGCTGAGGCCATGGCTGCGACGCCGCACCCGACGAGCCAATTGCTCATCCTTGGCGTCGCGCAGGCGGTGCTCTTCGTCGTGGGCGGACTGCTCGGCCGGTGGATCGGCATGGCGTTCGGCATCGACGCCTTTTCAAGCACGGGCTACAGCGCCCGCGAAATGATCGGCATCCTGTTGGTCGGCCTCGGTGCCGGCGGCGGATTGCAGCTGGCTCGCGTCTGGTACACGCGCCGGTACGGAAACCCCAGAGGCTGAACAGATGGCTTTCGTCGAACCGATCACTCTCTCTTCGCGCGGCATCGCACTGGTGCCGCTGGCGCTCTCGCATGAAGCGGGTTTGCGCGCCGCAGCGGCCGATGGCGAACTGTGGAAGCTGCGCATCACCTCGGTGCCGGAACCCGAGGACACCCGCGGCTACATCGAGACTGCTTTGCAAATGCGCGAGGCCGGGAATCGCTTCGCCTTCGCAGTGACCGATGAGGCTTCCGGCACGGTGCTCGGCAGCACCAGCTATCACGACATCCTGCCGGCGGTGAAGCGCGTCGAGATCGGCTACACCTGGTATGCCAAGCGGTGCCAGCGCACGCACATCAACACCACGTGCAAATTGCTGATGCTGAGCCACGCATTCGACGTGCTCGACTGCAACGTGGTCGGATGGCGCACCGACAACTTCAACCACGCGTCGCAGCGCGCGATCGAACGGCTCGGCGCGCGCAAGGACGGGGTGATCCGCGGCCATGCCATGCGACGCGACGGAACCATCCGCGACACGGTGATGTACAGCCTGCGCTCGGGCGAATGGCCCGAGGTCAAGGCGCAACTGCTCTATCTGCTCGACAAGCCGCGCTCTTCATGAACGACCAGAAGCGAACGACAAGGAGTGATCCGTCATGCTGATCGACTTTTTCTACACCCTGCGCTCGGCCAAGCTGCCGGTGTCGGTCAAGGAATACCTGGTGCTGCTCGAAGCACTGAAGGCCGATGTGGTCGGGCCCAATTCCGACGACGCCTTCGGCCTCGATGACTTCTACTATCTGAGCCGCACTTCGCTCGTCAAGGACGAGAAGCACTACGACAAGTTCGATCGCGCCTTCGCCGCCTACTTCAAGGGCGTCGACATGCTGACCGATTTCACCAAGGAAGTGCCGCTCGACTGGCTGCGCAAGACGCTGGAGCGCGAGTTCACCGCGGAAGAAAAAGCCAAGATCGAAAAGATGGGCTGGGACGAGCTCATGGAAACGCTCAAGAAGCGTTTCGAGGAACAAAAGGAGCGGCACGAAGGCGGCAACAAGTGGATCGGCACTGGCGGCACATCGCCCTTCGGCAACGGCGGCTACAACCCGCAGGGCGTGCGCATCGGCGGTGCCGGCAAGAACAAGAGCGCGGTCAAGGTGTGGGATCAACGTGCCTACAAGGACTACGACGACAGTCAGGAACTCGGCACGCGCAACATCAAGATCGCGCTGCGGCGCCTGCGCAAGTTCGCTCGCGAAGGTCATGACGAAGAGCTCGATCTCGACCACACCATCCAGTCGACCGCGGCCAACGCCGGCTACCTCGACATCAAGATGCGGCCGGAGCGCCACAACAACGTCAAGGTGCTGCTGCTGATGGACGTGGGCGGCACCATGGACGAGCACATCCAGCGCGTTGAAGAATTGTTCTCGGCCGTCAAGACCGAGTTCAAGCATCTCGAGTTCTATTACTTCCACAACTGCGTCTACGACTTCATGTGGAAGAACAACAAGCGGCGCTTCTCGGAGAAGTTCGCGACGCTGGACATCCTGCGCAAATACAACAAGGACTACAAGCTCATCTTCGTCGGCGACGCCACGATGAGCCCCTACGAGATCCTGCAGCCGGGCGGCAGCGTCGAGTACAACAATGAGGAAGCCGGCGCCGAGTGGATCCAGCGCCTCACACATGCTTTTCCTAAATTCGCCTGGATCAACCCCGAGCCGCAGGGCGTCTGGCAGTACCGACAAAGCATCGCGGTGATGCAGCAGCTGGTGTCGAACCGCATGTATCCGCTCACGCTCAAGGGGCTCGAAGAGGCGATGCGGTTGCTGTCCAAATAACTGCAGGCTGCCAGGCTCGGGGTTCGAAAACGAAGGTTGAGCATTTCGCTACTTTCAGATACATTAATACAAACGTACACACATTCGACCCCTAAGCCCAACACATCATGTCGATCAGCGTCCCGCCCGAAATCTTTACATCGGCCACGGAGGGCGCGTCCATGGGGCAACTCGAGCGTGCTCCCGTCGCCAATACGATCACCATCCGCGGCGTCCGGCTGCCATTGGATGAACTGGTCAACTACAAGCTCTTCGAGCCTGAACAGCGCCAGCGCTTTCGCGACGAACTGTTGGTGGCAAAGCCGTTTCCGCATCTGGTGATCGAAGGCATCTTCAACCCACGCCTGCTGGAGCTGGTGCTCGAAGAGTTCGAGACGCTCTCCACCGGCGGCTGGCTCGACGTCAAGAGCCGCTACGAATCGTTTCGCCGTTCGGTGATCGGCGCCCGCCTCGGCCCGGCGTCGCAGATCTACTTCGACATCGTCAACTCGGGCTGGTTCACCGAGTGGGTGTCGAGCATCACCGGCCGGCCATACCTGCTGCCCGATCCGCAATTGCACGGTGGTGGGCTGCACGAGAGCCGCACCGGCGCATCGTTCGCGATCCATCGCGACTTCGGCCGTCACACAGAATCCGGGCTCGTCAACGAGATGGTGTTCATCACCTATCTCAACAAAGGTTGGGACCCGAGCTGGGGTTCGGCGCTCGAACTCTGGGACAAGAAGAAGAACGCCTGCATCACCAAGGTGCAGCCGGAATTCGGCCGCAGCGTTTTCATGCTGCACGGCAAGGCCAGCTACCACGGCCATACCGACCCGCTGAACGCACCGGATGGCAGGCCGCGGCGGTCGATCGCCGCCTATTACTACAGCAGCCCCGAGGCCGGCAAACCGAGCCGCGACATGCTCAATACGATCTTCATGGACCGGCGTCCGATCGACAAGGCCATTGCCGTGGCACGCGTGATGACGCCGCCGATCGTCTGGTCGACGATCAAGAAGGTGACCGGCCGCTGACCATGCCGTTGTGCATGTGACCCTGCGGCGCCGTGGGGCATATCGGGCGGGCTGACCCTTGCTGTCAGAATCGACCCAATGGTCAGGAGGGTGCCTTTTTCAGCGCCGGCATGGATGCCGGCTTTATTTTTTGCGAGTGTCCTCTTGCTGCAGGGATGCAGCTTGCTGTCGGGCCTGACCGGTCGCGCACCGCCCGCTGACACCCCCGAGGGCACACCGGTCGCCAGCAGCGGCACGCAGCGCGACAAGCGCGACGCGTTCACCCTCGAAGTGCGCGGCCCCGACACCGTGCGCGACTACCTCAACAGGCATCTCGAGATCCAGCGCTATCGCCAGGTCGACGACCTCGGCGCCGCCGAACTCTCGCGCCTCATGGTCGCAGCGGAGTCGAACGCACGCGAACTGCTCGGCACGCTGGGTTACTTCACCCCGACCCTCACGCTCGAACTGAAAGAAACGCCGACAGGTGCCAAGGCAACGCGCGAAGTCGTGATCACGGTCGAACCGGGCGAAGTGACGCATGTCAGCTCGGTGCAGATCGGTTTCGCTGGTCCGATCGAAAGCGACCCGACGTCGCAGGCGCAGCGCGATGCCGTGCGCGTCGACTGGTCGTTGCGCGCCGGACAGCCGTTCAACCAGCTGGCTTGGGACAACGCCAAGGCCGTGGCGCTGCGAAGCCTGACCGCCAAGCGCTACCCGACCGGAAACATCTTCGACAGCCGCGCCGACGTCGACGCGGACCGTGCGGAGGCCAAGCTCTCGGTCAATTACCAGTCGGGGCCGGCCTATCGCTTCGGCCCGCTGCAGGTGCGCGGCAGCGAGCGCTACGACGCGGACGGCGCGCGCCGCATAGCCCGCGTGCCCACCGGCGCCGACTACGACCAGCAGAAACTGCTCGACGCGCAACAGCGGCTGGCCAGCAGCGGCTACTACGACTCGGTCTTTCTGACGCTCGATACAGACGGCACCAACCCGCTGGCGGCACCCGTGATCGCTCAACTGCGCGAAGCACCGCTGCAGAAGATCGTGCTCGGCGCCGGCTTCACCACCGACAGCGGGCCGAGAATTTCAGTCGATCACATCGACAACAAGATGCCGGTGCTCGGCTGGCGTGCCGTGTCGCGGCTTTCGGTCGACCGCGAGACCCGGTCGCTCGGCTCCGAGTGGAACGACATTCCCGGCGACAACGGCTGGCGATGGTTCGCGAGCGGCGAACTGAAGCGTGAAACTGCCGGCACCTACGACGTGGACAGCGGCCGGCTGCGCAGTGGCCGCAGCAAATCGGGTGACCACATCGATCGCAGCTATTT
This sequence comes from uncultured Variovorax sp., assembly GCA_964242015.1. Taxonomy (GTDB): domain Bacteria; phylum Pseudomonadota; class Gammaproteobacteria; order Burkholderiales; family Burkholderiaceae_C; genus Variovorax. The sequence goes on from CAXTCC010000035.1 coordinate 24,926, forward strand.
CCTGCAGTACGACTACGCGCAGAACCGCGGCTACGACGCACCGCCTTCGGCTTCGGCCCTCAGCGCCAACTGGGGCTGGACCGGTCGCTACTTCGACAACAACACCGCACCGACGCGCGGCCAGGCGCTGGCCCTCGAAGTCGGGCTCGGGTACACGCTGACCGGCGAGCAAACGCCGTTCACCCGCACCTACGCGCGCTGGCTCGGCATCGTGCCCATCGGCTCGGTGCCCGAGGACGGCACGCAGGCGCGTCGCAGCCGACTCCAGTTGCGGCTCGAAGGCGGCGTGGTCGCGGCCAAGGACAGCGCGCAGATCCCGTCGACGCTGATGTTCCTGACCGGCGGTGATACGACGGTGCGCGGCTACAGCTACCGCCAGATCGGCACCGTGCGCAGCGACGGCACGATCG
>CAXTCC010000036.1:0-25288 GCA_964242015.1 uncultured Variovorax sp.
CGAACATCTTCGCCGACATGATCGAGTGGATGCACCGCAACCTCGAGCGGCGCGATGCGATTGTGCTGTCAGTGCACCCGCACAACGATCGCGGCACCGGTACTGCCGCCGGTGAATTCGCCTTGATGGCCGGCGCCGATCGGCTCGAAGGCTGCCTCTTCGGCAACGGCGAGCGCACCGGCAACCTCGATTTGGTCAACGTCGCGCTCAACCTCTACACGCAAGGCGTGTCGCCGGAACTGGACTTTTCCAATATCGACGAGATCCGCCTGACCGTCGAACACTGCAATCAGTTGGCCGTGCATCCGCGTCACCCGTATGTTGGCGACCTGGTCTACACGTCGTTCTCCGGCTCGCACCAGGATGCCATCAAGAAGGCTTTCTCTGCGCGCAAGGAGGGCGACATCTGGGACATGCCGTACCTGCCGATCGATCCGAAGGATGTCGGTCGCAGTTACGAGGCGGTCATTCGCGTCAACAGCCAATCGGGCAAAGGCGGCATGGCGTATCTGCTCGAGAGCGAGTACGGCCTCGAGATGCCGCGTCGTCTGCAGATGGAATTCATGCAGACAGTGCAAAAAGAGATGGACGTCGCGGGCAAGGAACTCTCGGCCGCCGACCTTTACGGCATGTTCGAGCGCGAGTACGGCCTGCAGGCGGTGCATGCGCTGCAGCACCGTGTGCTCGAGGCGCAGGGCGAGGGCGCCAACGCATCCGTGGTGTTGCGCGGCGACCTGCCATGGGAAGGCGAAACTCGACCCATCGAAGGACGTGGCAATGGGCCGATCGATGCGTTCATCCATGCCTTGACCGACGCCACAGGCCATACCGTGCGCGTCATCGATTACCACCAGCATGCCATCGGCGCCGGAGCCGATGCGCAAGCTGTCGCCTACCTCGAATTGCGTGTCGACGAATCGCAAACGCTGTTCGGTGTGGGTATCGATGCCGACATCATTTCGGCATCCCTCAAGGCCATCGTTTCGGGGTTGGAGCGCGCCAAGGCGCAAGGCGCCCGGAGCGCACGCTCGGTGGTCGAACCCGCCTGAGCAGCCGGACCGGCCTGGGATCGTCGCCCGTTTCGCAGCCTCTGGTTGTGCACGACCCAGCGATCGATGGCTTCTGGCATCACACTTCAGGGCGCCCGCTGAACGAAAATAGTTGATGAAAGCGTCCTGTGCTCGTCAGCGGGCGGCAAGTGTCAAACGTTGGTGACGGGTTTGCAGTGGTATCTCGACGGCGTAGGCCGAAGCTTATTTGAGTAACTTCAACAAGTTACAGAGCCAAGCTGAGAGCCTTGCGACGCAAACCCAGATTTCGGGCGATCCTTTATTTCGATTCAAGAAGGGAGCGCAAGTAACTGATATTGCATGTCTTTTTTGATTTCTATACACTGCGGTCACATTCGCAACCGCTGGAGAGTTTTTTAATGCCCGAAGCCCGTCGTCATCGAGTTTCCAGCCAGCGGTTCCTACCCGCGTTCCGACTCGTCGCCGTCGCCCTCATCGCCGTGTTCACCACGGCGTTTTTGTTGCCTGAAGCTCAAGCTGCAAAGAAGCACGATGCAGCAGTTGCGAAAAAGAGCCAAGTCGCTGGCGAGAGCCGCGCAAAGGGTGCGAAGGCCGTTGCGCAAGCGCCGGGCGCTGCCGTAAAGCGCGGTGCCAAGACCGAAAAGGTCGCTCGCGCCGACAAGGCAGACCGCGTCGTGCGCGGCGGCCGCAATGTGGTCGCGACCATTCGTCAGCGCGGCGGCAAGACCATCGTCGCCGTGCAGCGCCGCTCCATCGTTCGCGTGGCCGAGGCGCCGCCTCGTTTGTCGTTCGGTCAGATGGCCGGCCTCAATCGCACCGAAGACGCGCTCGACCTGAAGTCGAACGCTGCCTTGGTGATCGATCAGGACACGCGTGAAGTGCTGTTCAGCAAGAACGACCACGCCATCTTGCCGATCGCTTCGCTCACCAAGCTGATGACCGGCCTGGTCATGAGCGAAGCCCGTCTGCCAAACGAAGAACTCATCACCATCGTCCAGGACGATGTCGACACTGAAAAGCACAGCAGTTCGCGTTTGATGGTTGGCACCACGCTGTCGCGTGGCGAACTGTTGCATCTGGCGTTGATGTCAAGCGAGAACCGCGCGGCGCACGCACTGGCCCGCACTTATCCGGGTGGCACGGCCACCTTCGTCAGCGTGATGAACGCCAAGGCCCGCCTGCTGGGCATGAAAGACACGCGCTATGTGGAGCCGACCGGCCTGTCGTTCAACAACCAGTCGAGCGCACAGGACCTTGCTCTGCTGGTCAATGCTGCATCGGCTGACGCCACGGTGCGTGAACTCTCCACCTCGCCCAACTACCAGGTCGAAGTCGGCAACCGTCTGCTGCAGTTCAACACGACCAACCGTCTGGTGAAGAACCCCGACTGGGACATCGGCGTGCAGAAGACCGGCTTCATCAACGAAGCAGGTCAGTGTCTGGTGATGCAAACGAAGATCGCCGGCCGCAAGCTGATCATGGTGTTCCTGGATTCGGCCGGCAAGCTGAGCCGTATCGGTGACGCAGAGCGCGTGCGCCGCTGGGTCGAGGCGACGCACCTGATGTCGCCGGCAGCGCGCCAGAGCGTCGCGACGGCCGATATCGCGAGCTGATCGATTAGCTGGAGCGCCTGGAAGCGCTCAGCGTGCCAGCACGGCGCTGTCGTGAGCCGTCAAACGGTCGTGACAGCGCCGCTCTCGTTGTAGCCCAGCGCACCCGAGATCTCATTGGCCGTGGCTTGCAGCTTGGGCAGCCAGCCATCGTCGAGCCGATCGGCCGGCGCAGAGATCGACAAGCCCGCGATCAGCTTGCCCTGATCGTCGTAGATGCCGGCCGCCATGCAGCGCACGCCCAATTCCAGTTCTTCATTGTCCCGCGCGATGCCGTACTGCCGCGCCTTGGACAACTCTCGCTCCAGCGCGGGCAACTGTGTGATGCTGTTGCGGGTGTGGCCGGCGAGGCCGGTCCGCGTTGCATAGCTGCGAACGCGTTGTGGATCGTCGACTGCCAGAAACAGCTTGCCCGTTGACGTGAGGTGCAGCGGCGCGCGACCGCCGATGGCGCGCACCACCTGCATGCCCGATCGCTCGCTGTAGGCGCGCTCGATGTACACGATTTCATCGCCCTGGCGCATGCTGAGATTGACCGGCTGCTGGGTGAGCTTGTGCAACTCGCGCATCGGCGTCAGCGCGGCGTCTCGCACGTTGAGGCGGCCTTTCACGAGGTTGCCCAGTTCGAGCAGCCGCATGCCGAGTCGGTAGCTGCCCGCTTCGGGTCGGTCGACAAAGCGGCCGACGGCCAGGTCGTTGAGGATGCGGTGCGTGGTGGAGGGATGCAGTCCGGTCTTTTCGCTGATTTCTTTCAGCGACATCGCGTCTTCGCGCGACGCCAGGACATCGATCAGCGCAAACATGCGCTCGATGACCTGAATGACAGGGGTAGCCGGACCGTCGGAAGGGGGTTTTCTCATGGCAGCAATCCGTGTTGACGGCCGCCATTTTACTTTGTGAAATCGCCGCCCGGTTGCCAACGGCCTTCAATCAGCACTTCATGCGGCGCATAGCGTGCCTTGTAATTCATCTTGGCGCTGCCCTCGATCCAATAGCCGAGGTACACGTGCGACAGCCCGAGTCGCTTCGCCTGCTCGATTTGCCACAGTACGCCGTAGTTGCCGTACGCGGCGCCGGCATCGGGCTCGTAGAAGGTATAGACCGCAGAGATGCCATCGTTCAGCACATCGAGGATCGACACCATCTTGAGCGCCCCGGCGCTGCCATCCGCCAGCGTTTCGCGAAATTCGACGAGCCGCGAATTGACCCGGCTCTGCAGCAGGAACTGCGTGTACTGGTCGATGCTGTCGTGGTCCATGCCGCCGCCTGAATGGCGACCGGTCTGGTAGCGCAGATAGAGCTGATAGTGCTCGGGCACGAAGCACAGTTTGAGTACGCGCGCCTGCAGATCGGCATGCTTCGCTCGTGCCCGGCGCTGGCTTCGGTTCGGCTGAAATTCGTTGACCTGCACCCGCAGCGGAATGCAGGCGCTGCAGCCATCGCAATACGGCCGATAGGTGAACATGCCGCTGCGCCGGAACCCCGTCAACACCAGCTCGGAGTAGGTGTCGTTGTGGATCAGATGGCTTGGCGTGGCAACCTGCGAGCGTGCCTGGCGGTCCGGCAGATAGCTGCACGGATAGGGCGCTGTCGCATAGAACTGCAGCGTGTGGAGCGGGAGGTCCTTGAGGTGCGTCACGTCGTCGAAAAATGTCGCGCTGAGAGGAGTTCGTTCCAGTATACGGGCTCGAAATTCCACCGCGGCGCGCTTGGTGAATGGGCTTGAACAGCGTCTGCGACGTGCGACACGAAGCGGGAACGCGGCATCTCGCGCGCGCCGAGACTGGCGAGATGGGCGGTGTTCTGCTGGCAGTCGATCATGACGACACCCTGTCGCCGGCACAGGCAGACCAGCGCCGACAGGGCGATCTTCGATGCATCCGGCCGACGCATGAACATCGACTCGCCAAAGACCGCGCCGCCGATCGACACGCAGTACAAGCCGCCGACCAGTTCGCCGTCCATCCACGTCTCCACGCTGTGCGCAAAACCCGCGTGATGCAGCGCGACATAGGCGTCGACCATTTCCGGCACGATCCAGGTGCCCGACTGTCCGGCGCGCGGCGCCTTCGAACACGCGGTGATCACCGTTTCGAAATTCTGGTCGACACGAATTTCGCAACGCGACGTCGCTGCGAAGTGCACGAGCGTTTTGCGCAACGACCGGTGCAGCTTGAAGCGCGCCACCTCCAGCACCATGCGCGGATCGGGGCTCCACCACAGGATTGGCTGGCCGTCGCTGAACCACGGAAAGATGCAGCGGCTGTAGGCCTGCAGCAGCGTCGGCACATCGAGTGCGCCACCGGCCGCCAGCAGACCGGGCACCGGGTCGGCCTCACCCCATGCCGATGCCGGGTCGGGCAACGGGTCGCCGGGTTCGAGCCATGGGACTTGCATGACCTCAGGTATACACGGCTTCGCGATGTCCCCACATCGTCAGAACAATGCTGACCGGCAGCCTCGATTCGCCGAAGCTTCTATAGTGCTCAAGCGCGCGCGGTCAGCGCCAAACCGCGCGACAGTCAGCCCCCACAGACGATCGAAAAATCCCGCGAGGACTCCCTTGAATACTGAAGTCACTTCCACCGCCCTGGCTCCTTCGAGCCCTGCTGCTTCTTCCGGCCCGCTTCGCTTCGGCAGCGGCCAGGCCGTGCGTCGGCTCGAGGACGAAAGCCTGCTTGCAGGCGCCGGTCGCTACACCGACGATGTCACGTTGCCGGGCCAGACCTACCTCGTGTTCCTGCGGTCGCCGTATCCACACGCGCTCATCAAGTCGATCGATACCACTGCGGCCAGCGCCATGCCGGGCGTGGTGCGCGTGATCACCGGCGCCGAGATGGCTGAAGCCGGCGCCAAGCCGTTGGCCGGTGTCGCCGGTTTCAAGCGCGGCGACGGCAGCGATTGCGTCTCGCCGCCACGCTACGCATTGGCACACGAGCGTGCTCGTTTCGTCGGCGAACCGGTGGTCGCAGTGGTTGCAGACAGCGTGCAGCAGGCCCGCGATGCAGCCGAAGCCGTGATGGTCGACTACGAAGACCTGCCCATGGTCGTCGACGTGCAAAGCGCGACGGCCGAGGGCGCACCGCTGCTGGACGATGCCGCCACCGGCAACATTTCCGCAGAGATGCGGCACGGCAGTGCCGATGCGACGGCCGCTGCGTTCGCCAAAGCCGCACATGTGGTCACGCTGGACATCGTCAATCAGCGCGTGGTCGCACTCACCATCGAGCCGCGCTCGGTACTGGCCGATTTCGACGCCGCGACCGATCGCACCACCATCCGCATGAGCACGCAGATGCCTTCCGGCGTACGCGACACGGTGTGCGCGTGCCTGGGCCTCGCCAAAGAAAAAGTGCGTGTCGTCGTGGGCGATGTCGGCGGCGGCTTCGGCATGAAGACCAGCGCCTACCCTGAAGACGTGGCCGTGGCGTACGCCTCCCGCGCCGTCAAGCGCCCGGTGAAATGGGTGAGCGAGCGCAGCGAAGAATTCCTGGCCACGGCGCATGGCCGCGACATCGAAGCCCATGCCGAACTCGCACTTGCGGCCGACGGCAAGATCCTGGGCTTGCGCATCAAGACGCTGGCCAATGTCGGCGCCTATGCCACCGGCACCGGCGTCGCGATCCAGCTGCTGATCGGGCCCTGGGTGCAGACCAGCGTGTACGACATTCAGACCATCGACTTTCACTTCAAGGCGGTGCTTACCAACACTGCGCCGACCGGTGCCTATCGCGGTGCGGGTCGGCCCGAAGCCATCTTCACCATAGAGCGATTGATGGACGAAGCGGCGCGCCAGACCGGCATCGATCGCGTCGCGCTGCGCCGCCGTAACTTCATCCACCCGGACCAGATGCCGTACAAGAATCCGATGGGCCAGACCTACGACACCGGGCAGTTCGAGTCGGTGATGAACCAGACACTGACGCTCGCCGATTGGGACGGCTTCGAAGCCCGCGCAGCGGCCTCGGCGAAGGAAGGCAAGCAGCGCGGTCTCGGCATCGCCACCTTCCTGGAATGGACGGGCGGCAACGTGTTCGAAGAGCGCGTGACCGTCTCGGTGCAAGCGGACGGCGTCATCGAAGTGTTCTCCGCCGTCAACGCGATGGGGCAGGGCATCGCCACCTCGCTGGCGCAACTGGCGGTCGATGCTTTCGGCGTGCCGATCGAGAAGGTGCGCATCGTGCTGGGCGACACCGATCGCGGTGACGGCTTCGGCAGCGCCGGATCGCGGTCGCTCTTTACCGGCGGGTCGGCCGTGCGCATCGGCGCTGAACGCACCATCGACAAAGCCCGCGACCTGGCAGCCAAGGAGTTCGAGGCCGCGGCCGCTGACGTGACGTATGCCGACGGCATGTTCACCGTTGCCGGCACCGACCTCAAGCTCGACCTCTTCGCGCTTGCCGGCAAGCAGCCCGAGCGCGAAATCTTCGTCGACTCGACCAGCGCCGTTGCCGGCCCGACGTGGCCCAACGGCTGCCATATCTGCGAAGTCGAAATCGATCCGCCGACCGGCGATGTCGTCGTCGTCGCCTACAGCTCGGTCAACGATGTCGGCCGCGTGATCAACCCGATGATCGTGCGCGGCCAGCTCGACGGCGGCGCGGTGCAGGGCATCGGCCAGGCGCTGTACGAGCAGGTGGTCTATGACCGCGAAACAGGTCAGCCGGTCACCGGCAGTCTGATGGACTATGTCGCACCGCGGGCCGACGTCATCGAGTCGATGTTCAAGATGGAAATGGACGAGTCGACGCCTTGCAAGAACAACCCTCTGGGGGTGAAGGGCGTGGGCGAACTCGGCACCATCGGCGCGACGCCGGCGGTGGTCAATGCAGTGGCCGATGCCTTCGCGCGCAACGGGCTCACTTCAAAGGCGGCGCATCTGCAGATGCCGCTGAGCCCGTCCCGCGTATGGAACGCGATGCAGGAAGCGACAGCTGCCTAGCGGCGAGGCGCCGACCGCGGTGTGGGCCGCTAGTGGGCCGGCCGCTCAGAACTCTTCGAGCGGCAGGCCCACGTAGTTTTCTGCCAGCGAGGTCGATGCCGCATGCGAATGCACGAGGTAGTCGAGCTCCGCTTCCTGGATCTTCTGCCCGAACTCACCGGTGTCGGGAAACCGGTGCATGAGCGAGGTGAACCACCATGAGAATCGCTCGGCCTTCCAGACTCGTCGCAGGCACAAGTCCGAGTAACGGTCCAGCGCCGACGCACTCTTGTCGCTGTAGAAAATCTCGAGTGCGCGCGACAGATAGCCGACATCGGCGGTCGCCAGATTCAATCCCTTGGCGCCTGTCGGCGGCACGATGTGCGCCGCATCGCCGGCCAGGAAGAGCGAGCCGAAGCGCATCGGCTCGGCCACGAAACTGCGCAGCGGCGCGATGCTTTTCTCGATCGAAGGACCGGTCACCAGGCGCTCGCGTGCCTCGGGGTCCAGCCGCGAGCGCAGTTCGCTCCAGAAGGCTTCGTCGCTCCAGCTTTCCACCCGTTCTTCGGTCGGCACCTGCACGTAGTAGCGGCTGCGCGTCTCGCTGCGCATGCTGCAAAGTGCGAAACCGCGGGCGGTGTTGGCGTAGATGAGCTCGTGCGACACCGGCGGCACATCGGCCAGCACGCCGAGCCAGCCGAACGGATAGACCTTTTCATAGAGGTGCACTGCGTCGGTGGGCACGCTGGCGCGGCTGACGCCGTGGTAGCCGTCGCAGCCGGCGATGAAGTCGCATTCGATCTCATGGGTTTGCCCATCTTTCTCGTAGCGGACGCGCGGATGGTGGGAGTCGAAGTCGTGCAGGCTGACCGGGGATGCGCTGTAGATCGTTTCGAGCCCGGCGGCGGCACGCGCTTCCATCAGGTCGCGCGTGACTTCGGTTTGGCCATAGACGGTGACCTGCTTGCCGTCGGTGAGCCCGTGCATGTCGATGCGATGGCGCGCGCCTTTGAAGAGCAGTTCGATGCCCTCGTGCGGCAGGCCTTCGGCCCGTGCCCGTGCGTCGACGCCGGCGCGTGTCAGCAGGTCCATGGTGACCTGTTCGAGCACGCCGGCGCGGATGCGACCCAGCACGTAGTCGCCGGTCTGGCGCTCGACGACGACGTTGTCGATGCCGGCCTTGTGAAGCAGCTGCCCGAGCAGCAGACCGGCCGGCCCTGCTCCGATGATGGCGACCTGGGTTCGCATGATTCGTCTCCGTTCTGTCCGTTGGTTCGTCTCGATGGCTTGCAGGCTAAGGGCGAAGTGCTTGATGCCGGGCACCGCTGCGCATGCCTTGTGCGATCATCCGAACTGCTGCGCGATGATCGCGCAACACTTTCTTCGCCCTTCGCGCGATCGGCCGATCATGACCATTGCCAAGCCCGATTTCATCGAAGGCATCGCCAAAGGCATGGCGGTGCTGGAGAGCTTCGACACCGAGCGTCAGCGCCTCAACGCCACGCTCGCGGCCGAGCGGGCCGGGCTCACGCGTGCGGCCGCGCGTCGTCACCTGCTGACGCTCGCGCACCTCGGCTATCTCGAAACCGACGGCAGTTACTTCTGGATGTCGCCCAAGGTGCTGCGCTTTTCCGGCAGCTACCTGGCGTCTTCGCGCCTGCCGCGCGCGTTGCAGCCGACGCTCAACCGGCTCGCCGCCCAGACCGGCGAATCGTTTTCGGCCGTGGTGCTCGATGGCGAAGAGGTGGTGATCGTCGCGCGCAGCGGCAGCTATGGCACGCCGACGCGCGTGCTGGCCTATGGCCTGCACCTCGGCGCACGGTTGCCCGCGCATGCGACATCGACCGGCCGCGTGCTGCTAGCCGCACTGACGCCGGCGCAGCTCTCGCTGTGGCTGAAAGCGCGCACCTTGCCGCGCCTCACGCCGCACACCGTCACCCAGGCGCGTGTGCTGCGCCAGCGCATTGCCGCGGCGCGCAAAGACGATTGCAGTTTCGCCAGCGAAGAGCACGAGCTGGGCGTGCAGGCGTTGGCGGTGCCGTTGCGCAACATGCAGGGGCAGACCGTTGCCGCACTCAACGTCGTGCTGTCGGGCGGCCGGCGCGATGCAGATGCCTTGCTGCGCCAGATGCTGCCCTTGCTTTTCGAAGCGGCGCGCGAAGTCAGGGCGCTGCTCTAGCGTTAAGCCACACCAAAGTTGACCGGTTCAAAATAAGACCACCATGCGACTGCTCCTGCTCGAAGACGACGTGATGATCGGCGAGGCCGTGCTCGACCTGCTGCGCGCCGAGGACTACGCCGTCGACTGGGTGAAAGACGGCGAGGCCGCGGACTTCGCGCTGCGATCGCAGCAATACGACCTGGTGCTGCTCGACCTCGGCGTGCCGCGGCGCGACGGCCTCGAGGTACTGCGCAGCCTGCGTGCGCGAAAGCAGCGCATGCCGGTGCTGATCGCCACCGCGCGCGATTCGGTACAGCAGCGCATCGAAGGCCTCGACGCCGGTGCCGACGACTATGTCATCAAACCCTACGACCTCGACGAGCTTCTGGCCCGCATTCGCGCGCTGCTGCGTCGAGCATCCGGTCGCGCCGAGCCGGTGTACGAGCACATGGGCGTGAGCATCAATCCGGCCACGCGCGAGGTCACCGTCGCTGGCCAGGCCGTCGTGTTGTCGGCGCGCGAATGGGCGGTGCTGGAGCCATTGCTGGCGCGGCCTGGCATGGTGCTGTCGCGGGCGCAGCTCGAAGAAAAGCTCTACAGCTGGAAAGACGAGATCAGCAGCAACGCGATCGAGGTCTACGTGCACGGGCTGCGCAAGAAGCTCGGCGCCGACCTGATCCGAAACGTGCGAGGCGTCGGCTACATGGTGCCGAAAGCATGAAGGCGGCAAAAGCATGACGCGTGCGATGACGGGGTCGTTGCGCGCGCGCCTGCTGTGGTTTCTGTTGGCCGCCATCGTCCTGGCCGCCGGCGTGCAGGCGCTGGTGGCGTACCGCACCGTGCTGAACGAGGCCGACGAAATCTTCGACTATCACATGCAGCAGATGGCGTTGTCGCTGCGCGCGGGTCTGCCGCCGAGTGCGGCGGTGGGCGGCATCGGCACCGGCGAGCAGAACTTCGAGTTCGTCGTGCAGGTCTGGACCACCGAGGGCGTACGCATCTTCGAGTCGGCGGAAGAAGCGGCATTGCCGCAGCTCGCGGTGCTCGGCTTCGCCGACGTGCGTGCGCGTGGTACGACCTATCGCGTGTTCTCGGTGCAGACCCGTGGGCTCGTCATTCAGGTGGCGCAAGACTTGAAGGTGCGCAAGCGCATGGCCGGCGCGTTGGCGCTGCGCACCATCGGACCGATCGCGCTGATGGCGCCGCTGTTGATGCTGGTCGTGTGGTGGGTGGTGAGCCGTTCGCTCGCGCCAGTGGCGCGCGTACGGCGGCAGGTGGCCGCGCGCGAGGCCAACGAACTGTCGCCGGTGAGCGAGGAGGGCCTGCCGGAAGAAGTGCGGCCGCTGGTGCATGAACTCAACCTGCTGTTCGATCGGGTGCGGCATGCCTTCGATGCGCAGAAGCACTTCGTCGCCGACGCAGCGCACGAGCTGCGGTCTCCGCTCACCGCGCTCAAGCTGCAGGTGCAGAGCTTGCAGCGCGCGCCGGACGAGGCGACCCGCGACATCGCCGTGGGACGCCTGGCCGCTGGCATCGATCGCGCGACGCGGCTGGTCGAGCAGATGCTGGCACTGGCGCGTCACGAGGCCAGCATGGCGGCAGGCGCCAAGCCGGAGCAGGTCGACCTCGCCGAAGTTGCGCGGCTGGCGGTGTCCGATGCCATCGCCAATGCGCAAGCACGGCGCATCGACATCGGCGTCGCGCATGCCGATGCCAATGCTGCGGCCGTGGTGGTGCAAGGCCAGCCAGAAGCGCTGCGCATGTTGCTGCGCAACCTGCTCGACAACGCCGTCAAGTACACGCCCGAAGGCGGCCGTGTCGACATCGGCATCGCCCGGAGCGAGGTCGATGGCGATAGTGGGGTTGAACTGAGCGTCGATGACAGCGGCCCTGGTCTGCCGGAGAGCGAGCGGGAGCGCGTGCTCGATCGGTTCTACCGGTCCGGCGAACCACAGGCGCCCGGCAGCGGACTCGGGCTGGCCATCGTCAAATCGATTGCGGATCTGCACGGCGCCACGGTGTCTCTGGGCGTGTCGCCGAGCCTCGGCGGTCTGCGCGTCGTGGTTCGATGGGATGCCGAGAACGACAAGAACGACAAGCGCAGCAGGGTTGACAACGGCAAGCACTGACTCGCGTTTAAGCAGCGCTTAAGTCAGCGCAGCGACATTCCTTTCATCGCATTTTCCTCAACGCTTTGAAAGGCTTCCGAAATGAACGCATCCCGTCTCACCTCTCCGCGCGCCATCGTGCTCGCACTCGCCGCGGCCGGTGTGCTCGGCGCGGCAGCCACGGGCGCCTACACCAGCGCCAACGCGCTGGGTGCCAACACACCCACCGTCATCACGGCGCCTGCTGCTTCGGTGGCGCCGCAAATCACCTTGCCCGACTTCTCGACCATCACGGCGCGCGACGGCGCCGCTGTGGTCAACATCAGCGTGACGGGTGTCACCAAGACCGCTGACGAAGACGGCGCCGCGGGCCTGCAGGGCATCGACCCCAGCGACCCGATGTTCGAGTTCTTCAAGCGCTTCCAGGGCCAGATGCCGCGCGGTCAACGTGGCCATCCTGGTCAAGGTGGCGGCGAACATGAAACGCCCATGCGCGGCCAGGGCTCGGGCTTCATCATCAGCGCCGACGGCACCATCCTGACCAACGCCCACGTCGTGAAGGACGCGAAGGAAGTCACCGTCAAGCTGACCGACCGCCGCGAGTTCCGAGCCAAGGTGCTCGGTGTGGATGCCAAGACCGACATCGCCGTGCTCAAGATCGACGCGAAAAACCTGCCGACGCTGGCGCTCGGCAACACCAAGGACCTGAAGGTCGGCGAATGGGTGCTGGCCATCGGTTCGCCTTTCGGCTTCGAGAACACGGTGACGGCCGGCGTGGTGAGCGCCAAGGGACGCACCTTGCCCGACGACAGCTACGTGCCTTTCATTCAAACCGACGTGGCCATCAATCCTGGCAACTCCGGCGGCCCGTTGCTGAACGCACGCGGTGAAGTCGTGGGCATCAACTCGCAGATCTACACCCGCAGCGGCGGCTATCAAGGTGTGTCTTTCGCGATCCCGATCGACGTCGCGGTGCAGATCAAGAACCAGATCGTTGCGACCGGCAAGGCGACGCACGGCAAGCTGGGCATTGCGATCCAGGAAGTGAACCAGGCCTTTGCCGACTCCTTCAAGCTCGACAAGCCCGAAGGTGCGTTGGTGTCGAACATCGAAAAGGGCAGTGCCGGCGACCTGGCGGGCTTGCGCACCGGTGACGTGATTCGCAAGGTCGATGGCGAGCCGATCATCTCGTCGGGCGACCTGCCGGCCCTCATCGGCCAGCAGGCGCCGGGCACCAAGGTCACGCTCGAGGTGTGGCGCCAGGGCGAGCGCCAGACGCTGACCGCCAAGCTCGGCGATGCGAGCGAAAAGGCAGCCAAGGTGGCCAAGGCCGACGACGCGGCAGGCAAGGGGAAGTTGGGTCTGGCGTTGCGTCCGCTGCAGCCGCAGGAGCAACGCGAAGCAGCCGTCGAAGGCGGCTTGCTGATCGAGGACAGCGCGGGGCCGTCGGCTGTAGCAGGCGTGCAGGCCGGCGATGTGCTGTTGGCCATCAACGGCACGCCGGCCAGAACGGTCGAACAGGTACGGGACGTGGTGGCCAAGGCAGATAAATCGGTGGCCTTGCTGATTCAGCGGGGCGGCGACAAGATCTTCGTGCCGGTGCGCGTGGGCTGAACCTCGGCAAGGCGTTGACCAGGCGACATCCAGGTGCCGAGCAGTCAGGCAAATTAAAGAAAAGGCTCGCATCCCAGTTGGGATGTGAGCCTTTTTTTGCAATCAATTTGCATGTTTTGTTAATTCGACGTAATTGGGCTGGAGGCCAGGAACGCATCGTTTGATTGCTTGGTAGAACGTGATTTTTCTTACGCGAAAAGTTCCTGTCCCGCGTCTACAGTGCGTCACGTTCAAAAACAAAACGCATCGTAATCGGGGAGATGTCCATGGAATCAATTTTTGTGCTGCTGGCTTTGTGGGCAATGATCCTTTGCTATTTTGGTTGGGTAATTTACGGCCGAGGCTATTCGAATTCGGGGAGGGTGAAGAAATTGAAGCCAACTGAGGTCATTTCTCCGCCCGAGCTTTTCTCCTATCTCCTGAGCGGTAATCTTGCCTTGATTGAAAAGGACAATTTCAATCAATTGCGAAGTTCGCTTCCCATGGAGCGAATTCGTCAGGTGCTAATGCGTTACTGGCAAATCAAAGGGCCAGAAGATTTTTCAGTCGGCCTGCAGCAGTCTCTTTTTCAATTGGGCGACCCGTGTGCTCTCGAGCGGCAGGCGTTCGATGCGTGGAACAGTGGTGCGGCCTGCAATACGGCGCAATACATCCGGCTCTTCGATGTGTGCAAGTTCCTGTCTGTCGATGCGGGCTTGATCGACGCCAGCCATATCGGGCCACGGCAACTCGACATGACCGCATGGGACATCCAGCGGACCGCCTATCTGGTGCGCCTCGGCTATGCCGCGCATTACATCCAGCGAGATGGCGCGATGCAATGCCTGCGGCGTTTGAGTGCTGCAGCCAGAGCGCACTACGGAAGCTGGGAAGACTTTTCGATCTCGGCGCTGATCGGCATGGGAACGCGGTCGGATGTCGAGGTTTCTCAGGCGAAGGTCTGGCACGCCTACGCTCGCACGCATCTCGCGCTGACCTCGTCCAACGGCGCACCTTTCGAGCAGGTCGCCGACTGGAAGTCAGGCAACGCAGCGGCGAAGCCTCTGCGCCCCGCCGAGGTGACGGCTCAAGGTCATACCTCGCTGCGCTTGAGCAAGTAGTCGAGTCCGCCGACCCGGAACCAACGATAGCCATAGGGCTCGAGCAGCATGCAGTGCCGTCCGTTCCGGTCTGCGCGGCTGTGTGCTTCGGACAGCAGGTTGATCAGCACATCGCCGCTGTCGCCGACCTGCTTCGCCGCCATTTCGAACTCGATCGGGACCGGGGCCAGGTTGTGCACGAAGACCACGGCGTTGTTGCGCCAGTCATAGCGCATCACCAGCACCGAGCTGTCTGAATGCGGCAGCACCTTGAAGTCGCCCCAGCCGATCTCCGGCACCTCTTTGCGCATGCGGCACACGCGCTCCATCCAGTTGAGCAATGAATCGGGATCGCGCCGTTGCGCCGCGACGTTGACATGCTCGAACCCGTACACGCCGCCTGAAATGACCGGCGCGACAGGCTTGTCCGATTTCGTGAAGCCGCCGTGCGGTTCGGTCGACCACTGCATCGGTGTGCGGGCGCAGTTGCGTTCCGGCAGGCTCAGGTCGTCGCCCATCGCGATCTCGTCGCCATAGCGCAGCACCGGGGTGCCGGGCAGCGTCAGCATCAGGCTGTAGGCGAGCTCCAGCCTGCGCCGGTCGTCTCCGAGCATCGGTGCAAGGCGACGCCGGATGCCGCGGTCGTACAGCTGCATGTGCTTGTCAGGCGCAAAGGCGTCGAACACGCGCTGCCGTTGCGCCGGCGTGAGGCGCCCGAGATCGAGCTCGTCGTGGTTGCGCAGGAACATGCCCCACTGCGATGTGGCCGGCCGCGGCTTGGTGGCTTCAAGCGCCTTGACCAACGGCCGGCTGTCGCCACTCGCCATGGCGTAGAACAGGTTCTGGTTGACCTGGAAATTGAACATCATGTGCAGCCGCTCGCCGTCGTCGCCGAAGTACTGCATGTCGGTCTTGGGCAGCACGTTGGCTTCGCCGAGGATGATGGCGTCGCCCTGGCGCCACTGAAGCAGCTCGCGAAATTGCCGCAGCATGTCGTACTGCTCTTTCGGCTTCGTCACGTCCGGCCCTTTGGCCGCGATCACGAAAGGCACTGCGTCCATGCGAAAGCCCGACACACCCAGCTGCGTCCAGAAGCCCATGATCTTGAGGATCTCGGCCTGCACCAGTGGGTTCGAGGTATTCAGGTCGGGCTGGAACTCGTAGAAGCGGTGGAAGTACCAGCGCTTGGCGACCTTGTCGAAGTCCCACGTCGACTTCTGCACGCCCGGAAACACCACGCCGTCGTCGGCGTGGGCGGGCTTCTTGTCGGCCCACACGTACCAGTCGCGGTACTTCGACTTCGGGTTCTTGCGAGCATCCTGAAACCACGGATGCTGGTCCGACGTGTGGTTCACCACCAGGTCGATCAACACCCGCATGCCGCGTTGCTTGGCGCCGTGGGTGAACTCGACGAAGTCGCCCAGCGTGCCGAAGCGCGGGTCGACGTTGTAGTAGTCGGCCACGTCGTAGCCGTCGTCGCGGCCAGGCGACGTCTGAAAAGGCATGAGCCAGAGCGTCGTCACGCCGAGCCCTTGCAGGTAGTCGAGCCGACGCGTCAGCCCTTCGAAGTCGCCGCAGCCGTCGCCATTGGCGTCCATGAACGTCTCCACCGACAGGCAATAGACGATGGCGTTTTTGTACCAGAGGTCGTTGATCATTCGGCGGTACGCTTCAGGAAAAATGGCAACTCGACAACATGAAAAGGAAGCCCATGTCGGCTGACGCCTGGTGGAAGAACGGAATCGTTTATCAGATCTATCCGCGCTCGTTTCAAGACAGCGACGGCGACGGCATCGGCGACCTCAGCGGCATCCGGAGCAGACTTGATTATTTGACCGGCCTGGGGATCGACGCCGTCTGGATATCGCCAATCTACCCGTCACCGATGGCCGACTTCGGGTACGACATATCCGACTATTGCGACGTCGATCCTCGCTTCGGCACGCTGGCCGATTTCGACGCACTGGTCGCCGACATGAAGGCGCGCGGCCTGAAGTTGATTCTCGATTTCGTTCCGAACCACACGTCCGACCGACACCCGTGGTTCGAGCAGAGCCGCGCCGACCGCAGCAACCTCAAGCGCGACTGGTATCTGTGGCGCGACCCAGGTGCGGATGGCGGACCGCCCAACAACTGGCTCAGCAATTTCGGCGGCCCGGCGTGGACTTTCGATGCGGCCAGCGGGCAGTACTACGGCCACTCGTTTCTGAAAGAACAGCCGGATCTCAACTGGCGCAATCCCGAGGTGCGTGCCGCGATGTACGAGGTGCTGCGCTTCTGGCTGCGCCGCGGCGTCGACGGGTTCCGCGTCGATGTGCTGTACCACCTGATCAAGGACGACCAGTTTCGCGACAACCCGCTGAATCCGGATTACGTGCCAAGGGAAGACACGTCGCACCGGGTGCTGCCGCTCTACACCACCGATCGACCGGAGATGCAGGACATCGTCGTCGAGATGCGCCGCGTGGTCGACGAGTTCAGCGATGCGCGGTCCGCGCGCGTGCTCATCGGCGAGCTGTACCTGCCGCTGGCGCGGTTGATGGCCTACTACGGCCGTAACGCGGATGGGCTGTTGCAAGGCGTGCAGTTGCCCTTCAACTTCCAGCTGATTTCGGCGCAGTGGCAGGCCGCCGGCATCGACCGCATCGTGCGCGAGTACGAGACGGCTTTGCCACCGGGCGCGGCGCCGAACTGGGTGCTCGGCAACCATGACAAGCCGCGCATCGCAAGCCGTGTCGGCCCGCAGCAGGCTCGGCTCGCCGCCATGTTGCTGCTCACGCTGCGCGGTACGCCGACGCTCTACTACGGCGACGAGATCGGCATGACCGACGTGCCGATTCCGGTCGACGAGGTGCAAGACCCGTTCGAGAAGAACGAGCCCGGCAAGGGCCTGGGCCGTGATCCGCAGCGCACGCCGATGCAATGGAGCAGCGCACCCGGTGCGGGCTTCACGACCGGTGCCCCCTGGTTGCGGTTGGCCGACGACTGGCGCGAAACCAACGTAGAGGCGCTCGCGGGAGACGAGCAATCGATGCTTGCGCTGTATCGACGCCTGATTGCGCTGCGCCGAAGCGAGTCGGCTCTGCATGAGGGAAGCTACGAGCCGGTCGCTGTCGGTCCCGACGTGCTGGCTTACGCGCGGGTGCACGATGCACGCCGGCTCGTCGTGCTGCTGAATTTCGGTGCGACCGCAGTCGCCGTATCGCCAAGCCTGCTTTCCAACGCGGCCTTGCTGATATCGACACATCCGGACGGGAGCGATACGTCTGGCACGGGCCTTAGCTTGCGCGCCGGCGAAGGGGTCATCCTCGGGTCCGCAGCGTTGTCGCGTTGAGCGATCTTCAGCAAAATAAGCCGATGCAGAGCGAACGCGCGAAACCCACCACCATCGACATGTACGTCAAAGGCGCGACCGACGAAGAGAAGGCCCGCGGCGCCGCTGCCGCTTTCGCGTTCTTCGACGCGCACCGCGTGTCGCCCTGGGATGCGGCCCGGGCCTATTTCATCCGCGAAGCGCAGGAGCAGGCCGCCTCGCTCGGCCACGCGCTGGAGATGACGCCGCGGGAACGCGAGTGGGCCGACATCTTCGACCGTTCGGAGGCAGTCGCGCTCGATGCCTGCTGCGCCGGTTGGCCATCGATCCCGCCCGGGGCGCACTTCGTGTTGAACGGCGACGTGCCGGAAGACTATTCAGGAGATCCGGATGCCTGACAACCTGGCGACCCAGCGCGCCAGCGACTTGCTGTGGAACGCCTGGTGCGACCGTGCGGTTATCGAAGCGCTGCCCGAGGATTGCCGGCCCGTGAGCCGCACCGAAGGCTATGCCGTGCAACAGCGCATCGAGTCCCGCAGCCATACCGCGCTCTATGGCTGGAAGATTGCCGCGACCAGCGTCGCAGGGCAGAAGCACATCGGCGTCACCGGTCCGCTCGCCGGACGCCTGCTGCGCGAGCGGGCGGCCGATGTCGGCGCGACGCTGTCGCTCGAAGGCAATCGCATGGCCGTGGCGGAAGCCGAGTTCGCCTTCCGCATGCGGCGCGATCTGCCGCCGCGCACCTCGCCTTATTCACTTGCCGAAGTGATGGATGCCATCGGCTCGTTGCACCCGTCGATCGAAGTACCCGACTCACGCTATGTCGATTTCGTGACGGCAGGCGAGGCACAGCTCATCGCGGACAACGCCTGTGCGCACGAATTCGTCGAAGGGCCGCGGGCGCCGGACCTCTGGCGCGACATGGACCTGGCTGCGCACGCGGTGCACGCGGCGGTCGAGGGCAGGTCGCGCCGGTATGAAAGAAGCGGCAGCGGTGCCGCGGTGCTCGGCGACCCACGCGATGCACTGGTCTGGCTGGTCAATGAACTGTCGTCGCTCGGCATCCCGTTGCGGGCCGGGCAGATCGTGACAACCGGCACGTGTGTGGCGCCACTCGAAGTCGTGCCCGGCGACCATGTGCGCGTCGACTTCGGCGTACTGGGCGCCGTCGACGTCCGGTTCTCGGACTGACGGCAAGTGCGTCAGCCTGGCCGCAGAACTCTGCGCCCTACAACAACTTGTCGAGCGTGATCGGCAACTCCCGCACCCGGACACCGGTCGCGTTGTAGACCGCATTCGCCACCGCCGCACCGACGCCGGTGATGCCGATCTCGCCGATGCCGTGCAGGCCCAGCGGGCTCTGCGGGTCGGGAATGTCGTTCCAGATCACGTCGATCTTCGGCACGTCGAGGTGCACCGGCACGTGGTACTCGGCCAGCGATGGATTCATGATGCGGCCGGTGCGCTCGTCGAACAACGTCTCTTCGGTGAGCGCCAGACCCAGCCCCATGATGATGCCGCCGCGGAACTGGCTGGCGGCGGTCTTCGGGTTGATGATGCGGCCGGTGTCGAACGAGCCGACCCAGCGCGACACTCGCGTCTCGCCGGTCACCGCATTCACGCGCACCTCGCAGAACTGGGCGCCGTACGAATGCATGGAGAACTTCTCCATCTCCGCCGGCGCAGGGGAGGCCGCTTCGCAGACGATTTCGTCCTTGGCCGCGCGCCGCAACAGCGCCTCGTAGCTTTCGTGACGCGCCGGGTCGTCGCGAGCGCACAGCCCGCTGTCGCGCGCCATCACTTCGTCCGGCTTCAAGCCTGCCAGCGGCGAATCGTCGCCGGCAATCTCCAGCAATTGCGTCACCAGCGCGTCGAATGCCGCACCCACCGTCGCGACGATGGACGCACTCTGCGACGAGCCGCCCGCCATGGTGCCCGTCGGGAGCGCGGTGTCGCCGTATTGGAAGACGACGCGGTCCAGCGGCATGCCGAGCCGCTCGGCCGATAGCTGTGCCTGCACCGTCGCGGTGCCCATGCCCATCTCGTGCGAGCCCATCTTGACCACCGCATGCTCGTCGATGCCGATGCGGATGCTGGCCGAGCCGCCCGGCATGCGGAAATACGGGTAGGTCGCTGTCGCCACGCCATGGCCGATCAACCACTCGCCATCGCGCTGAGAACGCGGCACGTTGCTGCGCCGCTCCCAGCCGAACTTCTCGGCCCCTCGCCGATAGGCCTCGATCAGGTGGCGCGAGGAAAACGCCTTGCCGCTGGTGGGATCTTTCTGCGGCTCGATGCGCCGCCGCAGCTCGATCGGGTCGAGCTGCATGACTTCCGCCAACTCGTCGAGCGCGCTCTCGAGCGCGAAGGTGCCGACCGATTCCCCGGGTGCGCGCATGAACGTGTTGGCGACCATGTCCAGCTCGACCACTTCCTGGCCGATCAGGTAGGCGTCGGTCGCGTACAGGTGCCGCGCCGGGAAGGTGAACTGTTCGGGGCACAGGTTGTGCGTGGTCACGCCGGTCACGCCGGTGTGGATCAGCGCCGCCAGGGTGCCGTCGGCTTTGGCGCCCAGCGCCACGCGCTGCTCGGTCAGCGTGCGGCCACCCGTCGCGCGAAACACGCCCTCGCGCGTGAGCGCCATGCGCACGGGTCGCGACAGCAAGCGCGAGGCTGCGATCGCGAGCACCTGATGGTTCCACACCGCCTTGTTGCCGAAGCCGCCACCCACGAAGGGCGACAGCACGCGCACCTTGTCTTCCGGCAGATCGAAGATCGATGCCATGGTCGATCGTGTGAGATGCAGCATCTGCGTCGTGTCGTGCACCACCAGGCCGCCGTCTTGCCATGCAACGGTGACAGCGTGCGGCTCGATGGCGCAATGGCTGTGACGCGGCGTGCGGTAGGTGCGATCGATGCTGAACGCCGCGCTCGCCAGTGCGGCCTCGGCATCGCCCGACTCGATCTTCGATGGCTCGCCGAGCACGTTCTCCGGCGCGTGCGCCTTGGGTTTGAGATCTTCGAAGCGGATCGACGCGGGTTCGGCCGCATAGCCGATCTCGACCAGCGTGGCTGCGAACTCGGCTTGCTCTTGCGTCTCGGCCAGCACGACCGCCACCGGTTCGCCGTTCCAGCTGATCTTGTCGTCCTGCATCACCGGCAGGTCGCTCGCCGCCGCGCCCTTCGGGTCGGCCATCATCATCAGCGGCCGCTTCATGCGAGGCGCGTTGCGATAGGTCATCACGAGCGCCACGCCCGGTGCGGCTTCGGCCTTCGTCGTGTCCATCGACGTGATCCGCCCACGCGCGATGCTGCTGTAGACGACCGCGGCGTACGCCAGATCGTCGAAAGGCACTTCCGCTGAAAACCTTGCCTGACCGGTGACCTTGCGAGGCCCGTCGACGCGCGATATCGACTTGCCGATCCAGCGATGGGTGCCGCTTCCGGTTTCGAGTGGGGTCGCAGCGTGCTTTTTCGATGGCGTCTGAATGGCGTTCATGGGTGTGCTCCCTCCGTGAGTTCGAGCAAGGCGGCGACCATCGTGCGTTTGGCGAGTTCGATCTTGAAACCGTTGTCCCGCAGCGCATGCGCGTCCTGCAGCTCTGCGTCGGCGGCGGCGCCGAAGCTCGCCTCCGTCGCGGGCATTCCGCGCAATGCGGCCTCGGCCCGGGTGGCGCGCCAGGGCTTGTGTGCGACGCCGCCCAGTGCCAGCCGCACGTCCTTCACCTTGCCGTCGCCATCGATCTGCAGCGCCGCTGCCACCGACACCAGAGCGAACGCATAGCTCGCCCGATCGCGCACCTTGCGGTAGGTCGACCGATCCGCGAACGCAAGCGGCTGCAGCTCGATGCCGGTGATCAGCTCGCCTTCGAGCAGTTGCGTCTCCTGGTCCGGACGGTCGCCGGGCAGGCGATGGAGCTCGGTAAAGGGCATCGACCTGGAACCGCTCGCGCCTTCGATGTGAACCACCGCGTCGAGCGCGGCCAGCGCCACGCACATGTCGGAGGGATGCGTCGCGACGCAGGCCGGCGATGCGCCGAGGATCGCGTGAATCCGGCTGAAGCCGTCGACCGCGTCGCAGCCGGCACCGGGGGTGCGCTTGTTGCAGCGCGCGGCATCGTCGTAGAAGTAATAGCACCGCGTGCGCTGCATGACATTGCCGCCAACGGTCGCCATGTTGCGGATCTGGCCGGAGGCGCCAGCCAGAAGAGCACGCGCCAGCACCGGGAATCGCTGGCGGATTGCGCGGTCTGCGGCCACCGATGTGTTCTTGGCAGCAGCGCCGATGAAAACGCTGCCGTCGTCGTGCGCGACGATGTCGCGCGACAGGCCTGTGACGTCGATCAGTGCCCCGGGTTGCTCGATCGTTTCTCGCATCAGGTCGACCAGGTTGGTCCCGCCGCCGAGGTACCTGGCGTGCGGCCGCTCGCCGAACAGCTGTATCGCTTGCGCGGAATCCGCGGCGCGCGCGTAGCTGAATTCGTTCATGGCTTCGCCTCCGCATCGAGGTCGTCGAACGTCGCCTGGATGGCATCGACGATGCCGTTGTGGGCGCCGCAGCGACAGAGGTTGCCGCTCATGCGCTCACGCAGTTCGTCGTGGGTGAGATGAAGCGTTTCGGTCGCCAGATTCACGGTCACGACGCTGGGCACGCCACGGCGAAATTCCGTCGCCATCCCGATGGCGGAGCAGATCTGGCCCGGCGTGCAGTAACCGCACTGAAAGCCGTCGTGCTCGACGAAGGCCTCTTGCAAAGGATGGAGCGCACCGTCGGCCGCAAGGCCTTCGATGGTGGTGATGGACCGGCCCTGGTATTGCACGGCGAGCGCGAGGCACGAGTTGATGCGCTCGCCATCGACCAGCACCGTGCAGGCACCGCACGCGCCCTGGTTGCAGCCTTTTTTCGTTCCGGTCAGATGAAGGTTTTCGCGGAGCAGGTCGAGCAACGATGTGCGCGTGTCGCACCGGATATCGTGCGGCTTGCCGTTGATCGAGAAGCGCATGCGCGGCGCCTCATTGCTGCTTACCGTGTCGTTGAAGTCGTGTCGGCCTGGGTGCTCGGCCAGGTCGTCGACGAGAGCGTGGGGCATTGGAGTTCCTTCCGGTTTGGAGGGTCGGTGCTGCCAACGTTCAAAGGCGACTCAGCGAGCAGACTGCGGAGTCGCCAGCGTCGGGCGCGCGTGCCGATCAGGGTGGGAACTTCAATGCTGCGCGCGGCGCCGACGGCGCGCAAGTCAGCGGATTCGCGCAGCGACTGAAAGACAAGCGCCCGCGACTTTCCGGCAGATGCGCCCAGCTGGCGCGGCCAACTCAGGCGCACGCCTGCCGGAGATCCTTCAACCCCGGGTCGCCAACTGCCCGAGCGCGAACACCGAGTTCGGCCCCTTGGGCATCCGCGGTTTGGCGCGTTGCCGATTGGCAGGCAAGCGGGCACTCAACATCTCGCGCATCGAACTGCGTTGTGCCGCTTCCGGGCGCACCAGCGATTGCAGGGTCACGGAGTCGAGATAGTCGACCACCTGCCGACCCAGGGAGGCCCACAGTTCCATCGTCGTCACGCGATCGGGGCTCGGCGCAGCCCGCCGCTCGGTGTCCTGCGCGGGAGGCACGGGACCGTCGACCGCAAAGAGGATGTCTGCCACCGTGATCTTCGACGCGTCTCGGGCCAGCGCGTAACCTCCGCCCGGTCCTCGCGTCGACGCCACGAGTTCGTGTCGGCGCAGGCGCGAGAACAGCGCTTCCAGATACGAAAGCGACACGTTTTGCCGCTGGCTCAACACGGCCAGGTTGATGGGACGGTCAGAAGCGTTTTCAGCCATGTCGAGCATGGCGGCAACGGCGAAGCGACCTTTGGTGGTGAGGCGCATGGTGGCAGTCTCCAGAGTGGGTTGTATTGGTTCTGTTCGGGTTCTGTTGAACTTGTTTAACCACTCTAGTTTCTTTGTCACTTCAGGAAAATTCGAATAATTGCCACCAACCATTCGAAGTTTCCGAAGCATCCAGCGCCGCGCGCTGGCTCTAACGATCGAAGGCCGGCCGCTTCGGATCGAACTTCCAGCCAGGATGCAGCGCCTGCATGGCCATCGCATCGTCACGCGAGCCCAGCCCATGCTGCTTGTACAACTGATGGGCCTTCTCGACTTCGACCATGTCGAGCTCCACACCCAGGCCCGGCTTCTTGGGCACCTGCACGTGGCCGCCGACGATCTGCAGCGGCTCCTGGGTCAGGCGCTGGCCGTCCTGCCAGATCCAGTGCGTATCGATGGCCGTGACCTTGCCCGGCGCGGCGGCGCCGACGTGCGTGAACATGGCGAGCGACACGTCGAAGTGATTGTTCGAGTGCGAGCCCCAGGTCAGGCCCCAGTCGCGGCAGGTCTGCGCCACGCGCACCGAGCCGGCCATGGTCCAGAAGTGCGGATCGGCCAGCGGGATGTCGACCGACTGCAGCGACAGCGCATGCGTCAGCTGACGCCAGTCGGTGGCGATCATGTTGGTGGCGGTCGGCAGGCCGGTGGCGCGGCGGAACTCCGCCATCACTTCACGGCCCGAGAAGCCGTCTTCGGCACCACACGGGTCTTCGGCATAGGCGACCACGCCGCGCATGCGATGGCCCAGGCGGATGGCGTCTTTCAACAACCAGCCGCCGTTCGGGTCGAGCGTGACGCGCGCTTCTGGAAAGCGCTCGTGCAGCGCGACGATGGCATCGACTTCGTCGTCGCCACGCAGCACGCCGCCCTTGAGCTTGAAGTCGTTGAAGCCGTACCTGGCGCGGGCGGCTTCGGCCAGCTTCACGATCGCCTCGGGCGTCATGGCCTTCTCGTGGCGCAGGCGGAACCAGTCGTTGTCCGCCTCGGCGTCGGTGGCGTAGGGCAGGTCGGTCTTCGCCTTGTCGCCGACGTAGAAGAGATAGCCGAGCATTTCGACCGACTCGCGCTGCTGGCCTTCGCCGAGCAAGGCAGCGACCGGTACGTCGAGGTGCTGCCCCAGCAGGTCGAGCAGGGCCGACTCGATGGCAGTGACCGCATGGATGGTGGTGCGCAGGTCGAAGGTCTGCAGCCCGCGGCCGCCGCTGTCGCGATCGGCGAACTGCGTCTGCACTTCCTGCAGCAGGCGCTGTTGCGAGCCGAGCGGCTGGCCGACGATGAGCGGGCGCGCGTCTTCCAGGGTCTGGCGGATCTTCTCCCCGCCCGGCACCTCGCCGACGCCGGTGCGGCCGGCGCTGTCGGTGAGGATGAGGATGTTGCGGGTGAAGAAGGGACCGTGCGCGCCGCTCAGGTTGAGCAGCATGCTGTCGCGACCGGCGACCGGGATGACGCGCAGCTCGGTGATGCGCGGGGTTGAGGATTCAGGCATCGTTCGTCTCCATTTTTATGGCCGCGCTCATCACGCCAGGGTGTACGCCGTCTTCACCGTGGTGAAGAACTCCTGCGCGTACTTGCCCTGCTCGCGCG
>CAXTCC010000037.1:0-1649 GCA_964242015.1 uncultured Variovorax sp.
GTCACACCGTCGTACTTTTCAGGCTCGTCGGTGACGATGACGACCTTGACCGCGCCTTCGGCATGCAGGCTCTCGGCGATCTGCAGCACCGAGTGGCCTTCCGGCCGCTCGCCGACTTGCTGGCCGCCGGTCATCGCGACCGCGTCGTTGTAGAGGATCTTGTAGGTGATGTTGACGCCGGCCGCGATGCTCTGGCGAATGGCGAGCAGGCCGCTGTGGAAGTACGTGCCGTCGCCCAGGTTGGCGAAGATGTGCTGGTCGGTGGTGAAGGGTTGCTGGCCGACCCACGGCACGCCCTCGCCGCCCATCTGCGTGAAGCCGATGGTGCTGCGGTCCATCCAGGTCGCCATGAAGTGGCAGCCGATGCCGCCCATGGCGCGCGAGCCTTCAGGCACCACGGTGCTGGTGTTGTGCGGGCAGCCCGAGCAGAACCAGGGCTGGCGCCCTTCGGTGACGCCGCCGGCCTGCATCACTTCCATCGAGCGCTCCTTGGCGTCGAGGATGGCGATCTGCGCTTCGACGCGAGCCCGCATGTCGGCGCCGGCCTGATCGAGGATGCCGAGCTTCTTCAACCGTTGCGCGATCGCCTTGGCGATCAGCGCCGGGTTCAGGTCGGCGTTGGCGCGCAGCAGCGTGTTGGCGGTCGGGTTCGACATCGACCATTCGCCGCCGGAGAAGTCGCCGTCGTCGAGTTCGTTGAACTTGCCCAGCACATTGGGCCGCACGTCGGCACGCCAGTTGTAGAGCTCTTCCTTCAATTGATATTCGATGACCTGGCGCTTCTCTTCGACCACCAGGATCTCTTGCAGCCCGGTCGCGAACTCGCGCGTGAGCTGGGCTTCGAGCGGCCACACCACGCCGACCTTGTGCAGCCGGATGCCGAGCTGGCGACAGGTCGCGTCGTCGAGGCCCAGGTCGATCAAGGCCTGGCGCGTGTCGTTGAAGGCCTTGCCGCTGGCCATGATGCCGAAGCGATCGTGGTCGCCTTCGATCACGTTGTAGTTGAGGCGGTTGGCGCGGATGTACGCCAGCGCGGCGTACCACTTGTAGTGCATCAGGCGCGCTTCCTGTTCCAGCGCATGGTCGGGCCAGCGGATGTGCAGGCCGCCGGGCGGCACCTGGAAGTCGGTCGGGATCACGATGTCGACGCGCTCGGGGTCGATCATGGCCGTCGCGCTGGATTCGACGATCTCCTGGATCGTCTTCATGCCCGACCAGATGCCCGAGAACCGGCTCATCGCGAAGGCGTGAATGCCGAGGTCCAGAATTTCCTGCACGTTGGCCGGAAAGAACACCGGCGTACCGCAGGCCTTGAAGATGTGGTCGCTCTGGTGCGCCGCCGTGCTGCTCTTGGAGATGTGGTCGTCGCCCGCCACCGCGATCACCCCGCCGAACTCGGTGGTGCCCGCCATGTTGGCGTGTTTGAAAACGTCGGAGCAACGGTCCACGCCCGGGCCCTTGCCGTACCAGATGCCGAAGACGCCATCGAACTTGTTGGTGCCCGGCGGCGAAAAGCCCAGCTGCTGCGTGCCCCACAACGCGGTGGCCGCCAGCTCTTCGTTGACCCCGGGCTGGAACACGATGTTCTGCGCCTTCAGGTACTTGCTGGCCTTCCACAACGCCTGGTCGTAGCCGCCGAGCGGCGAGCC
>CAXTCC010000037.1:1749-16890 GCA_964242015.1 uncultured Variovorax sp.
TGTCTCCTGATGTGGCGTGGCCTTGTGGGCGTGGCTGAAGGGTCGGTGCCCGGGTAGGGCATTTGCCCAATATTGCACGCAAAGTGTATGCCTGCGTCACGGACAGGTGTTTGCGTTCTTTGCCTTCAAAAGGCTGCTTCCAGAATGAATCTTTCTTAAAATGGCGTTCTATGGAAAGCATCGATAAGTTCGATCTCGCGATCCTGCAAGAACTGCAGGGCGACGGGCGCTTGACGAACGCCGAACTTGCGCAGCGCGTGGGTCTGTCCGCCGCGCCGTGCTGGCGCCGCGTGCGGGCGCTCGAAGAGGCCGGCTTCATCAAGGGCTATCACGCCGAGATCGACCGCCACAAGATCGGACTCGGCGTGCTGGCGTTCGTGCGGGTCGACACCGAGCGGGTGCAAGGCGACGCCACCCGCAAGCTCGAAGACGCGATCCGCAAGCTCCCCGAGGTCGTCGCCTGCCACTACATCAGCGGCACCGGCACCTTCGAGTTGCAGGTCGTGGCTCAAGACCTCGACAGCTTCTCGACCTTCGCGCGCCAGCACCTGATGAACCTGCCCAACGTGAAAGACCTGCACACCAGCTTTTCGCTGGGCGAGGTGAAGGCGAACAGTGCGTTGCCGCTCGCGCACTTGGCCGGCAAACCTTCACGCACGCGAGCGGGACAATAGCCGTCGATGCCGCCCATGTCGCCCATGTCGCCCAGCCAACCCGCAGACCCGGAAGCCATCGAGCCCGTTACCGAAGCACGCCCACCTCGCGTCGGCGCGCTCGACCCGCTGGGCCTGCCGGTGTTCCGCATGCTGTGGAGCACCTGGCTCATCGCGAACGTGTGCATGTGGATGAACGACGTCGCAGCGGCGTGGATGATGACCACGCTGACGACGACGCCGATCTGGGTCGCGCTGGTGCAGTCGGCGTCGACTTTGCCGGTGTTCCTGCTTGGCCTGCCGAGCGGCGCACTGGCCGACATCCTCGACCGGCGGCGCTGGCTCATCGCCACGCAATTCTGGCTGGCCGGTACCGCGGTCGTGCTGTGTGCCGCCAGCGTGCTCGACCTCATCAACGCGCCGCTGCTGCTCGCGCTGACCTTCGCCAACGGCATCGGCCTCGCCATGCGCTGGCCGGTGTTCGCTGCCATCGTGCCGGAGCTGGTGCCGCGGACGCAGCTGCCGGCCGCGCTCGGGCTCAACGGCATCGCGATGAACGCGTCGCGCATCATCGGTCCGCTGCTGGCGGGCGCACTGATCGCGAGCGCGGGCAGCGTCTGGGTCTTTGGGCTCAACGCGGTGCTGTCGGTGGCATCGGGCTTCGTCGTGATGCGATGGCGCCGCGAGCACACACCGAGCCCGCTGGGCCGCGAAAAGCTGATCGGCGCGATGCGCGTCGGCGTGCAGTTCGTGCGGCAGTCGCAGCGCATGCGCGCAGTGCTCGTGCGCATCTCGATCTTCTTCCTGCATTCGACCGCGCTGCTCGCGCTGCTGCCTCTGCTGGCGCGCGGCTTGCACGGCGGCGATGCCGGCACCTTCACCTTGCTGCTGGCGTCGATGGGTGCGGGCGCCATCGTCGTGGTGCTGTTCCTGCCGCGGTTGCGACAGGCGTTCGACCGCGATCAACTGGTGCTGCGCGGCACGCTGATCCAGTCGGCCGCCACCGCAGTGATGGCCTATGCGCCCAACACCTGGGTCGCGGTGCCTGCCATGTTCTTTGCCGGCGCCGCCTGGATCACGGTCGCCAACTCGCTGTCGGTCTCGGCCCAGCTCGCGTTGCCCGACTGGGTGCGGGCCCGCGGCATGTCGATGTACCAGATGGCGATCATGGGCGCGACGGCTTTCGGTGCTGCGGTGTGGGGCCAGATCGCCACCGTCGGTACGCTCCAGATCGCGTTGCTGATTGGCGCCGTGAGCGGCATTCTGATGATGGGCCTCGCGTTGCGCTACGTGGTCGACGGTGGCGGCGACGACGACCTGAGTCCGGCGCGAGAAGGTTGGGCGCAGGCGCCGGAGCATCCGGCACCGGGCGAGGGCCGCGTCGTCATCACGGTCGAATACATCATCGAACCGGCGCGCGCTGCGGCCTTCCACTTGGTCATGCAGCAAACCCGGCGCACGCGGCTGGCCGAAGGCGCGATCGGCTGGGAACTGCTCAACGACATTCGCGAGCCGGAGCGCTACATCGAGCAGATCGTCGACGCGTCGTGGACCGAGCATCTGCGTCGTTTCAATCGCGCGACCGCCGCCGATCTGGCGCTGCGCGAACGCCGGCTCGCGTTTCATCTGGGCGAAGGCCCGCCCGTCGTCACGCGCTATGTCGTAAAGCGTTGAGCTCGCCCCCAGGTCGCTGCGCTTGAACAGTCAGGTCAAGCTTTCTTCGGGAGGTCGATTCCCGGAAATATCTTGATCACGGCGCTGTCGTCTTCCTTGGCAAAGCCTGCCGTCGAGGCTTGCATGAACATCTGGTGCGCGGTGCTCGACAACGGCAGCGGAAACTTGGTGGCGCGGGCCATGTCGAGCACGATGCCGAGATCTTTCACGAAGATGTCGACCGCGGACAGCGGCGTGTAGTCGGCCGCCAGCACGTGCGCCATGCGGTTCTCGAACATCCAGCTGTTGCCGGCGCTGTGCGTGATGACCTCGTACAGGGCAGCCGCGTCGACGCCTTCGCGCAAGCCCAGCGCCATCGCCTCGGCGGCGGCGGCGATGTGCACGCCGGCCAGCAGCTGGTTGATGACCTTGACCTTGCTGCCCGCGCCGGCCTTGTCGCCCAGCCGGTAGACCTTGGCCGCCATAGCGTCGAGCACGTCACCGGCCTTGGCATAGGCCTCGGGCGTGGCGGCGGTCATCATCGTCATCTCGCCGCTGGCGGCCCGTGCGGCACCGCCGGATATCGGGGCATCGATGTACAGCAAGCCCATGGCAGCCAGGCGCGATTCGAAGGCGATGGACACGTTCGGATCGACGGTGGAACACATCACGAACACACTGCCGGGCTTCATCGTCGCCGCGACACCCTCCGTGCCGGTGCCTGCGCCTTTGCCATCGTCACTGCCGAACAAGACGCTCTCCGTCTGCGCCGCGTTGACGACCACCGACACCACGACGTCGCACTCCGCGCCCAGCTCGGCCAGCGAGGCGCAGGCCGCACCGCCGTCCTTTGTAAACGCGTCGGCGACTTCCTTGCGCACATCGAACACGCGAAGGTCGAAGCCCTTGCGACGCAACGACTGCGCCATACCGCCACCCATGGCACCAAGGCCGATCAATCCAATCTTCAGCGTCATCCTGTCGTCTCCTTTTGTTGTTTGCTTCAAGTTCGGGTTCAGATTCAGGCGCCGGCGAAGTCGCTCAGCCCATCAGCTTCTCGAGCTCGGCGTCGACGCGCGTCGCTTCGCGGTCGAGCACGTTCACGCCATACAGAACTTCGATCCACTCTTCCGCACGCACCGAGGCTTCCAGCTGCCGCGAGGCTTGCGCTGCACCGAGCGCGAAGATGGCAGAGAAGGCGCCCTTGAGCGCGTGCACATGCTGCAGCAAGATTGGGACCTCGCGTGCGAGCGACGCCTTGCGGATGGCGCGGCGGCGCAACGCGATGTCTTCGCGCATCACACCGGCAAGTTCGCGGACCGAGTCCATGTCGTTGCCCATCGTCTGCATGAGTTGCGCAAGGTCGAGTGCCGATGCCGTATTGCGGGGCGCAGCAGGTACGCGCGCCGGCGGAGAAGCAGGGGCTTGGGGAGGCACAGGCACTGGCGCAGGCACCGGCGCGATCGGCGCCGGCGCGGTCACCACGGCAGTCGTCGGCTTGCGCAACGACGGACTCGGGGCTGCAGCGGGCGCCACCGGCGCCGGCCTGCTCGCATACGCGCTCAGGTCGAAATCGAACTCCGGCAACAGCACCTCAGGCACCTCGCTCGACGCACGGATCGCGGACTGCATCGCCTCGGCCAGCCGCGCCGGCGACACCGGCTTGGAGACATAACCGTCCATGCCCGCGGCAAGGCATCGCTCGCGGTCGCCGGCCATCGCATGCGCGGTGAGCGCGATGATGGGCGTGCGCGGGCGACCCGGCATCGCCGCTTCGCGCGCGCGAATCTGCGCGGTGGCGTCGAAGCCGCTCACGACCGGCATCTGCACGTCCATCAGCACCAGGTCGAAGCGCTGCTTCTGCCAGGCGCTGACCGCTTCTTCGCCGTTGTGCACCACGGTGAAGGTGCAGCCCATGCCACCCAGCAGCTTGCGCATCAGCAGCTCGTTGACGGCATGGTCTTCAGCGAGCAGCACGTTCAGGCCATGCACTGTCAACATGTCGAGCGGCGCGGGCTCCGACAGCACGCTGAAGTCGTCGTTGGCTTCATCGAACACAGCGGTGAAGCTGAAGGTGCTGCCCTTCTGCGGCTGGCTCTCGACCCGGATCTCGCCTTCCATCATGTTCACCAGCCTGGCGCATATCGCCAGGCCCAGGCCGGTGCCGCCATGGCGCCGCGTGGTCGACGCATCCGCCTGGGTGAAGGCTTCGAAAATCTGCTGCTGCTTCTCTTCCGGAATGCCGATGCCGGTATCCCGAACCGAGAACACCAGCCGCTGCCGACGCGGCGGCAGATCGCCCTGGTCGTCGTCGACGGCCAAGGTGATATCGATGCTGCCGCGCTCGGTGAACTTGATCGCGTTCGACATCAGGTTCGACATCACCTGGCGCAGCCGCCCCGGGTCGCCCACGATCACCGGCGGTACCTCGGGCGCGATGTCGATCGCGACGCGCACGCCCTTCTTCTCTGCAGCCGGCACGTGCAGCGCCACCACGTCGTTGATCCAGCGTTCGACGTCGAATCGGATCTGCTCGAAGACCAGCTTGCCGGCCTCGATCTTCGACAGGTCGAGCACATCGTTCAACAAGCCGAGCAAGGCGGTCGCGGAACTGTCGACCAGTTGCAGGTAGCGCCGCTGCTCGGCGTCGAGCCGAGACTGGTGCAAGAGCCGCGTGAGCCCGAGGATGGCGTTGAGCGGCGTGCGCACTTCGTGACTCATGTTGGCCAGGAATTCGCCTTTGACGCGGTTGCTCTCTTCGGCCTCGGCACGTGCCCTGTCGACCTCGGCCAGCATTTCGCGACGCGCCGTGATGTCTCGGTTGTAGCCCGTAAGTTTCAGCGGATCGCCGGCAGGATCGCGCTCGGTGATCATGCCGACGCTCTCGATCCAGATCCAGCCGCCGGCCGCGGCCACGCGGTGTTCCACCGAATAGCGATCCCGCTTGCCGCTGAGTGCATCTTCGAATGCGGCGTGCACTGTCGGCACATCCTCGGGGTGCACCCGCGACAGCAGTTCGCGCAGATCCCAAAGGCTGTCGGGCGCTGCCTCGCCGATCATCTCGTCCCAGCGCGTGCTGAGAAAGATGCGGCCGCTCGCCACGTCCCATTCCCACTGCGCGACACGCGCTGCATCGGCAACCAGCATGTGACGGCGGGCCGATACCAGGGTCTTGTGGGTGGTCGCCAGTTCCTCCGCCTGGCGCAGCGCCAATGCGTGGAGCGCATCGCGTTCTTCGGACAACTGCTCGATGCGAAGCAGTGCTTCCTGCAGGGCGTCGTCATGCTCAGCATTTGTCATGTCAGGAACGATTGGCAGTGATCGAGGCGTGATAATGAAGACGACCGGATGCTCGGGCAACAAGCATCCGCTGGATGAATCCAACTGCGCCCCGTGGCGCGTATTCGAGATGAGTATGCACGCGAACGTTGCAATAAAAGGGGACGAGGACACCGAGGCGGAGAGCGTCACGGTGTTGCTGGTCGACGACCAGCCGGTCATCGGGCTGATCGTGCGCAAGATGCTCTCGAGCGATGCGAACATCGGCTTTCACGAGTGCAACGATGCCACCCAGGCCATCGACAAGGCGCGTGCCTGCCAGCCCACCGTCATCCTGCAAGACCTCGACATGCCGGGCGCCAACGGGCTCGACCTGGTCATGGCCTACCGATCGATCCTCGAGCTGCGCAACATCCCGATCATCGTGCTGTCGTCCAACGACGAGCCCGCCATGAAGAAGGCGGCCTTTGCCATCGGCGCCAACGACTATCTGGTCAAGCTGCCCGAGCCGATCGAGTTGATGGCGCGTGTGCGCTACCACTCGCGCTCCTACACAGCACTGCTCCAGCGCGACAACGCCTACCGCGCATTGCATGAAAGCCAGACGAAGCTGCGACAAAGCAACATGGAATTGCGGCGCCTGACGAATTCCGATGGCCTGACCGGCCTCGCGAACCGGCGCTACTTCAATGCATACATCGGCGAGGCTTGGGCCACGTCTGAAAAAGACGCCTCCGTGCTGTCGCTGCTGATGATCGACGTCGACTACTTCAAGCTCTACAACGACACCCTCGGCCATCTCGCAGGAGACGATGCGCTGCAGCGGGTCGCGCAGGCGGTGCAGGGCGCGATGGTCGAACCGATGAGCCTGGCCGCGCGCTTCGGCGGTGAAGAGTTCGCCGTGATCCTGCCGCTGCTCGGCGCCGAAGCGGCATGCGCCGTCGGTGAGCGCGTGCGCCGCAGCGTCGAGGCCTTGTCGCTGCCGCATCCTTCGGTGGCGGGCGCCAGCGTCACCGTGAGCATCGGCGTCGCGACGATGACGGCCACGACCTCGACGCGTTCGACCGACCTGATCGCCGTGGCCGATGCGCGCTTGTACTGCGCGAAATACGACGGGCGCAATCGAGTGGTCGGTGCCGACTAGATATGCAACAGCGCAACAGTGCATCTCGCGTCGATTGTCATTAAGGGTGCGGTCCGCGAAAATGAATCTCACCGATTCGCCCATGATTTCCAACGAAACCCTTCTCGATTACTACGAACGTTCTAACTGCTCGGTCCAATGGCTTGAGTTCAACCGCGCGTTCGCTGCCGAGTTGAGCGATGGACTTCCCGCCGAAGAGATTCGTA
This sequence comes from uncultured Variovorax sp., assembly GCA_964242015.1. Classification (GTDB taxonomy): domain Bacteria; phylum Pseudomonadota; class Gammaproteobacteria; order Burkholderiales; family Burkholderiaceae_C; genus Variovorax. The sequence continues at coordinate 8,685 of CAXTCC010000037.1, forward strand.
AACTTTTTTATCGCATCGGCAGCCGAATTGCCAACGCGCTGCCTCTGGCACGCTGCGATACGGTCGACGAACTTCAGCAAGCGGTCAACGCCCGATGGGACGCCATCGATTGGGGCTTCGGTACGCTGCATGAAGAAGGCGAGTACCTGAACATCACGCATGCCTGCAGCCCCATGGCCGTGGCCTTCGGACCCGAGTCGGGTCCGGAGTGGGCGGCGGGCTTTTTCGAAGGCGCTTACGGCGCGTGGTTCGCCGGTCAAGGGATGCCGACCGGCTTGCGTGTTCATGCAGAGGTACCGGCACCGTCTGCTGCTGCGTCGCCTCAAATTCTTTTGCGTCTCGGCAGGTTTCCGTCATGACGGCAGAAGGCGATCAGCCGGAAGACATCGCCGGACTCTTCCGCAAATTCGGTGGCGACCCGATGGCATACAAGGAGTTCGCGCCACGGGATGAGCCCGGCGCGAGCACTGGTGCGTGGCCACTGGTGACGCCTGCGCAGAACGCAGTGCCGGCCCGGCCCGCGCCGGCCGTTGCAAGCACGGCACCGGCCGCGCGTCCGCCCGAAGCGGTGAGCGCACTGTTCGCAGCGCCGACACCCGTTCGCGTGCCCGCAGCCAAGCCAGCACCATTGCACGCCGTCGCACCAGGCGAAGCATCCGCGGAACCGCGCGAACTCGACGCCCTGTTCGCCCGCTTGCTCGGCACGCCTCAATCCGCCGCGCCGACCGGGCACGGCTTGCTGGCCCGATGGCGCAGCCCCAACTGACGACACCGGTTGTCGCCGTGGTTGCCGCCAAAGGCGGTGTCGGCAAGACGACGGTGGCGGCCAACCTCTCCACTCTGCTTGCAGAGAGCGGCCGCAAGGTTCTGGCCATCGATCTCGATCCGCAAAATGCGCTGCGCTTTCACCTGGTCGTCGACCGGCAAGCGGGTGAAGTCGGCTTGGCGCAGGCGCTGATGGAACACCGGCCCTGGAGCCATGTGATGCAGCCGGGCCGCAGTGGCGTCGTGGTGCTGCCCTTCGGTTCGATCGACGACGAAGACCAGATCGGCATCGAGCGCTTTCTGGCGGACCAGCCGCACTGGCTGGGTCAGACCATCGCAGACTTTCAGCTGCCGCCGGACACCATCGTCGTGCTCGACACACCGCCCGGACCGTCCGTGTACCTGCAGCAGGCGCTGCGCGTGGCCCACCTCAACGTGGTCACGATGCTGCCCGACGCCGGCTCGTTCGCGACGCTGTCGATCACCGAGCGAATGATCGACAAGTACTGCCGCATCCGCAGCGACTTCATCGACACGACGTATCTCGTGAATCAGGTCGACACCAGCAAGCGATTGAGCCGCGACGTGCTGCAGACCTTGCGTGCCGACCTCGAACCTCAGCTGCTGGGCGTCGTGCACATGGACCAGGCGGTGTGCGAGGCATTGGCCTCGGCCGCGCCGATTCGCAGCTACGCGCCGTTCTCTCAGGCGGCCCAGGATTTTTCGGTGTGCGCCGCGCAGTTGCTGCGTCGCCTCGCACCCTACGGAACACCGCGTTCCGAAACCCAATCCCATCAATGACACAAGAAACCGCCCTGCCACCCGAGCCGCCGCCTGCCGAGTCGCCGCTGCTCAATCATCCTGTGATGCGGGTCGTCGCGTGGGTCGCCACCTTCGCGGTGTTGCCCGCCGTCATCATCACGCCGATGACGCTGCACCAGCAGCTCACGCTGTCGGTCGCCATCCTGCTCGCCGGGCTCGTGGTCAACCGCTTTGCCGGGCGCTTTGCGAGCCTGGTGCTGATCTTTCTTTCGGTCGTCGCCTCGTCGCGCTACATGTACTGGCGCGTCACCGAGACGATGTACATGGACAGCGTGCTGGACATCGTGCTCGGCTCCGGGCTGCTGATGGCGGAGATCTACGCCTTCATCGTGCTGCTGCTGGGCTACATCCAGACCGCCTGGCCGCTCGGCCGCAAGCCCGTGCCGCTGCCGGCCGACCCGGCCCTGTGGCCGACCATCGACGTCTTCATCCCGACCTACAACGAACCGCTGTCTGTCGTGCGCCCGACCGTGCTCGCAGCGCAGGCGATCGACTGGCCGCGCGACAAGATCAACATCTTCGTGCTCGACGACGGGCGACGTGAAGAGTTCCGCGTGTTCTGCGAGGCGGTCGGCGTCGCGCACGTCACCCGCACCGACAACAAGCACGCCAAGGCCGGCAACATCAACGCGGCACTGAAGAACACCAAGGGCGAGTTCGTCGCCATCTTCGACTGCGACCACATCCCGACGCGCTCGTTCATGCAGATCGCGCTGGGCTGGTTCGGCCGCGAACCCAAGCTCGGCATGGTGCAGTTGCCGCATTACTTTTTCTCGCCCGATCCGTTCGAGAAGAACCTCGACACCTTCGGCACCGTGCCCAATGAAGGCGAGCTGTTCTACGGCTTGATCCAGGACGGCAACGACCTCTGGAACGCGACCTTCTTCTGCGGCTCGTGCGCGGTGCTGCGCCGGACCATCTGCGAGGAGGTCGGCGGCATCGCGGTCGAGACGGTGACCGAAGACGCGCACACCGCGTTGAAGATTCATCGGCTCGGTTACAGCACCGCGTACCTCGCGCTGCCGCAGGCGGCCGGGCTGGCGACCGAGAGCCTGTCGGGCCACGTCGGGCAGCGCATCCGCTGGGCGCGCGGCATGACGCAGATCTTCCGGGTCGACAACCCGCTGTTCGGCAAGGGCCTGAGCTGGGCGCAGCGCCTTTGCTACGTCAACGCGATGCTGCACTTCCTGTACGGCCTGCCGCGCATCATCTATCTGACGGCACCGCTGGCGTACCTGTTCTTCGGCGCCAGCGTGATCCACGCGTCGGCCTCGATGATTTTCGCCTACGCGTTGCCGCACGTGTTCCACGCCAACTTCACCAACAGCCGGGTGCAGGGGCGCTTCAGGTACCTGTTCTGGAACGAGGTGTATGAAGCGGTGCTGGCCTGGTACATCTTCAGGCCGACGCTGGTCGCGCTCATCAACCCCAAGCTCGGCAGCTTCAACGTGACGGCCAAGGGCGGCCTGATCCAGAAGGAATACTTCGACACCGAGATCGCGCGCGCCAGCATGCTGCTGATGGCGATCAATTTCGTCGGCGTCGGCGCCGGCCTGTGGCGCCTGACCTTCGTCGATGCCGACAACATCGCGACGGTGTGGCTCAACCTGGCCTGGACCTTCTACAACCTGATGATCCTCGGCGCCTGCGTCGCAGCAGCCAACGAGTCGCGCCAGGTGCGCAGCGCGCATCGCGTCGAACTCGAAGTGCCGGCCACGCTCTACTTCGCTGACGGCCACTCGATGCGCTGCACCACCTTCGACTTCTCGACCGGCGGCCTGGCGCTCGACCTGCCGGCCGAAGTGCAGGCGGACGACGCGATGCCTCTCGAAGTCGCGCTCTACCGTGGCGACACCGAGTACCGATTTCCGGCCACGGTGCGCTTCAACCGCGGCAAGCGCATGGGTCTTCGCTTCGATGCGATGAGCTTCGCGCAGGAGCGTGCGCTGGTGCAGTGCACGACGGCCCGCGCCGACATCTGGGCCGCGCGCTGGGGCAACCACCCGCGCATGGCCGCACACCGCGTCATCGCACGCATCGCGCAGATCAGCGCCATCGGATTCAAAGACATGTTCGCCCATTACCTGCACGCCGCCGCCGGCAAGTTCCGCGCGCCCGCGCCCGCTGCCGCGGGCCTGCGCGACGCCAAGGACCCGGTTTGATGCGCTCCGCTTTCTTTGCCCGCAGCGGCGTTGCAACCGGTGTCTTGCTGCTGCTCGCACTGGCGACCGGCCCGGCCGATCTCGCATGGGCGCAAGCGCGGCCCGCTGCGATGCCACCGGTCACCGCAATCCCCACCGCGAATGCCGCGGTCACGACGTCTCGGACCTCTGCCACCGCCGGCGACGCCCGCACGCTCAACCTCACGCAGCTCGGCATCAACTACGCCGTCAAGCTGCGCGGCGTGAGCGGCACCGTCGGCATTCCATTCAGCGTGCGGGCCGACGAGCTGGTCACCGGCGCGTCGCTGCGACTCAACTACGCCTTTTCGCCATCGCTCATCCCCGCGCTGTCGCACCTCAAGGTCAGCGTGAATGATGTCGAGGTGATCACCTTGCCGTATGTCGCGCCTGAAGCCGGCAAGCCGCAGACTGTCGACATCCCGATCGACCGTCGCCTCATCGCCGACTTCAACCGCATCAACATCGAGCTGGTCGCGCACTACGCCAACGAGTGCGAAGACGCCAACCACAGCAGCCTGTGGGCGACCGTCGATGCATCGAGTGCGCTCACGCTCAACGTGACGCCGCTGAAGGTCACGAGCGACCTTGCGACGCTGCCGCAGCCCTTCTTCGATCGACGCGACGTGCGACGCGCCAGCATCCCGTTCGTGTTCGCGGGCGCATCGCCCTCCGCACCGCAGACCACCTCGGCGCTCGGCGCCGCCGGCATCGTGTCGTCGTGGCTCGGCGGCCTGGCCGGCTACCGCGGCGCGACCTTTCCGGTGACGACCGGCGAGTTGCCGACGGCCGCGCACGCGGTCGTCTTCGCGACGCCCGAAAGCGCCATCGCCGGCCTGACCTTGCCCGCCATCAAGGGACCGACGCTGACGGTGGTCGACCATCCGCGCGACCCTGCCTTCAAGTTGCTGCTGGTGATGGGCCGCAATGCAACCGAACTCACCACCGCGGCCTCCGCGCTGGCGCTCAACAGCCGCGCACTCACCGGCCCGACAGCCACCATCGCCGACCTGCAGATGCCGGCGCCGCGCAAGCCGCACGATGCGCCGAGATGGATTTCGAGCGACCGCGCGGTCCAGCTCGGCGAGCTGGCGCCGGGGCCTGACTTTTCGGTGTCGGGCTACACGCCCGACGTGGTCAAGGTCGACCTCCTGATGCCGCCTGATCTGTTCACCTGGCGCAGCCGCGGCATTCCGCTCGACCTGCATTACCGCTACACACCGCGCGTGCGGCCCGACCAGTCGACGCTGAACCTGAGCGTCAACGACACCTTCATCGGCTCGTTGCCGCTGTACGCCACCCACATGGCGAGCGATGCGTGGTGGAACGTTTTTGCGCAGAAGCTGCTGCCCGATGGCTCGATGCCGCAAAGCCGAGAGATCCACCTGCCGCCGCTCGCGATGGGTTCGCGCAGCCAGCTGCGCATGCACTATTACTTCGAGCCGCCCAAGACGACGTGCACGCCGGTGCTGGACAACGTGCGCGGCGGCATCGATCCCACGTCGACCATCGACGTCTCGAGCTTTCCGCACTACATCGCCATGCCCGAACTCGCCGCGTACGCGAACAGCGGCTTTCCGTTCTCGAGGATGGCCGACCTGTCGGAGACCGCGGTCGTCATGCCCGACCGCGCCGAGCGCGGCGACATCGAAACTTACCTCGCGCTGATGGGCCAGATCGGCGATGCCACCGGCTATCCGGCCCTGCGCGTGACCGTCGGTTCCGCGTCCAATGTCGAGCAATGGGCCGACAAGGATCTGCTGGTGCTCGGCAACCTGAAGAACCAGCCGCTCTTCACGCAATGGGCCGCACAGATGCCGCTGCGGCGCGATCCTGCCGCGCAGGGCGGCGCCGAGCAGTTCCACCTCGGCAGCTGGTTCGAAGACACGCTCAACCTCATCCAGGGCTCACGCCAACGCGAAGACTTGCCGAGCAGCACCACGCAGATGTCGGTGTTCGAAGAGCGCACCGATGCCGTGCTGGCGGGCTTTCAGTCGCCGTTGCGCGCCGGACGCAGCGTGGTCGCAGTGGTCGCCAACGAGGCCTCGCAACCGGCGCTCGTCAACGCGCTGCTGACGCCCGATCTGCTGCAACGCATTCAGGGGAGCATGTCGATCGTGCGTGCCGCGCAGGTGAGCAGCCTGTTGAGCGGCGAGACCTACTACGTCGGCAAGCTGCCGCCGGTCACCTGGCTGCAATGGAATCTCTCGCGCAGCCCGTTGATGCTGGCTGGCTTGATCGTGCTCGTCGCACTGCTCGGCGCAGGTGTGTCTTTCGCGAGTCTCCAATTGCTGGCGCGCAAGCGGCTGAGTCGCCGATGAAGCCGCACGATTTTTCAATTGCGGAGCGGCGTCGCTGGCTCGCCGGTCTCGCGCTGTCGCCGCTCATCGCGGGACTTGCTGCGTTGCCGGCCTGGGCGCGCGCCGCCACGAGTGGTTGCACCGCATCGTCGGACTGGACCAGCTTCGCAGCGCGCCACATTCAGGCCGATGGCCGCATCGTCGACTTCGACACGCCGCAGCAACAATCGACCTCAGAAGGCCAGTCGTACGGCCTGTTCTTTTCGCTGGTGCACAACGACCGCGACACCTTCGCCCGCGTGCTGACCTGGACCGATGCCAACCTCGCCGGCAACAACCTCGCGACGCGCCTGCCGGCGTGGCAATGGGGTCGCGGACCCGATGGCAAGAGCTGGGGCGTGCTCGACAACAACTCGGCCTCCGATTCCGATCTGTGGATCGCCTATTCGCTGCTCGAGGCCGGACGCCTGTGGAACCTGCCGCGCTATCGCACGCTCGGCCGCGCCGTGCTGTCGATGGTGGCGCGCGACGAGGTCATCACGCTCGACGGACTCGGCCGCATGCTGCTGCCGTGGCCGAAGACTGTCGCCAAGGGACCGGCCTGGCGGCTCAACCCGAGCTACATGCCGCTGCAGCTGCTGCGCTACTTCCAGCAGGAGTCGCCGCAAGGCCCGTGGGGCGAGATCGCCGACAACACGCTGCGCATGGTCGGCGCGGTCGTGCCGCAAGGTTTCGCGCCCGATTGGTGTGCCTGGGCGAGTGACGACAAGGCTTTCGTCGCCGACCCTGAGAAGGGACCGGTCGGCAGCTACGACGCGATTCGCGTGTACCTGTGGGCCGGCATGCTCGATGCCGACGACCCGGCGCGCACGATGTTGCTGAAGAGCCTCTACGGCCCGCGACGCGCCATCGAACAGGGCAAGCCGATGCCGGAGTACGTCGACACCACGACCGGCGTGGGCCGTGGCGTCGGCCCGACCGGCTACACCGCGGCCTTGTTGCCGTACCTGAAGGCGCAAGGCGTCGCGACGTCGTTCGTCCCACCACCGCCGACGCAAAAGCCGCTCCCCTACTACGAACGCATGCTGATCCTCTTCGGCCAGGGATGGCTCGAAGGCCGCTTCGCCTTCGGCAAGACCGGCCAGCTGCAAACCCATTGGAAATCGCCATGTCCTTCCGCACGACCGACGTGAACACCGTCCCTACATCGCCCCTCCCGGAAGCACCCTTCGCCTTGTCGCGCACGTCGGTGCGGCGACGTGCTCCGGCCAACCAATGGATCGCGCGACTCGGCTTGCTGGGCGTCCTGTGCGCAGGTGCAGGTACCGGCAACTCCGCCTTCGCGCAAAGCGATGCAAGTTCAGCGCTGATCGAGCAAGGCAACTACTGGCAGAGCCTCGGCCGTGCCGAGCTGGCCGAAGAGAGCTGGAAGAAGCTGCTGCGCGTCGACCCCAAGTCGGCCGATGCGATGTACGGCATGGCGCAGGTCGAACTCACGCGCGGCAATGCCGAAGCCGCGCGTGGCTGGATCACGCAACTGCAGACCGCGCACCCGACCGATGCGCGCGTCGCGCGCTTGCAGCAACAGTCTCGTCAGCCTGGCGCGCCGGCCAGCGACCTGCAACGTGCTCGCGCCGCAGCGCAAGCCGGCCGTTCCGCTGAAGCGGTGCAGCTCTATCGCGCGCTGTTCGACAACCGGCCACCGCCGACACCGCTGGCGTTGGAGTTCTACGAAGTGCTGGGTGGCACACCGCAAGGCTACGACGAAGCCCGCAAGGGCATCGAGCAACTGAGCAAGGACCAACCAGGCAATCTCAACGCCAGGCTGGCACTGGCGCAGCTCGACACCTACCGCGAACCGAGCCGCCGCGACGGCATCAAGCAACTGGCCGACCTGTCCAAGCAGCCCAGCGTGGCGGCGCGCGCCAAGGCGAGCTGGCGGCAGGCTTTGATCTGGCTCGATGCCCGCGCGCCCGATGCACAGCTCTACCAGGACTACCTCGCTGGCCAGCCCGACCCGGCCGTCTCGGCACGGCTCGAAACGCTGACCGCGGCCCGCACCGCATCGACCGCCTCGCCGGCCGCGCAGCCGCTGGGCGAAGGCTTCAAGGCGCTCGATCGCGGCGACAACGCCGTCGC
>CAXTCC010000037.1:16990-24776 GCA_964242015.1 uncultured Variovorax sp.
CCACCGCGCGCTCCTTGCTGGAACGCGCCGTGCGGCTCGACGCGCGCGAGCCGGTCGGACAGAACGCGTTGGCCGATCTGCGGCTCGCAGCCGGACAGTTCAGCGAAGCCGAGCAAGGCTATCGCCGCGTGCTCGAAACCAGGCCGAGCGACACCCAGGCCTTGCGTGGACTCATCACCGTCTACACCCGACAAGGCCGCGCCGCCGACGCGCTGGCGCTGTCGGAAAAGCTCACGCCCGAGCAGGCTGCTCAGGTCGGAAGCCTGCAGGACGTGCGCGTCGAACAGGCGCGTGCGCAAGCCCGTACGCAGACAGCAGCCGGCGACAGTGCGGGCGCACAACGCACGCTCGAAGACGCGATGCTCGCTGCGCCCGACAGCCCGTGGGTGCGGCTCGACCTCGCCAACATCTATCGGCGCAACGGCCTCATGGCACAGGCGCGTGGGGTGATGGACGGCCTCCTGATGTCGCAGCCCGACATGCCGGATGCGCTCTTCGCCAGCGCCCTGCTGGCGTCCGATGCCGGCGACCCGGCGGCCGGCCTGCAGTACCTCGACCGCATACCCGCCAACGCCCGCACGCGAGACATGTCGACGCTGCAACGACGCCTGTGGGCGCAGGGTCAGGCACAGCGTGCCCAAGCGTTGGCCAAGCAGGGCCAGGTGGCAGCCGCACGCGGCGTACTGGCGCAGACCGAAGCCACGCTGGGCGCCAACATGCCGTCCGAGCTGTGGGGTCAGCTGGCCAGCGCCTATGCAGAAATCGGCGATGCGCCACGTGCCTTGGCGATGAGTCGGCAACTGCTGGCACGCACGCCCAACCCAGGCATCGGCGACCGTCTGCTGTACGCATCGATCCTGATGAAGACGCAGCAGGACATCGAACTCTCGGCCGTGTTGCGGCAGTTGCAGGCGTCCAACATGACAGCCGCGCAACGCAACGATTTCGACAGCTTGCGCGTCGCCTTCACGCTGCGCCAGACCGATGCTTTGCGCGAAGCCGGCAACCTCGAAGCCGCCTACAACGCGATGGCGCCGCTGGTGGCCGAGCGACCGAACGACCCGCAGGTGATGGCTGCGCTCGCCCGCCTGTACTCCGCTGCGCGCGACGAACGCCAGGCGCTGGCGCTGTACCAACGCATCCTGCAACGCAGCCCGACCGACCTCGACACGCTCATCGCCGCGGCCGGTAGCGCAAGCGCATTGCGCGATCACGGCGAAGCGCAAAGCTACGTGGCTGCGGCGCTGAAGCAGGCGCCCGATCAGTCGCGCGTGCTGGCAGCAGCCGGCCGCGTGTACCGCAACGCCGGCGACAACGCGCAGGCCGAGCAGTACCTGCGCGCCGCTGTCGCTGCCGATGCGCGTGCGGCCAACGGCAGTGCCTTCGCTTCGGCGCAGGGCGGCGGCATGCCGATGCCTGCGGCCAATCCGTTCGCCGGCATGACCGGGGGCGCAGCGAGCGCGATCAACCAGAGCGGTTCGGCTTCACCGTTCGCCGGCATGACGCGCGTCTCGATGCCGGCGGGTGCAGCGGCTGGGGCCTATCCACCAGCCGGCTATCCACAGGCCGGCTATCCCGTGCCGCAGGGCTACCCGGTCGCGCAAGCGGCGGCGCCGTATCCGGGAGCGATCTACCCTGCCGCGACATACCCTGGCGCACCGGCTGCGGCGGCACCGGGCTATCCGGTCGCCGGCATGCCGTGGCCCGGCACACCGCCGGTGGCGCCAACGCGAAGCACGACCACGGCGAAGACCACGGCGACTGCTGCCGCACGCAAGCGCGGCGCGACCGGCGGCACCGCGAACCTCGCCGCGAATGCCGATCCGGCCGCCATGGCGAACGGCGCACCGTACCCCGCCTATCCCGCCGCCTCCGCGTACCCTCAAGTCGCACAGCAGCAAGCAGCCCCCGGCTACTTCTACGCGCCGCCGGCCTCGATGCCGATGAATGGCGCCTATCCCTTGCCGGCCCCCAACTCGGCCAGCGCCCTGGCCGATGGCGGCAGCTGGAGCACCGAGCGTCGCCCCAACGCGGGACCCATCGATCCGGTGCTGGCCGAGCTGCAGGCGCTGGAGGCCGAGCGCAGCACGACCCTGAGCGTCGGCACCAGCTTTCGCACGCGTGCCGGGGAAGCCGGCCTGAGCAAGCTGTCGGACATGGAGATCCCGATCGAGGCGCGCATCCCGGTGGGCAACGGCAAGATCGTGATCGGCGCCACGCCGACCTTCCTCGACGCCGGCACGCTGTCGCCCTCCTTCGGCACGGCCAGCCGCTTCGGCGCCGGACCTGCCGCAGCGCTCGCGCAATTGCAAGGCACTTCAGCGCCACCCGTCGGCTCGCAGACCGCCAGCGGCGTGGGCTTGAGCGTCGGCTACGAGGGCAAGAACCTGAGCGCCAGCATCGGCACCACGCCGCTCGGTTTCCCCGAAACCAACGTCATCGGCAACGTCGCCTACGCCGGGCAATTGAGCGACAACGTTTCGCTGAAGGGCGAGCTGTCGCGCCGCCCCGTGACCGACAGCCTGCTGTCTTTCGCTGGCGCCAAGGACGCGCGCACCGGAGAGAAGTTCGGCGGCGTGGTCGCGACCGGTGGCCGGCTCGACCTCACGCGGGACGACGGCACCTACGGCTTCTACGGCTACGGCTCGCTGCAGGCACTGACCGGCACCAACGTGCAGAACAACAACCGAGCCGAGCTCGGCGGCGGCATCTACGTGCATCTGATGAAGAGTGCATCGTCGAGCCTCACCGCGGGCATGAACATCGACCTGCTGCACTACGACAAGAACCTGAGCTACTACACCTTCGGGCAGGGCGGCTACTTCAGTCCGCAACGCTACATGAGCGTGGCGTTTCCGATCGACTGGACCGGCCGCGCGGATCGTTTGTCGTGGCGGCTCAACGCGTCGCTGGGCGTGCAGTCGTTCACCCAGAACGACTCGCCCTACTTCCCGACCGACCCCGCACGCCAGTCGGATGCCGCCCGCGCGGTCGCCGCTGCGACGTCGCTCGGCGTCAACAGTGCGCCGTTCACCGGCTCGTATCTGGAGTCGAGCAAGACCGGCCTCGCCTACAACCTGGCCGGCCTGCTCGAATACCAGCTGGCACCGCAGCTGTATCTGGGCGGCGCACTGAGCCTGAACAACGCGCAGAACTACCGCCAGGTGACCGGCGGCATCTACCTGCGCTACATGTTCGGCGGCTCGTCGGAGTTCGGCCGGCCGACCAACGGGGGCACCACGCTGCGCCCGCTCAGCTCGCCTTACACGCCGCTGCTCTAGGTCGTTGCCTCAGGCCTTTGATTCAAGTCGCTGGTTCTGTCAGCCGGCGATCGCGGCGGGCGCGACGCGGCCCCAAGGCGGCGCGCGCTCGAACTCGGCGATCCACTCCGGGATCTGCGGCGCGAACATCGGCCGTGCGATGCCGTAGCCCTGCCCGAGCGTGCAGCCGAGCGCCATCAACGCATCGCCGTGCGCCACCGACTCGACGCCCTCGGCGATGGCCTTGCGCCCGAGCCCGTGCGCCATCACCAGGATGCCCTCGACGATGGCCCGATCTTCTGCATCGTCGACCATGCCGCGCACGAAAGACTGGTCGAGCTTGAGCGCGGCCACCGGCAACTGGCGCAGGTAAGTGAGCGACGAATAGCCGGTGCCGAAGTCGTCCAGCGTGACCGGCACCCCGAGCATCTTGCAGGCCAGGATGAAGTCGGCCACCGCACCGAAATCCTTGATGGCGGTGGTCTCCAAAATCTCCAGTTCGAGCACGCCGGCTTGCAGTTGCGGGTAGCGCGCCAGATGCCGCGTCAGCCGCTCGATGAAGTCGGGCCGCAGCAGATGGCGCGGGCTGATGTTGACGCTGACCGACGTGCGCAAGCCGCCATCGAGCCATGCCGCCGCCTGCCGCATCGACTCGCCGATGACCCAGTCGCCGAGCTGCTCGACCAGTTCGTGGTCTTCGATGAGCGGCACGAAAGCCACCGGCTGCAGCAGCCCGTATTGCGGGTGCTGCCAGCGCACCAGCGCTTCCATGCCGATGACCGTGCCGTGCGCCATGTCGACCTTGGGCTGGTAGGCGAGCACGAACTCGTTTTGCTCCAGGCCATTGCGAATGCGCTGGCGAATCTGCTGCTCCTGGTGCTGCTCGAGCGCGCGCGACGCATCGAAATATTGCACCTGGCTGCCACCGCCGCGCTTGGCGAAAAAGAGCGCGTAGCGCGCGTGCTGCAGCAGCACTTCGGTCGGCTCCTCGCCGTAGCGCATCAACGCCACACCGACGCTGACGCGGATGCGCGTGGTGCGTTCCTGCAGGCGGAACGGATGGGCCAGCCGCGCCAGCACCTGCTGAATCAAGTCGTCGCATTGCGCCTGGCTGGTGAACGACATCACCAGCGCGAACTCGTCGCCGCCGACGCGGGCCACGGTGGCGTCGTGCGGCACCGCGGCCTTGAGTCGCCGCGCCACTTCGCGCAGCACGGCATCGCCACCGACCGGGCCGAAGCCGTCGTTGACGTTGCGAAACTGGTCGAGGTCGAGATAACAGATGGCCAGCAGACGCTCGGGGTCGCCGTCGTGCACGTGCGGTGAGCGCTGCAGCTCTTCGAGCGTCGGAATGCGGTTGGGCAGGCGGGTCAGCGCGTCGTGCCGCGACAGCAGGTCGAGCCGCTCGGCGCGCACGCCGCTGGCCTTCAGGCCGAAGCTCCACAGGATGGACTGGTCGTCCATGCGCTCGGCCCGCATGTCGACTAAAAGGCCTTGGCCATGCAGCGCACGCAACACGACGTTGTCGCGCTCGACCACGCCGAGTGCGGGCACGGCGACATCGCTCAGTGCTTCGGTCGCATTGGCGCCGTCACCGGCTGCCGGCTCGAGCACTTCGGTGAACGGCAGATCGGTCAGCGCGCCCGGCGCATAGCCCAGCAAATGGTGCGCGTCCTCGTCGGCCCAGACGATCTGCCCATCGCGAATCTTGAGGTGGCCGGCGAGCGTGCGGGTGAACATGGCGGCGATTGTTCACCAAAGTATGCCTGCCGGGTCGCCGGAATCAGGCCCGGCGCACAAAACAGCTACCAGCGCACCCGCATGCCGAGCTGGCCCTGCACCCCCTTTTGCTCGGTGGTGCCGACGGCGCCGAGGTACGACAGGCCGGCGTACACCCCGACAGCCTTGCTGAGGTTGCCGGTCACGCCGACGCCGACTTCCAGCGCACTGGCGTTGCGCCGCGTGCCGACGCTGTCGGTGGTGCCGAGCAGCACGTCGCCGGTGCCCCCGAAGGTGTGCCAGAGATTCGCCTTGAGGTAGGGCCGCCACTGCGCGGCATCGGTACCGTAGCGACCTTCGAGCCGTGCGCCGAGTCGGGCGGTGATCGCGTTGTCGCGTGTGAAGCGGATCGCGGACACGCCGTCGTAGAAATCGTCGATGGAACTGCGTTGCCAGATCAGCTGCGCCTGTGGTTCGAGCGTCATTTGTTCGCCGAGCGCGATCGGGTAGCCGCCTTCGAGCGATGCGCTCACGGTGCTGCCGTGCGGCCGGCCGCCTCGCGCCAGCGTCGACAGCGCGTCGACCTTGAAGCGCGTGCCCATCAGCACCGCGTCGCTGTACCAACCGGAGGCTGCGATGTGCGTCCAGTAGGCACCGACGCTGTAGCCCTCGACGGTCAGGCGGCCGACGCCCGCATCGGCATACCCGCTGGCCATGCCGCTGACATCGCCGCTGCCGCGTGTGTAGCCGGCCAGCAGGCCGGCGCGGTCGCGTGCGCCATCGTCGCCGGTGCGCGCGATGAAATCGTGCCCGAGTTGCAAGCCACTGACGGTGCCGTCGAACTGCGGGTCGGCATCGCCGCGCAATCGCTGTCGCGTGTTCTGGCCGAAGACGCGGCCCCACGACGCCTGCGCGCCGTCGTCGCGCGTCAGCAGCGAGGGATCGCCCTGGCGGTCGTTGAAGGTGCCGAGCTGCGCCAGGCCGATGCTGCGCACCACCATCGGTACGGCGCTGTAGAGCGCGACCTCGGGGCGGAAGAACGTGATGGGCTGTTCGGCCGCTGCAGCGACCGCCGTCACCGCGGCCACGGCTGCCACGGCCGCAGCCACGGGGTCCGACGGCGTCGCAGATGGCGACCCATCCGGCGCCGTCCCGGTCTGTTGCGCGCTCGCGAGGCCAGGTGCTGCGGTCGCGGCAACTTCGGCCAACGACCCGACCACCGTGCCGCCGACCGAGTAGCCCGACGTGCGCAGGTACCAGCTGTCGGGGTTGGCGCCGGTCGCACCGCCGCGGAACAGGCGATAGCCGTAGGCGCCGACTTCGATCGGCTGCGTCAGCGAAAACGCGCCGGCCGCCGTCGTGCCGCCGTTGACCGTCTGCACCAGCTGGATGCCATCCAACAGCGTCGATGCGCCGACACCGCCGCGGTTGACGACCTGGATGCCGGTGGAGCCGGACGCGCGACCGCCGTCGATGACCAGCCTGTCGGTCGGCGAGTTGTCGCTGCCGAGCACGGTGTTGACCTGCATCACCGCGCCGGCACTGCCCGTGTAGTTGCCGCGCACAGTGAACGCGCCGAAGCCGTTGCCGGCGCCCGGCCCCGGCAGCAAGGTGCCGTTGTTGGTGACGTTGCCGACGAAGGTGCCGGTGCCCGCGACCGTGGCGCCCGGCAGCACCTGGATCACCGGGCTGGTGAGCGCGGCGCTGAGGTCGAAGCGGCCGCTCTCCACGCGGATGCTGTCGCTGAACGTGGCGTCGGTCTTCCACGACCATTGCGTGCCGCGCATCGTCAGATTCTGGAAATTGCGGAACGCGTTGTCGACGGTGCCGGTGCCTTCGAGGAACGCGCTGCTGGTCGCGCCGCCGCCATCGGCCGCACCGCGAATGACCGAGCCGGTCTGCAGGATCAGCGTACCGGTGCCGAGCGGTCCCATGAACACCGCGCCGTCGTTGTCGGTGCCGCCGTGGCCTTCGAGCGTGCCGGCGTTGACCAGCACGTCTTGCCCGTTCTGGCCGCGATAGGCATACGAACCGGCGCTGAAGATCGAGCCGCCGGCGCGGTTCTCGACGCGCGAGAAAAAGGTGCTGGCGCCGACGGTGTTGGCATGCACCGCATCGGCAAAGCCCGAGGTCGGCGAGGTGTTGGCGCCCAGCGCGGTGATGGTGCCGGTGTTGATCAGCACGTTGGCCACGCCGTTGCCGCCCTGCAGGTACACGCCCTTGGCCGCCGTGCCGCTGACGGTGATGCTGCCGCTGTTGACGACCGTGTTGCCCGGCCCGAAAGTGAAGATGCCGTGCGAGGCGCCGCCGGTCGTCACGATGCTGCCGGTGTTGGTGATCAGCGTGCGCGTGCTGCTGCCCGACGGTGTCGAGATGCCGGCCGTGCCGCCGCTGGTGGTGCGGATCGTGCCGTTGTTGGTCAGCGTGTTGTCGTTGCCGGTGGCGCCCATCGCGGCCCGCGCGGCGCCGGAGCCGCCCGACACCGTGATCTGTCCGTTGTTGGTGATGCTGCTGCCATCGCGGACCAGCAGCGCCTGCGTGGCGTTGGTGCTCAGCGACGCTCCGGGGCTCACGCCGATGTCGACGTTGGTGCTGCCGGGGTCGGCGATGACGCTGGTGGAACCGGTGGTCACGCCACTGCACACAACCGTGCCGCCAGTGGTCGGCGTGGTCGTGGGCAGGCAAGCGGCATGGCTGGCGCTCCAGACCAGACCGACAGTGACGACAGTCCCGGTACCGAGGGAGCAGCGAAGCTTCGGCATCGGTGATATGTAGCAGAAAGGTCTGCCATGAACCAGTCAGCCTTT
>CAXTCC010000038.1:0-24147 GCA_964242015.1 uncultured Variovorax sp.
TCAATGCCGCAGCGGCTGGCAGTTACTACGGCAATCCTGTTACGGGCGCAAACACGACGCTGAACCTGTCGGGACAGTTCTACACACTCGACGGCACACAACCCGGCCCGACGACATTGAACCTGCTCGCCACAGGCGCCGGCAATAACTCCGCCAGCGGCAACGGCTGGGACATCGGCTACGGCACGGGTACGCTGTCGACCAACACCGGCGACCTGCGCATCTACTCGGGCCCGGCACACGCAACTGCGGGCCCAGGCTACGCACAAGGCGATGCAGCGGACCTGAACATCTTCACCAACCCGCCGGCAACGACCTTCGGCAATGGCAACCTGGTTCGCGACGGGGCAATCGGTGTGTCGACCGGCACTGGCAACCTCGTGGTGCTCGGCTATCGCGACGTCAACGTCGAGCCTTCAGGGGTGCTGGCTTCCGGCGGCAACGTCACCATCGGCGCATCGCGTGACCTGAACATCAACGCAGCCGTGCCGGTCGACAACGCCGGCAAGCTGACGACGTTGATCGCCGGCAACATGATCACGGCCAGCCAGACCATCGGCACGGCCGGCACCGGCAACCTGATGCTGGTCGCAGGCGGCGGCGTCAACGTGAACACCAACGTGGCCGTACTCTCCGGCAGCCTGCAGGACAGCACACCGCGTAGCGGCGTGCTGGCGGGCGGTCAGACCACGACGGGCACGTTTGCGGTGACCAACACCGGCGCATTGATCGTCGGAGGCCCGCAGACCAACAACGAGGTGACCAACGTCAGCTTCGACGGCACCAAGGGCATCGTGTACGACGCGACCACACCGTTGACGCGTGCCGGCATCGTGAGCAGCAGCGCAGTCGGCAGCATGGCACCCACCTTCGGCAACATCGCCGTGGCGACAAGCTCGGGCAACCTGACGATCGATCAGCATGTCGACAGCACCACCACGGGCGGAACCATCAGCCTGACGGGTGCGCAAGACGTTCTGTTCAACACGCTCAGCACCGACGGCACCAAAAGCACGCACGCACAGACCACTGGCAACGTGAACGTCACGGCCGTGGGCGGCAGCATCGTGAACGCCAGCGGCTTCGGCGGCGCGGGGCAAGAGCAGGTGATAGGCAGCGTGGCCAACCTGCAAGCCGGCGTTGCGATTGGCGGCGGCATCATCGACAACACGGCGACCGGTGTCGACAACGTCAACGACCTGAACCTGAACGTGAGTACGCTCACGGCCAGGGCCACCGACGGCGACGTCGTGCTCTGGAATCGTGGTGCGGTCGACCTCGTCGGTGCCAGCGGCGCAACGGGCTACTTCGGCATCAACGCCGGCGGCCTGATCCAGCAGAACGCGGCGGCCAGGTTGACGGCCACCGAGGCCGAGTTCGACACCATGCGCGACACCACCATCGGCGTCGTCGATCTTCGCAATCAAACCGCGCTGAACATCACCGGTATCAATCTCGCGGGCGGCAACTACACGGCCACCAGCGAAGGTGGTGGCGTGGCGATGACAGCGGGTTCGACTCTTAATGCGAACGGCAACGTGACGCTGAACGGCGCGCCTGTCGACACCACGCTCGGCACCATTCACGCGGCCGGTCTGGTCACACTGAACGGCGCGGTCATCGGTACGCTTCCTGGTAATTCGTCGGCCTTGGCAATCGTCGGAACAACCGCTACGGTGACTGCGTACGGCAGTGGCAAGGACTTCGATCTGCACTCGGTGCTGAGCCCGGCCGTGTTGGCACAGCTCACCACGCTGGGCGTGACAGATGTCGTCGTGAACCTGGGCAATCAGTCGACCGGCTATTCGGTCGCGCAACTGACCGGTAACGCCATTCTGGTGAACAACAGCGGCAACGTGGTGGCCGGTGGATGGACGGTTCGCACCGGCCCGGCGGCTATCACGTTGCCTGGAACAGGCGTGCAGCAGTACAACCTGACGGACACCGGTGGCGCCGTGAACCTAGGCGCGATGAACGCCACGGTCAACGCAGCGCTGGGTACCGGCTATGCGGCGGGTTCTCAAGCAAGCCCGATCGTCGCGGCGGTGAGCACACTCAACACCGCCTCCGGCTTCGACACCACCAAGGGCTCGAACGTCACGCTGCTGAACACCACGAGCAGCGGTGTCTATGCGGTGAAGGATGCCAACGACGTCACTATCAACAGCACGGCCAGCATCAACGCCGGCTACGTCCGCGGCAACAACGATGTGGCGCTGATTGCAGGCAGCACGAGCAATGGCAACCTGACGACTTCGGGTGCGTTGTATGCAGGCAGCCACCTGATGGGCGTGGCAGGCGACAGCGTGGTACTTAACGGCGGCACCAGCATCACGGCCGCCAATGGCAACGTGACTCTGGTGGCGGATGAAACGGCCGGCAAGGCCGCGGGCTCTGGCCAATTCATCAACAACGTGGCGGGTCTGAACATCCAGGCGAACGGCGGCAACGTCGGCATCTATGCAGTCGCAGGCGGCACGGTGCCGGCCGGCTACACGCAGATGCCGAGCCAGGTTGCCTTCAATGGCCTTCAAGCCAACGGTGTGACGCTCTCCGAGTCGCAGCCCTTCGAGCAATGGAACCAGAGCTATCAAGGCGACACCGGCGGTGCGGCGTACGTGCCAGGTTCGGGTGTGACCAGTGCGCCCCACGTGCGATACAAGGAAGTGCTCGCGGTCGCGCCGCCGGCACCTCCTGTACCGCCCGTGCCACCAGCGCCGCCGGCACCACCGGCCCCACCTGCCACACCCACCACGCCTGTCGCAGTTGTCGAGTTCCCGCCGGCTTCGTTGCGTCTTCCACCCGCTGCGCCGAGCATCTTGCCGACGCTGCAGGCAGCCATGTGGGTCCAAACGCCTGAAGACGGTGGCTGCGCATGGGCAGACCAGTACGGCAGGCGCTACATGCCGGGTGAGTACGGACCCGAGTCCTATTTCGCCGTGCCGACGTACCTTGCCGGTTCATTGAATGGTCGCGAAATCGAAGGCAGCGTGACAGGTCCATGCAACGTCGTCGCCAAGCCGTACTTCCCGGTGGTGGTCAATCCCGAGGTCACGCTCGAGGTGATCGTGGCACGACCCGGCCCCGGCGCAGTGGAGACGCATCGCGTCTCGATCGGTGCCGACGGACTGTTCCGCTTCGATCGCTCAGGCATGAAGGATCTGCTGCCCGAGGGCCGCGCCAAGATCGAACGATTGGCAAATGAAATCCGCAGCGGCTTCGTGAGCATCGTCGGCATCAATGTGATAGGCCACGCAGACCGCCTGGGGACCGCCGCATACAACCTGCCGTTGTCGAAGAAGCGCGCGGACACCGTACGGGCCCTCCTGATGCAAAACGGTCTTGACGGCAAGGTCATCACGACCGAAGGTCGCGGCGAGACGGAGCCCGTGGTCGTTTGCACGGGCACCGAGGCAACGCCAGCGTTGACCAAGTGCCTGCAGCCGAACCGGCGCGTCACTGTCGACTTGACTGCGCAAGCAGGCAAGTAAACGACTGCGACCGAACACCGCGACGAACACGGCGATGCGCTACGCAATCTACGGCGGACCGAATGCGCTGAATCGGCTGATCGCGCGCTCGCTGACGCGAATACCGGGCTGCGAGCCGCAGGTATTCGCCAGCGGCTTGCAGTTGCAAAGAGCGTTGACCGAGGGACCGAAGATCGACTCAGTCCTGTTGACAGGGCCGGGCACTGATCTGCAAGTGCCGCTGCTGGTGCAATGGCTGCAGGCACGGCCGGTCGGCAGCGTGCCGCGACTGGTCGCCTGGCAACCCCCGGATGGCGCCGGCATTGAACATGCCGATGACGCGCAGTTGAACAACGTCTCGCTTTCCGAGTGGGCGCCATCGACGCGCAAGGAGAAGGCCAGCGCGGTGACCGCGCCGGTCGCGAGCACGACTGCAGCCGCGGCGAGCGAGACATCGAGGCGGGTTTTCGGTCGCTATGTCTTTCCTGAAAGCGGCGATGAAATTCTGCTGGGCTTGCAAGTCATCCCACTGCCCGGAAAACTCTACAAACTGGCCTGGTTCATGTTCCATCACCTGAACCAGATGCTCAGTCGAGAAGAGCTTTATCGGCAGGTGTGGGGCGACGGCAGCAGCACGGCTTCGCGCTCGCTGGACACGCACGTTGCCCGGCTCCGTACCAAGCTGCACCTCCGACAGGGCAGCGCCTATGTGCTGTCAGCAACCTACGGCCAAGGCTACGCTTTGACGGAAGAAGAGCCGGGCTGAGCCAAAAAGTGCATCGAGATCAGGTCGACATTGCCATCGGGCAACGTCGACCTTTTTTTAGTTCTCGTCAGCGTGATCTCTTCATTCTTCGTCGTCATCGACTGCGATATCCGCCGTGTCCGCAATCGGCAAACCGACCCAAAAAGTGCTGCCGGCACCCGGCGCACTGTCGACTTCCAGCCAGCCGCGATGCTGGCGAACCACGGCCTGCACCACAAGCAGGCCAATGCCTCGGCGGCGCGCACTCACCGAGGACGCAGCCGGGGCAACATCGTCATTTGACGATACGACCGACGCCGCGAGCGATTCGTTCGCAAACAAGGAGCGACGTTGGCCTTCTTCCATGCCCTCGCCTTCGTCGGCCACGGTGCAAACTGCTTCTCGCCGTGCGGCGTCGAACTCGAGGCACATCGTGACCGACTGACCCGACTGGCTGTGCCTTATGGCGTTGCCGAGCAAATTGACAACCGCACGCGTGAGCAAACCGCCATCCGCCAGCACAAAACACTGCCCTTCGCGAAACCGTTCTTTCAGCGTGACCCCGCGCAGTTGGGCCTGCGCATAGACCTGGTCTATTGCATCGAGCAACAGGTTGCCCAGTTCGACCGGGGCATAACGGTAGCGGCCCGACTGTGCACTGGTCAAGTCGATCAGATCGTCGGCCAGACGAATCGTGCGTTCGGACTCGGTGCGAATCCGCTCGCGCAACGCGGCTGCCGCCGGGTCGACATCGATGACTTGCCGCGCCTCTTCCAGCGTGAGCATGCTGAGAATGGTGGTCTGCGGGCTGCGCAGGTCGTGCGACAGAAAGCCGAGCCACTGATCATGCTGCTCGCGGCGGCGATGCTCATCGGTCAGTTCATGGAGCACGGCCAGCCAGCCTGCCGCGCCGCCAGACTCCACGAAGTCGACCGAAGCAATGTCGAGTCGGAAGACGCGACCCGCAGGCGTCACCATCACGGCACCGTTCAGGCTTTCAGTCGGCTGCGCCATGTCTGGCAGCTTCATCCAGCCGCCGCCCAGCGGTACCGAATGTTCAGCGATGACGGGCAGCAATTTTTGCCCTGCGAGTGCTGGGTCTGCAAGTGCTGTGTGTGCGCTCGCCTCATTGGCGCGGAGCCCCAAGAGCGATCGCGCGGCATCGTTGGCCAGAACGATGTCGCCATCGATGCGGCACACGAGCACCGCTACGTCGAGCCGGGCCACGGTGTTGCGGAGCATCTCTTCGAGTGCGCGCAAGCGAACGATGACTTGGTCCATCGCAGCGGCGCGTCGAAGCAGCGCCGTCGGCGCACCTGCATGGTGGTCGTCACCCTGGGCAACCAGTTGGAGCGACAGTGCGGAAGTGCGGTCGACTTGCCGCAGTTGTTTTTCGAAGTAGCGCCAGAGCTCCGTCGATTCGCGCCATGTCCAGAGAAGGTACGCGGCAAGAAGCCCCAGGAGCGGCGCCACCGGCGGAAGCCACAAGCGAGCCGTTGCAAAGGCGCCCGCGCACAGAACGATCACGGCACCGGCCGCGGCCAGCAGCCACAGCACGCCGTGCCGCGATCGACCCAGCCATGCCAACAGTACCCAGCAAGGCGCCGCGATCCACAACCACCGAAGGGGCGCAGGGGCGTCGTCGATCGACACAGGACTGGCGCCTTGCCTCAGCGTGTCGAGCGCGTTGGCATGAATCTCCACACCGGGCATCGCACCGGATGTACCGGCGTTCGGCACCGGCATCTGGTCGCCCAGACCGGCTGCCGACGCGCCCACGAATACCGTCTTGCCGCGCCAGAAGTCCTGTGGAACTGTTCCATGAAGAGCATCGACATACGACAGCGCACGGTAACTTCCCACGCCGCCGGCAAACGACAGCGGCAACGGTCCGCGCAGCTGCCAGCCTTTTTGTTCTGGCAAGGCTTTGCTTGCTGATGCTCGCCCTGCGCCGCCACCGACCGCACTGCGGGCAGCGAAAGTCGGCACGCCAGGCAGCAGGCTCACCAGGTACGGCTGCAGGCTGTCGGCCGGCCCTTCCCAAACAAAGAGCCGCCTGACCAGTCCGTCGGCATCGGCACCCACGTCCACGTGTCCCAAACCAGCGGCTGCGTCCGCCAGCACACCAATGGGACGCACGAAGGACGGGTCACCTGCAGCCGTCGACCGAGCGCCCGAATCTCCGGCGCTGAAAAGCAGCGGCAGATACACCGGTACCTTGCGCATGGTGCGGGCCAAGGCGATGTCGTCGTTGGGGTCAGCGGACGGTTCGGTCATGAAGATGTCCATCAGCACCGCTTTCGGCTGCCCGAGGGCGATCTTTTCCAGCAGCGATGCATGCACCGTGCGTGACCATGGCCAGCGACCGAGGGCGACAAGGCTCGCATCGTCGACCGTCACGACGACGATGTCGCTGCCGGGCGTGAGCGGACGCGCCTGCAGCGCCTTGTCGTAGATGACGGTGTCGACCGTCGCGAAATTGCCGTAGCGAACCGCCATAGCGCCAAGCAGCGGCGCCAGGATGGCGATCGCGATGATTTCAGCGACAGCCTTTGCGCGCCCTCCCCACACTGTCGAGGGGCGTTTGGGTTGAGGCTTCACCAAGGAATTCTGCAGCATGGCCGCCCGCCAATCCTCACGCTATAATTGCGGGCTAACTTTCGGCCTCCCCTCAACGGCCACAAAGATTTTCGAGTTGAGGAACCCGGCCCGGGGCCTGATCTTCCCTGAGCCAAATTCAACAGACCTTTTAAATGACCACTATCCGCGTTAAAGAAAACGAGCCCTTCGACGTCGCACTGCGCCGCTTCAAGCGCACCATCGAAAAGCTCGGCCTGCTGACCGACCTGCGTGCCCGCGAGTTCTATGAAAAGCCCACCGCTGAGCGCAAGCGCAAGAAGGCTGCGGCCGTCAAGCGCCACTACAAGCGCGTTCGCAGCATGCAGCTTCCCAAGAAGCTGTTCTAAGTACTGCACTCGCTGGCCGCTGGCCAGTGAAACAAAGCCGCGCCGGGGGAACCTGCCGCGGCTTTTGTCTTTTCCAACGGCCTTTTCGATGCTTTTGGATGCCTTTCAACGACCTTGCCAGGAGATGACCATGAGCCTCAAAGAACAAATCACCGAAGACATGAAGAGCGCCATGCGCGCCAAGGATTCTGAGCGCCTCGGCACGATTCGCCTGCTGCTCGCAGCCATGAAGCAAAAGGAAGTCGACGAGCGCATTGAGCTCGACGACATCATGGTGGTCGCCATCGTCGACAAGCTCGTCAAGCAACGCAAGGACTCGGTCACTGCGTTCACCGAAGGCGGACGGCAGGATCTGGCCGACAAGGAGGCCTCGGAGATCAAGGTGCTGGAGGCCTACTTGCCCAAGCGCATGAGCGCCGAAGAAGTCGCCGTCGAAGTCAAGGCGATCGTTGCCGAACTTGGCGCTTCGGGCCCCGGCGACATGGGCAAGGTCATGGGCACAGTCAAGACGCGGCTGGCTGGCAAGGCCGACATGGGTCAGGTTTCTGCCGCCGTCAAGGCAGCCCTTTCCGGCGCAGCATGACGGTCGTCCACAAGGCGTGCGCGTGCCTTGTGGATGCGCAGGACCGCCTGCTGGTCTTTCTGCATCCCGGCGATGGCGGCATGCAGCTGCCCAAGGGCACTGTTGAACCGGGAGAATCGCCACAGGATGCAGTGCGACGAGAACTGCTCGAAGAATCGGGCATCGCCTATTCAGGCGCGCTGCAAGACCTCGGCACGATGGACCGCCATTGCAACGCCGGCATCGAAGGCAACAAACATGAGCACCAGCAGCTGTGGCACCTTTATTTGATGCGGCAGGTCGAACCGCTGCCGGAGCGCTTCGACCACGTCGCCGTCGGTAGCCCTGAAGAAGACGGCCTTGTCTTCAGCTTTCAGTGGCTCGCGATCGACGCGCCGCTCGATGGCTTTACGCCGCCCTTCACGCCGCCTTATGTCCGCGTGATCGAACGGGTACGCAAAGCGCTGGCCCGCTAACGCCCGATCAGCTCCCGGCCACCTTCATCTTGTTGATGAGGATCGAGCCGGTGGTCTTGGCGCCGTAGTTGTAGGTGTCGGCACCGACCGCCTGGATGCCCATCAGCATGTCCTTCAGGTTGCCGGCGATGGTGATCTCCTGCACCGGGAAAGCAATCTTGCCCTTCTCGACCCAGAAGCCGCTGGCACCGCGCGAGTAGTCGCCCGTCACATAGTTGACGCCCTGCCCCATCAACTCGATGACGAAGAGCCCAGTGCCCAACTTGCGCAGCATTTCATCGAGGTCGTCGCTCGGTTTCGTCAAACGCGACGTCAATGTCAGGTTGTGCGAGCCGCCGGCGTTGCCGGTGGTCTTCATGCCCAGCTTGCGCGCCGAGTACGTCGACAAGAAGTAGCCTTCGAGCCGACCGGCATCCACCACTTTGCGTGCCTTGGTCGTCACGCCTTCGTCGTCGAACGGCGAGCTTCCCTTGCCGCGCTTCAGGTGCGGGTCTTCGACCAGATCCATGTGCTTGGGCAACACCGGCTTGCCGAGCGAATCGAGCAAGAACGTGCTCTTGCGATACAGCGCGCCGCCGCTGGTGGCTTGCACCAAGCCGCCGAGCAGGCCCGCTGCCAAGGGTGACTCGAACAGCACCGCGCACTGCGTCGTCTTGATCTTGCGCGACTTGAGGCGGCTCAGCGCACGTTCGGCGGCATAGCGGCCGACCGACTGCGGGCTCGCGAGCTCGTCGGCGGAACGCATCGAGCTGTACCAGGCATCGCGCTGCATGTCGTTGCCCTTGCCGGCGATGGGCGCGACCGAAATCGAATGCCGCGAGCTGGCATAGCCGCCCCGAAAACCGTGCGTGTGCGCGCTGAAGAAGTGGCTCTGCTGGGCCGAGACGCCAGCGCCTTCGCTGTTGGTGATGCGCTTGTCGGTCGACAGTGCCGCCTCTTCGCATTCCAGCGCGAGCTTGGCCGCCTCTTCGCTGGTGACAGCCCACGGAAAGAACAGGTCGAGTTCCGGCTGTTCCTTGACGATGTCTTCTTCGTCCGGCAAGCCGCTCACCGGATCTTCGGCGGTGAAGCTGGCAATGTCGTACGCCGCCTGAACGGTTCGCGCAATCGCCGCCTCGGAGAAGTCCGAGGTGCTCGCATTGCCTCGCCGATGCCCGACATAGACCGTGATGCCGAGTGACTTGTCGCGGTTGCGTTCGACGTTTTCGAGCTCGCCCTTGCGCACTGAAACGCTGAGGCCGCAGCCTTCGGATGCCTCGGCACCGGCATCGGTCGCGCCGAGCTTCTTGGCGTGCGCCAGAGCCGTGTCGACCAGGTTTTCGAAGAAGGGACGGGTGTAGGCGAAGCCGGAGTCGGGGCGCGAAGCCGGATGCGAGGAGGATGTCTTCATGTGTTGGCTATGATACTTCTGCCCCCTGTTTCCGATGGTGCGGCCAAGGATTTAACCCATGTCCCGCAAACCCAAAAAAGGCTACTACGTCCGTGGCGAGTTCGTTGCCGAAGGCAGCGAACTCGACCTCGAGCTCAAGCGCGAGCTCAAAGGCACAGACGAAGCCAGCCGAACCGACCTCAAGCGTGAGAGCACCGAGCTGCAAAAGCTCGGCGAAGATTTGCTCACGCTGCGCGCCAGCCTGTTCGACGCATTGCCGCTCGGCGAGAAGCTGTCGGATGCCGTGCTGGAAGCCAAGCGCATTACCAACTTCGAGGGCAAGCGGCGCCAGATGCAGTTCATCGGCAAGCTGATGCGCAAGCTCGACGAGCCCACGCTCGAAGCCGTACGCAACGCGCTGGCCGAACAAAACAGCACGCCCGCCGCCGAGACTGCCGCACTGCACGAAGCCGAGCGATGGCGCGATCGCCTCATCGCCGACGACGACGCGCTCGGCGGCTGGATCGAGACGCACGCCGGCACCGACGCCCAGCAATTGCGCGCTTTGGTGCGCCAAGCGCGCAAGGACATGAAGGTCGGCCCTGCAGGCGAGGCCCCGCGCCAGAGCAAGGCCTATCGGGATGTGTTCCAGCTCGTCCGCCAGCAGCTGGCGGTGCACGGCGGCGGCGACCACGCTGCGGCGGCTGCCGCACAGGAGCTCGAGGACGACGCATGAGCGCAGGGCTGCCGTTGGCGCTTCCGTCGACGCCCGAGCCAGTGCGCATCGGCATCGTCTCTGTGAGCGATCGCGCATCGACCGGCGTGTACGAAGACAAAGGTTTGCCGGCGCTCCAGGAGTGGCTGACGCGTGCGCTGAAAAACCCGATTTCCTTCGAGCCTCGATTGATTCCCGATGAAGCCGAACGCATCAGCGCGACGCTGATCGAACTGGTCGACGCAGGCTGCTCGCTGGTACTCACCACCGGCGGTACCGGCCCTGCCCTGCGCGATGTCACGCCCGAAGCGACACTCGCGGTCGCGCACAAGGAGATGCCCGGCTTCGGCGAACAGATGCGGCAGATCAGCCTGCGCTTCGTGCCGACGGCCATCCTGTCTCGCCAGGTCGCCGTGATTCGCGACGAGAGCCTGATCCTGAACTTGCCGGGTCAGCCCAAGGCGATCGCCGAAACGCTCGAAGGCTTGAAGGCCGCCGACGGTTCACAAGCCGTTCCTGGCATCTTCGCGGCGGTGCCGTATTGCATCGACCTCATCGGCGGTCCGTACCTGGAAACCGACGACGCGGTGTGCAAGGCGTTCCGGCCCAAAACGGCGATCCGGACACGCGCCTGATCTGCACCTCGGTGTCGGCGTCTGCCCAAGCCCGTCAGCGCTTGGGTTCGACCATCGCCTTGGCGATACCGCGCAGGATGTGAATCTCTTCGGGCGTCGGCTGCGCGCGGTTGAAGAGCTGCTGCAACCGCGGCATCAGCTTCTTCGGCGCGGCAGGGTCGAGGAACCCGATGTCGACCAGCGAGCGTTCCCAGTGGTCGAGCATGCCGGCCACGGCCTGCGCATCGGCTGCCGACGATGAGGGCACAGCATCCTTCACCTCGTAGCCGCCCAGCGCCAATCGCCACTCGTAAGCGATCACCTGAATCGCCGCGCCAAGGTTGAGCGAACCGAAGTTCGGGTCTGTCGGGATGCTCAGCGCGACGTTGCACCGGTAGACATCCTCGTTGCGCATGCCGAAGCGTTCGGAGCCGAACAAAAAGGCCACGCAGCCATCCATGTCGGTGTTGCCGAGCGGCCCGAGGTGCTCCCGCGGCGTGCGCGTAGGCGGACCGAAATCGCGCGGCACCATGGCCGTGGCGCACAGGTGCGTGACACCGTCGAGTGCTTCGTCGAGCGTCTCCACGATGCGCGCGTTGTTCAGCACGTCGAGCGCGCCGCTGGCACGCTGGATCGTCTCCTCGCGCCGCAACACGTTAGGCCAGCGCGGAGCGACCAGCACGAGGTCGGTGAAGCCCATGGTCTTCATGGCGCGGGCGGCCGCGCCCACATTGCCGGCGTGGCTGGTCTGGATCAGGATGAAGCGGGTGCGCATGAGAGGGCAGGAACGAGCCGACGGAGGCCGGGTAAAATGCCCCGATTCTCGCTGCCCGCATCGCCGGGCCGCATCCTGCGGGGCCGCATCGCGGTGTCGCCGTTCTTCTCACAATCCAATGTCGTCCCCCAACCTGCATCCCATGCTCAACGTGGCCGTCAAGGCCGCACGCGCCGCCGGCGCGATCATCAACCGCGCCGCGCTCGACGTCGAGGCAGTGCGAGTCTCGCAAAAGCAGGTCAACGACTTCGTCACCGAAGTCGACCACGCGAGCGAAAAAGTGATCATCGAGACACTGCTCGCCGCGTACCCGGGGCACGGCATTCTGGCCGAAGAATCGGGCTCCGAATACGGCGCCAAAGACTCCGAGTTCGTCTGGATCATCGATCCGCTCGACGGCACCACCAACTTCATCCACGGCTTCCCGGTGTACTGCGTGTCGATTGCGCTCGCGGTGCGCGGCAAGGTCGAGCAGGCCTGCATCTACGACCCGAGCCGCAACGACCTGTTCACCGCCACCAAGGGCCGCGGCGCCTACATGAACGACCGCCGCCTGCGCGTTTCCAAGCGCGTGCGCCTGACCGAATGCCTGATCTCCACCGGCTTCCCGTTTCGCACCGGCGACAACTTCAAGCAGTACCTGGCCATCATGGCCGACCTGATGCCGCGCACGGCCGGCCTGCGCCGACCGGGCGCTGCAGCGCTCGACCTTGCCTATGTGGCCGCCGGCTTCACGGACGGGTTCTTCGAAACGGGCCTCAGCCCCTGGGACGTCGCAGCCGGCTCCTTGCTCGTGACCGAAGCAGGCGGCCTGGTCGGCAATCTCACCGGCGAGCCCGAGTTCCTCGACCAACGCGAATGCCTGGCCGCTGCACCTCGCATCTACGGCCAGCTGGTGCCGTTGCTCTCCAAGTATTCGAAGTTCGCTGGCGTCGACGACAAGATGCGCGCCAGCGACCGCGTGCGCGCCGTGTCGGCTACGGCCAATCCGGATGTCGACGAAGCGGTCGACCTGTACGCACGCTCTACCGTCTCCGACTTCGAGAACGCCGGCAGTGACGGCGTCGCGGTCGAGCCGGCGACCGTCGCACCCGCTCCGCGCAAGCTCACCCGCATCAAGCGCGACGTCGCCGCTGCGCCTTCCAACGACCCGGCAGATCCCACGGGCAAGTGATGCAGACGCTGAGCTCGGCCGGGGCCGCCGCGCGCCGAACCCGCGTCGCGTTGCGCATCGCCCTGAGCCATTACGTCGCCAACGGGCTGTCGGTGGCCTTCGGGCTGCTGCTGATTTCGGGCGGCCTGCATCTCTGGCTCGGCACGGTTGCCGGTGCCGCGGCATCGGTCGGCGTCATCGTCGCCTCGCCGCCCGACCTCGCTGCGCCGCGCCGCGGCAAGTTCTTCCAGATGCTGCCGGCACCGCTGGTCAGCATGCCGCTGTTCTTCGTGGTCCAGTGGCTGCACACGGCGCCGCTGCAGCTCGGGCTGGTGCTGGTCCCCGCCACATTCCTGTCGTTCACGCTGATGGCATGGGGCAAGCGCGGCATCCCGATCGCCATCGCGATCATGCTGGCGATGATCTTCTCGATGGCGACGCCACCCCCGACCGATCTGCACGAAGCGCTCGAACGCACGCTGCATTTCGGCATGGGGGCTGGGCTCTATGTTATCTACGCCACGTTGGCCAACCTGGCGCTCAACGGCCGCTATCGCGTGCAACTCATCGCCGACGTGCTGCTGGCGCTGGCGAACCTGATGCGCACCGAGGCGCGCCAGTTCAGCGCCAAGGACGAAACGGACGATGTACGCGATTCGCCCGCGCCACTGCTCGGCCAGTTGCTGACGCAGCAGGCCGCCCTCGCCGACCAGATTCAGGCAGCGCGCGACATCGTGCTCGAATCGCCACGCACGCCGCGCCGGCAGCGCCTCGCCGGCATGCTGGTGATCGTCCTGGAAATGCGCGATCACCTGCTGGCCAGCGAGCTCGACCTCGATTTGCTGCGGGCGCATCCCGATCACGCCGGCGCGCTCGGCGAGATGCGCGCGGTGCTCGAGTTGATTGCCAACGACGTCACGCGCCTGGCGGACTCGTTGCTATTCGGCCGCAAGCCGCATGCGGTACCAGACCGTCGGCCGACGCTGTCGGCCATCGCCATTCCTACCTACACCGGTCGGCCCGACGGCCTGGCGACACCGAACACCGCGGTATTGGCACGCGGATTGGCAAGTCGCATCGGCCATCTGAACGATGAAGTGATGCGACTTACGGCGCTGGCGCGAGGCGAACGCGAGCCCGACCTCGCGGTGGTGCGCGCCAACTGGCAGATGTTCGTGAGCCCGACCGCATGGTCTTGGCGCCCCTTTCTCACGCTCTTCAACTGGGATGCACCGCCGCTGCGCCATGCCATTCGCGCCGCACTGGCCATCGCTGCCGGCTACGCGATCGCGGTGTTGCTGCCGTGGGGTTCGCACGACTACTGGATCCTGCTGACCATCGTCGTCGTGCTGCGCGGCAGCCTTTCGCAGACGCTGGAGCGGCGCAACGCACGCGTCGCCGGGACGATGCTGGGATGCGTGCTCGCGGTCGGCTTGTTGTCGACGCATCCGACCGCGTTGGTGCTGCTCCTTTCCGTGACTTGCGCACAAGCCGTGGCGCATGGCTTCGCGGTACGGCGCTATCTCATCACAGCCGTGGCAGCGACGGTGCTCGGTCTGGTGCAGGCGCATCAGCTCTACGCCGGTGCCGCCCCGACGTTCGCGCTGGTCGAACGCATTGCCGACACGCTGATCGGCGCCGCGCTCGCATGGGGCTTTTGCTATGTCCTGCCCTCCTGGGAGCGTGGCCAGATTCCAACGCTGGTGGCGCGCACGCTGCTGGCTCAGGCCCGGCACGCCAGGCTGGCGCTTGGGCTCGGCCAGCTGCAGGCCGTCGACACCAGCCCCGAACTCGAATGGCGGCTGGCGCGCAAGGAGGCGTTCGACAGCCTCTCTGCGCTGGTACAGGCCACCCAGCGATCGCTCTCCGAGCCGCGCGCCGTACAGCCGCCCATCGAGCCGTTGGAGCGCCTGCAGGCACACAGCTACCAACTGCTGGCCCAGCTCAGCGCAGTCAAGTCGATGCTGGTGCTGCGGCGCGATCGGCTGACGCCTTCCGAAATCGAGGTGCCGCTGGCGCGCGCCGCCGAACAGATCCAGGCCGCGATCGGCAACCCGGCCGACGCGTCGGCCAAAGCGGCCAAGGCAGTGGAAGCCGCACAGGCTGGAGAGGCACCCGCAGAGACGACCTCGGCGCCCCGGGCGCGGGTGGTCGGGCCCATTCCCTTGCCCGACCCCTTCGACAACGACATCAGTCCCTGGCTGCTGCGCCGGCTCGACCTTGCCAGTGGCCTGGCACTGCAGTTGCACGACGACGCGGCGCGCATCTTGCAGGCGGAAGCAGAGGCCGAAACGATGGCCGGTCTGTTGCCGAAGGAAGCTTGATGGATTTGCACGCGCTGCTCGCACACCCCTGGTTCGGCACGTGGCTTGCCGCGCTGATCGCCGCGACGTCGGGCTTGCTCGTGCACCGCGTCGGCGGCATGTTGCTGCTGCGCCTGACGCGACCCGCCGTTGCGCTGCATTCGATGATCTCCAAGGCGCGCACCGCCGCGCGCTGGGCCATCCCGCTGGTCGCGCTGCAGATGGTGTGGCAGGCCGCGCCCGACGATCTCCGCTACATCGACAGCGTGCGGCACCTGAACGGATTGCTGCTGATCGCAGCGTGCACCTGGCTGGCCGTGCGCTGCATCAACGGGTTCACCGAAGGCGTGCTCGCCAAGCATCCGGCGGACGTGGACGACAACCTGCAGGCGCGCCGCATCCACACGCAGGCCAGGGTGCTGGCACGCACCGCCAGCACGATGGTTCTGATCGCGGGCGCGGCGCTCATGCTCATGACGTTTCCCGGCGCAAAACAGGTCGGCGCCAGCCTGCTGGCTTCGGCCGGCGTCATCGGTATCGTGGCCGGCCTGGCCGCCAAACCGGTCTTCAGCAACCTGATCGCGGGCTTGCAGATCGCGCTGGCCCAGCCGATCCGCATCGACGACGTGCTCATTGCCGAGGGCGAATGGGGCAAGGTCGAAGAGATCACCGGCACCTTCGTGGTGATGAAGCTGTGGGACGAGCGACGCTTGATCCTGCCGCTCAGCTACTTCATCGAAAAGCCGTTCCAGAACTGGACGCGGCAAAGCGCGCAGTTGCTCGGCTCGGCCTTCATCTACGTCGACTACACGATGCCGCTGGCGCCGTTGCGCGCGGAGATGGAGCGCATCGTCCGCGCCGCGCCCGAGTGGGACGGCCGCGTGTTCGTGTTGCAGGTGACCGACGCCACCGAACGCACGATGCAATTGCGCATCCTCGCCACCGCGGCCACCGCGCCGCTCGCCTTCGATCTGCGCTGCCGCATTCGCGAAGGGCTCATCGACTTCGTGCAGCGCGAGTATCCGGAATCGCTTCCGAAGCTGCGCATGCAGGATCTCGGTGGACCGTCGGCTTCATCGGGCGCCCAAGCCCCGGCGGCACCCGCGCCGACCGTGGCAGCGATGGGCACGGCCAATCCGGCCAATCTCATGCAGCCACTTCCGAACAACAGCTGACCGAACAGTTGTGGGCCCTTGGGCCGATCCGCTGGCGCCGCCGGCAAGGGCCCGCTATCGCCTTTCCGATCCATACCCGACTTGACTCCGCTTTGATTTAGATATATCTTTTGTGTTTTAGATACACACAAGAGAGATCGACATGCGACATTTCAGATCATTCGAGCAATGCACCCGCCGCGCAGAACACGGTGAGACCACCGATGGCGGACGCGGTGGCCCCGGCCATCGTCACGACCATGGCAACGGCCCGCGCGGCATGGGAGGTGGTGGCAGAGGCGGCAGCGGCCGGGTCTTCGGCCACGGCGGGCTTCGCTTCGTGCTGCTGCAACTCATCGCCGACAAGCCGAGCCATGGCTACGAACTCATCAAGGAGATCGAAGAGCGTCTGGGCGGCAGTTACAGCCCGAGCCCCGGCATCGTCTATCCGACGCTGACGCTGCTCGAAGAGCTGGGCTACGTGAGCGTGGATGCGTCGGATGGCGGCGGGCGCAAGCGCTACAGCATCACCGCCAGCGGCACTGAATTCCTGGCAGCCAATAGCGATACGACCGACGCCATGATGGCGCGCATGAACGGCGGCGTCGACGGCGCAGGCCCGCGCGGCGGCCGCCCACCGCAAGTGGTTCGCGCGCTGGAGAACCTCAAGCTCGCGATGCGCATGCGCCTGTCGTCGCGCGAACCGATGACCGACGCGCAGGCGCATGCCTTCGCTGCCGTGCTCGACAGCGCGGCGCAGCAATTGGAGCGCATCTGATGAATGGCCCGGCCCTTATTACTGCCCTCCCCCCTTCGAGCACGGATGCGCTGCCGGCAAGCGCGCCCGACCGCCTGCCGCGCCGCGTTCGCCACGAGCTTCGGTTCCGAAAGCTCGAAGTACGCAGCGTGCAGCGTGTGACACCGCACCTGATTCGCGTCACCGTCGGCGGCGAGCCGCTCGCCGGCTTCACCAGCCCCGGTTTCGACGACCACGCAAAGCTCTTCTTCCCCGACGCGTCGACCGGCGAACTGACCTTGCCGACCGCCGGCCCCGACGGCCCGATCTGGCCCGAGGGCCGCAAGCCCACCATGCGCGACTACACGCCGGGCCGATTCGACGCCGCCGCCGGCACGCTGGAATTCGACTTCGCGCTGCACGACGCCGGCCCGGCCACGCAGTGGGCGGAGCGCGCCAAGCCCGGCGACGTGCTCGGCGTTGGCGGACCACGCGGCTCTTTCATCGTGCCGACGGATTTCGACTGGCATCTGCTGATCGGCGACGACACCGCGTTGCCGGCGATCACGCGCCGCCTCGCGGAGTTGCCCGGCGATGCTCGCACGATCGTGCTGGTGGAAGTCGACGGCCCGGACGACCAGATCGCTTTCGACACACATGCCGACGTGTCGGTGCAATGGGTGCATCGCAACGGCGCAGCGCCGGGGACGTCGACCTTGCTGCTCGAAACCCTGCGCGGCCTCACGTTCCCGGCGGGCGACTTTCATGCGTGGGTGGCATGCGAATCGTCGGCCGCCAAGGCCGTGCGTACGTTTCTCGTCGGCGAACGCGGCGCGAACCCGAAATGGACGCGCGCTTCCGGGTACTGGCGCAAGGGCACCGCGGCGACGCACGACAGCCACGACGACTGAAATCCACAGACGGCGACTAAAACATGTTCGCAAACTGTCTGCAATAGGCCGTTCGGCGACTGGCAATTGAGTACCAAAGAATTAGGATCAAACCCTTGGGAGCGGGCACTGACGAGGAATGACAGCGAATCGGCGGCAGCCGCGCTTTTCGCAACTGCAGGAAGGGAACCGCATGGGATCCGATCTCGAGAAATGGCAATTCATTGCGATGGTGATCGTCGGCGGTCTGGTGGTTCTCGGGCTGGTCGGCTTTGGCTGGAATCGCATGGCGGCCCGTCGCCGATCGCAGTATCTGATCGCCGCGGCGCGGGTGCGATCCGGCTACGTTCCCGGCGGCCTGCCGACCGTGCGAGGCGGCCTCACCGGCTCCACCGGCATGGGCGAACTCGGGCCGGCGAGCGCGCCGCAGCCGCTGGCGGCCAATGAAGGCGAATTCGAAGAAATGGTCGATGAGCAGCCGCTCATCCGCATCCGTTATCTCGACGCGCTCTCCAAGAAAGTCGATGCAGAGTTGCAGGTCGAGCACCTCGATCTGCAGAAGCGGCTCGTCGTCGGCTATTGCGAGCATCCCGGCGACACGCGGCGCATTCCGTTGCGCAACATCGTCGGTGCGCGCATTGCCGAAACCGGGCAGAGATTCGACATCGACACGTGGGTCGATGCGGTTCGCGTCGCGCGCAGGCGCCGCGGTCAACAGGCTTGAAGCCGGATCGCGCGAGATCGCTCGGATCGCTCGTGCGGCGCGGCCGTCAGTGCGGCACCTCGACCGGCGCGCCCGCGGCCGCCGCAGTCCGGCGCGGGCTGCGAATCAGCAGCAGCAACGGGATCGCGACCAGCGTGATCATCATCATGATCGAGAAGTCGTCCAGGTAGCCGATGAGCGCTCCCTGGCGCGTCACTTCGGCGTTGAGCAACGCCAGGCCCGTCATCGTGCTGGGTTGCATCATTTGCGGCAAGGTGGCGAGCGCAGGATTGCCGGGCGACACGGTGGCAGCGATCTGCGCATGGGCAGTGCTCGAGCCTTCGGTCAGTAGCGCCTGCACGATCGAGATGCCGACGCTGCTGCCGATGTTGCGCAAGAGGCTGAACACGGGCGTGCCCTGGTTGCGCAGCCGCGGCGCCAGCGTCGCGAAAGTCGCGGTCGACAGCGGCACGAAAGTGAAGCCGATGCCCAGCCCCTGGATGAAGCCCGACATCACGATGAGCGAGCTGTCCATCTGCAGCGTCAGACGCGTCATCTGGTAAAGCGAGAAGGCAGTCAAGCCAAAGCCCACAGCCATGATCGCGCGCACGTCCACCTTTTGCACCAGCCGCCCGACGATGATCATCGCGATCATGGTTCCGACCCCGCGCGGCGCGGTGACCTCTCCGGTGTAGACCACCGGATAGCCCATCAAGCCCTGTAGAAAGTTGGGCAGCAGCGCCATCGTCGCGAACAAAATCATGCCGACGATGAAGGCGAAGAAAAGACCGGTCACGAAGTTGCGGTCTTTCAACAAATCCCGATCGAAGAACGAGACGCCCTGCACCGTCCAGGTGTGAACCACGAAAAAGCCGAACGACACCAGCGCAGCGGCCGCCTCGAGCTTGATCTCCCACGAGTCGAACCAGTCGAGTTGCTCGCCGCGGTCGAGAAAAAGCTGCAGCATGCCGATCGCGATCGACAGCGTCGCAAAGCCGAAGATGTCGAGCCGCTCGCCCTTGGGCCGACTCTCCGGCAGGTAGCGCGCGATGCCCCACATGGCGAACAGCCCGACCGGCAGGTTGATGAAGAAGACCCAGCGCCAGTCGAAATTCTCCGTCAGCCAGCCGCCCAGCAGCGGCCCGAGAATCGGCCCGACCATGATGCCGGCGCCCCAGATCGCCATTGCCTGGCCGACCTTCTCGCGCGGATTGATGTCGAGCAGCACCGCTTGCGACAACGGCACCAGCGCCGCGCCGAACACGCCCTGCAGCAGCCGCGCCGCGACGATGCCGACCAGCGACGTCGCCAGCCCGCACAACGCCGAAGCAACGGTGAAGCCGATCACCGAAATCAGGAACACCCGGCGCCGGCCCCAATGTCCGCAGAGCCAGCCCGTGAGCGGCAACGCGATCGCCGACGCGACGATGTACGAGGTGAGCACCCAGGTGATCTGGTCTTGCGAGGCCTGCAAGCTGCCCTGCATGTGCGGCAGCGCGACGTTGGCGATCGTGGTGTCGAGCGCCTGCATGATGGTCGCCAGCATGATCGAGATGGTGATCATGCCGCGATGCTGGACGGCGGTCGCCAGGGACGGGGTGGACGACGGTGCCGGCGTGGGAGCCGGTGCAGATTCACTGACCGTGGTGACAACGCTGGTCATGCCGTCACCTCTTCGGTGTTCGCAAGATTCATCAACCCACTGCGCGCCTTGGCCAGCAACGCTGCGAGTTGCGTTCGCTCCGCCGTCGTCAATGCAGCCAGCGCACGCGCATTCAATGCATCACTGATGGTGAGTGCCGCATCGAGCGCTTTTTCTGCACTGGGCTCGAGATGAACTTCATTCACGCGGCGATCGGTCGCGCTGGGCTGTCGGCGAATCCAGCCGGCTGCGACCATGCGGTCGCACAAGCTGCCGACCGCCATGGCGCTGAGACCCAGGCGCGTGGCCAATTCGGTCTGCGACATGGCCGCATCGCCGTTCATCGCCAAGGCGCCGAGCAAGCGGCACTGGGCTCGAGAGAGACCGATTTTTTCTCGTGCCAGGCGGTCGAATTGTTCTCCGTAGAGCTTGGCGACGTCGTTGACGAGGAAGCCAAAGCGATGGGTGAAGTCGCGTTTCATAAGCGCACTTATTATAAGCAGGCTTAGCTTTTCTTGGAAGGTCGTCCGCTGCGCCTGATATGCCGGGCAAGACATGATCCAATCCTGCTTCCATGTCAGCTCTTCCCGCTCCCCAGACCCCCGCCGACTACTCGGCCCATACGCCGATGATGGCGCAGTATCTCCGTTTGAAATCGGACTTTCCGGACACGCTTTTGTTCTATCGCATGGGCGATTTCTACGAGCTGTTCTATGCCGACGCGGAGAAGGCGGTGCGCCTGCTCGACATCACGCTGACGCAGCGCGGCAACTCGGCTGGTGCGCCCGTGGTCATGGCCGGCGTGCCGTTCCACGCGGTCGATGCGTACCTGGCGCGGCTCATCAAGCTGGGGGAATCGGTGGCCATCTGCGAGCAGATCGGCGAGGTCGGGGCGAGCAAGGGGCCGGTCGAACGCAAGGTGATGCGGGTTGTCACGCCCGGTACGCTGACCGATGCGGAGTTGCTCAACGACAAGAGCGAGTCGATGCTGCTGGCGGTGCACGCCGGCTCGCGCAACGTGTGCGGGCTGGCATGGCTCAGCGTGACGGGCGCCGAGCTGCGCCTCGCAGAATGCCCGGCCGACGCACTCGAAACCTGGATCGCCCGCATTGCGCCGAGCGAGTTGATCTACAGCGCCGAAGTCACGACGACATTCGAGCAGCGCCTGAAGGCTGCGCGCACGGCCACGCCATTCACGCTCTCCGTGCGGCCAGCGTGGCAGTTCGACGCCGGCCTGGGCGAGCGCAAACTCAGCCAGCAAATGGGCAGCAACAGCCTCGCGGCATGGAACGCCGAAGGGCTGACCACCGCACACGCCGCGGCGGCCGCGCTGCTCGGCTATGCCGAACACACGCAAGGCCGCGCTCTGCCGCACGTGCAGCGTCTTTCGGTCGAGCGCGATGGCGAACTGATCGAGCTGCCGCCCACGACGCGCCGCAATCTCGAACTCGTGCAGACGCTTCGCGGCGAAGACGCGCCCACGCTCTTCTCGCTGCTCGACACCTGCATGACCGGCATGGGCAGTCGCCTGTTGAAACGATGGTTGCTGTCGCCGCGCCGCGATCGCGACGAGGCGCAGTCACGCCTCGAAGCCATCGCTGCACTGCAGACCAATGCGCCCGGCAGCACGGCCCCGCCGTGGCGTGCCTTGCGCGAGCAGCTGAAGAACATCAGCGATGTCGAGCGCATCGCCGCGCGCATCGCGCTGCGCCAGGTGCGCCCGCGCGAGCTCGTTGCGCTGCGTCTGGCACTGTCGAAGGCAGAGCAACTGGCACCCGCGCTTCCTGGCGTCGCGTCACTGCTGGCCCAGATCACCGAGCACTGCGGCCCGCCGCAAGGCTGCGTCGAGATGCTGGTCAAGGCCATCAAGCCCGACCCGGCGGCGCTGGTGCGCGACGGCGGCATCATCGCCACCGGCCACGATGCCGAGCTGGATGAACTGCGTGCCATCAGCGAGAACTGCGACGACTTCCTGCTGCAGCTCGAGGTGCGCGAACGTGAGCGCACCGGCATCACCAACCTGCGCGTGCAGTTCAACCGCGTGCATGGCTTCTATATCGAGGTGACGCAAAGCGCACTCGGCAAGGTGCCCGACGACTACCGCCGACGCCAGACGCTGAAGAACGCCGAGCGTTTCATCACGCCCGAGCTCAAGGCCTTCGAAGACAAGGCGCTGTCGGCGCAGGACCGGTCGCTGGCGCGCGAGAAGTATCTGTACGAACAGCTGCTGGATGCGCTGCAGCCGTCGATCGCGCCCTTGACGCGACTCGCCACCGCCATCGCCACGCTCGATGCGCTGTGTGCGCTGGCCGAGCGCTCGCACACACTGCACTGGCAAGCGCCGAGCTTCGTGTCGCACCCGTGCATCGAGATCGAGAAAGGCCGGCATCCGGTGGTGGAAGCACGGCTGGCCGAGAAGTCGTCCGGGGCCTTCATCGCCAACGACACGCAGCTCGGGCCGCAGCAGCGCATGCAGGTCATCACCGGGCCGAACATGGGCGGCAAGTCGACCTACATGCGGCAGGTCGCGATCATCGTGCTGCTCGCTTCCATCGGCTCGCACGTTCCGGCGGCGGCCTGCAGGCTCGGTCCGATCGACGCGATCCACACGCGCATCGGCGCGGCGGACGACCTGGCCAATGCGCAGTCGACCTTCATGCTGGAGATGACCGAGGCCGCGCAGATCCTGCACAGCGCCAGCGCGCAATCGCTGGTGCTGATGGACGAGATCGGCCGCGGCACGAGCACTTTCGACGGGCTCGCGCTGGCCGCCGGCATCGCGGCGCAGCTGCACGACCGCACGCGGGCCTTCACGCTCTTTGCCACGCATTACTTCGAGCTCACCGAGTTTCCGGCGACGCACCATGCCGCAGTCAACATGCATGTGAGCGCGACTGAATCAGGCCGCGACATCGTCTTCCTGCATGAGATGCAACCCGGCCCGGCCAGCAAGAGCTACGGCATTCAGGTCGCGCGCCTGGCGGGTATGCCGGCCGCAGTGGTCAACCACGCGCGGCAGGCGCTCGACGCGCTGGAGGCGCAGCAGACGCAAAGCCGGGCACAGGTCGACCTGTTCGCGGCACCGCCCGCCTCGGCTGCGCCAGAGGTGAGCGCCGTAGAATCCGCGCTGGCGGCGCTCGACCCCGATGCAATGAGCCCGCGGGAAGCGCTCGATGCGCTCTACACACTTCAAAAATTGAACACGCGCGAACGCGGTACGGCCTGATCTGGCCCGGTTCGTGCGGCAAGACCCCATGACTTATTGCGTAGGCATCAAACTCAACGCCGGACTGGTGTTTCTCTCCGACTCCCGCACCAATGCGGGCGTGGACCACATCAGCACCTTTCGCAAGATGATCGTCTACGAGCAGCCGGGCGATCGCGTCATGGTGCTGTTGTCGGCCGGTAACCTGAGCATCTCGCAGTCGGTCCGCGAGATCCTGCAAATCGAAGAACTGCGCGAAATCAGGGAAGACGGCGAGCCCGGACCGCCCATCACCATCTGGAACGCCAAGAGCATGTTCGATGCGGCACGCGTGCTCGGCTCGGCCGTGCGCCATGTCTACGACCGCGATGCCGAAGCGCTCAAGCATGCGGGCCTCGACTTCAACGTGTCGTTCATCTTCGGTGGCCAGGTGCGCGGTGAAGGCATGCGACTGTTCCTTGTCTACGCCGCCGGCAACTTCATCGAGGCGACGACCGAGACGCCCTACTTCCAGGTCGGCGAATCGAAGTACGGCAAGCCGGTGCTCGACCGCGTGCTCACGCCAGAAACGCCGCTCGACGAAGCCGCCAAGTGCGCGCTGGTGTCGATGGACTCGACCATGAAGTCGAACCTGTCGGTCGGCTTGCCGCTCGACCTGGTCGTGTACGA
>CAXTCC010000039.1:0-19919 GCA_964242015.1 uncultured Variovorax sp.
CGAGCCGAACATCACGCCGATCTTCATGCGGATCTGGTTGATGAAGATGACCATGCAGTTGGTCTTCTTGATGCTGGCGGTCAGCTTGCGCAGCGCCTGGCTCATCAGACGGGCTTGCAGGCCCGGCAACGAATCGCCCATGTCGCCTTCGATTTCAGCGCGCGGCGTGAGCGCGGCGACCGAGTCGACCACGATCAGGTCGACGGCGCCCGAACGCACCAGCGAGTCGACGATTTCAAGCGCTTGCTCGCCGGTGTCCGGCTGGCTGATCAGCAGGTCGGACAGGTTCACACCCAGCTTCTGCGCGTATTGCACGTCGAGCGCGTGCTCGGCGTCGACGAAGGCGCAGGTACCGGCCTGGCGCTGCATCTCGGCGATCACTTGCAGCGTGAGGGTGGTCTTGCCCGACGACTCAGGGCCGTAGATTTCGATGACGCGGCCGCGCGGCAGGCCGCCGACGCCCAGCGCGATGTCCAGGCCGAGCGAGCCGGTCGACACCACCTGGATGTCTTCGAGCGCTTCGCCTTCGCCGAGCCGCATGATCGTGCCCTTGCCGAATTGCTTTTCGATTTGTGCCAGCGCGGCCTGAAGCGCCTTGGCCTTTTCGCTGCCGGCGATGGAAATGCTGGTGCCCTTGACGAGTGCGTCCATTTAGAAAACTCCTTGAATATCAACAGGTTGGAATAACTTTCACCCATCTGCTTTTAACCACAGGCTGGATGCTTGAACAGTAGTGTAGAGGCTCATTGGTTGAAGTAAACCCGTTTTTTAGTCAGTTTGATTTACTATTCAAGGCATGACTCCCAACCCCGAAACCGCATGGCGACAAACTCATCTGGGCCGTCTGTTGGGCCACGCGATGCGCCGATTCGACGAGCGCGTGCTGGCGCTCATGGCACACGACATCGACGTGCCCCTGGCGCTTTCGAACCTGGCGGCGCGCTCGCAGATCAGCGCCGCGCACATCCACATCACCCGTCATCTGGCACGCGACGGCGCGCGGCTTACCGAGCTGGCCGCAAGCGCCGGCATGACGAAGCAGGCCATGGGCACGCTGGTCGACCAGTGCGAGGCTTGGGGCCTGGTCACCCGCGGCCCCGATCCGCTCGACGCCCGCGCGCGCCGGGTGCAGTTCACCGCGGACGGAGTGGCCTGGCTCGAAGCTTTTCGCAAGGCCGTCGCCCAGGCGGAGGCTGAATTTCGCGCCAGCGTGGGCAACGACATTGCCACGGTGGTAACCATCGGCCTCGAAGCCTATGCCGCAGCCTAAAATTTGCGCAACAAGCCGGAGGTGGCGATGCGGATTCTGATTGCAGAAGATGACCAGGTGCTGGCCGATGCCCTGCTGCGCAGCCTGCGCACCTCGGGTGCTGCGGTCGACCACGTCGCCACCGGCTCGCAGGCCGATGCGGCGTTGATGACCAACAGCGAATTCGACCTGCTGATTCTCGACCTGGGCCTGCCCAACCTGCACGGCCTCGAAATCCTGAAGCGCCTGCGCGCACGCGGCTCGCAATTGCCGGTGCTGGTGTTGACCGCTGCCGACAGCGTCGAAGAGCGCGTCAAGGGGCTCGACTACGGCGCCGACGACTACATGGCCAAGCCGTTCTCGCTGCAGGAGCTCGAAGCCCGCGTTCGCGCCCTCACGCGTCGCGGCATGGGCGGCACCAGCAACGCGATCAAGCACGGCCCGCTGGTGTACGACCAGGCCGGCCGCGTGGCGACCATCGACGGCAAGATGGTCGAACTGTCGGCACGCGAACTCGGATTGCTCGAAGTGCTGTTGCAGCGCGCCGGCCGACTGGTCAGCAAAGACCAGTTGGTCGAGCGCCTGTGCGAATGGGGCGAGGAAGTGAGCCTCAACGCCATCGAGGTGTACATCCACCGCCTGCGCAAGAAGATCGAGAAAG
Source organism: uncultured Variovorax sp. (assembly GCA_964242015.1). GTDB lineage: Bacteria > Pseudomonadota > Gammaproteobacteria > Burkholderiales > Burkholderiaceae_C > Variovorax. The sequence goes on from CAXTCC010000039.1 coordinate 1,911, forward strand.
GCCCGGTGCGCATCGCTACGGTCCGAGGCCTCGGCTATTGCCTGGAGAAGATCCCCGCGTGAAGCTCTTTCAGCGCGGCCAGCGCTCCCTGTTCGGGGAAATCCTCGACTGGATGCTGACGCCGCTGCTGCTGCTGGTGCCGGTCAGCATCGGGTTGACCTGGCTGGTGGCGCAGGGCATCGCCAACGCGCCTTTCGATCGCGCGCTGGAATACAACGTGCAGACTCTCGCCAAGCTGGTCACGGTGCAGGGGGACCACGTGCTGTTCAACCTGCCGCAGCCTGCGCGCGAGATCCTCCGTGCCGACGACACCGACCACGTCTACTACCAGGTGCTGACGTCGAGCGGCGAATCGCTCGGCGGCGAGCACGATATCCCACCGCCGCCCGATGACGAATCCGCCACGATCGGCTCGGTTCACATGCGCGACGCCGAGATGCGCGGCGCGACGGTACGCATCGCCTACACGTGGGTTCAACCGCCGCTCGAAACGGCGCCGCTGGTGCTCGTGCAAGTGGCAGAGACGCGCGAAAAGCAACAGGTCCTGGCGACCGAAATCATCAAGGGCGTGCTGCTGCCGCAGTTCGCCATCCTGCCGCTCGCCATCCTCTTGATCTGGCTCGCGCTGGTGCGCGCCATCAAGCCGCTGTCGGAGCTGGAAGAGCGAATCCGCGAGCGCAAGCCCGACGACCTGAGCCCGCTCGACGATCGCCTGGTGCCGTATGAAGTGGCGCCTCTGGTCGCCTCGGTGAACGGCCTGTTGACCAAGCTCAAAGAGTCGATCGCCACGCAGAAGCGCTTTCTTGCCGATGCCGCGCATCAACTCAAGACGCCGCTCGCCGGCCTGCGCATGCAGGCCGATCTGGCGCAGCGTGAAGGCGCCAATGCCGCCGACTTGAAGCAATCACTCAAACAGATCGGCCGCTCCAGCATTCGCGCGACGCACACGGTGAACCAGTTGCTCGCCTTGGCACGTGCCGAAGGCGGCGCCGGCGCGCTCGCATGGCAGCCATGCGATCTGGCGCGACTCACTGTCGAGGTCGTGCGCGAAGCGGTGCCCCGCGCGATCGAAAAGCGCATCGACCTCGGCTACGACGGCGTCGAACCGGGCGCGCCGGGTGTCACGCTGGAAGGCAATGCGACGCTGCTGAAAGAGCTGGTTCGCAACCTCGTCGACAACGCGATTGCGTACACGCCGTCGTCGTCCGATCGACCCGGTGTGATCACCGCGCGCGTGCTTGCCGATCCATTCGGCCACATCGTGTTGCTGCAGGTCGAAGACTCGGGGCCGGGCATTGCCGAGTCGGCGCGTGAACTGGTGTTCGAGCCGTTCTATCGGGTGTTGGGCAACGAGGCCGACGGTTCGGGTCTGGGCCTGCCCATCGTGCGGGAGATCGCGAAGCAGCATCGTGCGACGGTCACGCTGGAGGACGCGCATCCGGGGATGCAACCGCCGGGCGCACGCTTCAGCGTGCGCTTCGACACCAACAAGCCCTGACGGGTTCAGCGGGTCGCGCTGCCGTCCGTCGTCGGTGCAACAGCAGCGGGAGTGGACGAAGGAATCGGGGTCGACGGCAGCAACGCATCGGCCTTGCGAATCTGCAGCATTTCGGGCCGCACTTGCTGGCCGAGCCGCTGCGGCTCGCGCTCGTTGCCCGTCGCCTGTGCACCATCGCCCGACCACAAAAAATAGCCGAGGTTGACGGCGACCAACGCAAGGAAAACCCAGCGCAACATGGCTTCAGGCGGCCGGCCCGCGAGGGCGCACGCTGACTTCGGAACTGGAGATGGATTGCATGCCGTTCTCAGTATGCACACGCAGTTCACCGCCCCAGCCGACGCCCTCGCAGCGGCCGACGGTGCCATCGCTGAGCTGTACCTCGCGACCTTTCAGTGCGTCTCGCTGCGCGAAGCGTTCGGCGAACAGCGCGAAGCCCTGCGCTTCAAAGGCCAGCACGTCGCGCAGCAACGGCGCGACCAGCATCTGCAGCACGGTCGGCGGTGTGGCGTCCGGCAGCCATTGCTGCACCCAGGCCGGCGCGGTGCTGAGACCGGTCGCCTCCCTGGCGCCGACATTGAGGCCGATGCCGATCACCAGCCACCGCGACGCCGCATCGCCGGCCGCGGCCTGGGGCAACGCCGTCTCGATCAGGATGCCGCCGAGCTTGCGGTCATCGATCCAGAGATCGTTGGGCCACTTGAGCGCAAGGCGCGCGGTGCGCTGCGCATCGAGGCTTTCTGCCACGCTGACCCCGACCGCCAACGACAGCCCCGACCAGTCGCGCGGCGCCAGCGGCAAACCCATCGAGAAGGTCAGCGACGCCGGCTCTTGCGCCTGTTGCGCGCTTTGCCAGGGGCGTCCGAGCCGGCCGCGCCCCGCGGTCTGGCGCTCCGCTACGAGCAACACCGGAACAAGCTGACCGGCGCGGCCACGGCGCATCAGCTCGGTGTTGCTCGAATCGATGGCTTCGACCACCTCGACAGCCATGCCCGGCAACAGTGGCGCGACCAGCGCGGTCAGCCGGTCCGGGTTCCACGCGTGGCTCAGTGCCATCTCGTCAGTCCTTGGCGGACTTGTCCTTCTTGCCGGAAGTCTTCGCCTTGCCGGCCTTCTTTGCGGTCTTTGCTTTGTCTTTGGCCTTGTCCTTGGCCTTGGCGGCTTTGGCTTTCTTCTTCGCCTTCTTTTTCTTCTTCTTTTTCTCGTCGTCCTTCGGCGCGAGCAAGGTGCCGCGGCACTCGGCGGCGCCGCACCAGCAAGGGAACTCGGCCAACAACTCCGGCGTGTACGGCTCGTCGATCATCAAGCCGTAGTCGTAGTTGAGTTCTTCGCCCGACGCGATGTTGCGCAGCGCCTTGATGAACACGCGGCCATCGGTTTCGTCGGCCTCGCAGTTCGGCGCGCACGAGTGATTGATCCACTTGGATGCGTTGCCGTTGATCTTGCCGTCGATCACATGACCGTCGTCGATGTGGAAGTAGAAGGTGTGCTGCGGCTGGCTCGGGTCGTGCGGGTGGCGGCGCAACGCCTCTTTCCAGCTGATGACTTCGCCCTTGTATTCGATCAGCGTCTCGCCCTCTGCGATGTCCTGCACGGCAAAGACGCCGTTGCCATGGATGCCCGAGCGCCGCGTTTGAATACGGCGGCCTGAGGACGAAACGGGGGATTTGGTAGGCATCGCGGAAGTCTGATAGTTTGAATATGCACACATGCGCGTGCGTGCGTACGCACGCGAGGCGCCGAGTATAGAGAGCACTCAAATGACAAAGACATTGGTTATTGCAGAAAAGCCTTCAGTGGCACAGGACATCGTCCGCGCGCTCACGCCCGTGGCCGGCAAGTTCGACAAGCACGACGAGCACTTCGAAAACGACACCTACGTGGTGACCAGCGCGGTCGGCCATCTCGTCGAGATCCAGGCGCCGGAAGAGTTCGACGTGAAGCGCGGCAAGTGGAGCTTCGCCAACCTGCCGGTGATCCCGCCGCACTTCGACCTGAAGCCGGTCGACAAGACCAAGACGCGCCTGAACGCGGTCGTGAAGCAGGCCAAGCGCAAGGACGTGACGCAGCTCATCAACGCCTGCGACGCGGGCCGCGAGGGCGAGCTGATCTTCCGCTTGATCGAGCAGTACGCCGGCGGCAAGACGCCGTTGAACAAGCCGGTGCGCCGGCTGTGGCTGCAGTCGATGACGCCGCAAGCGATCCGCGATGGCTTCGACCAATTGCGCACCGAAAAGCAGATGCAGGGCCTGGCCGACGCGGCGCGCTCGCGCTCTGAGGCCGACTGGCTGGTCGGCATCAACGGCACGCGGGCCATGACGGCTTTCAACTCACGCGACGGCGGCTTCTTCCTGACGACGGTGGGCCGCGTGCAGACGCCGACGCTGTCGGTGGTGGTCGAACGTGAAGAGCAGATCCGCAAGTTCGTCTCGCGTGACTACTGGGAAGTGCACGCGAGCTTTGCGGCCGAGGCCGGCGACTACCCCGGCAAGTATTTCGACCCGACGTGGAAAAAAGCAAACGCGCCGCTCCTGCCCACTGGCGAGCCCGACGCCGAGCAGCGCGCCGATCGCGTCTGGAACGAGCGCGATGCGCTGGCCATCGCCCAGGCCGCGCGCGGCAAGCCCGCCACGGTCACCGAAGAAAGCAAGCCGAGCACGACCGCCAGCGGCATGCTGTTCGACCTGACCTCGTTGCAGCGAGAGGCCAACAGCCGTTTCGGTTTCAGCGCGAAGACCACGCTGTCGCTGGCGCAGTCGCTGTACGAACGCCACAAGGCACTGACCTATCCGCGGACCGATTCGCGCGCCTTGCCTGAAGACTATCTGCCGGTCGTGAAAGAGACGATGGTGATGCTCGCCAACAGCGGCATGAAGCACCTGGCGCCGTTCGCCAAACAGGCGATCGACGGCAACTACGTGAAGCCGAGCAAGCGCATCTTCGACAACGCCAAGGTGTCGGATCACTTCGCGATCATCCCGACCTTGCAGGCACCGAGCGGCCTGTCGGACGCTGAGCAAAAGCTGTACGACTTCGTGGTGCGCCGCTTTCTGTCGGTGTTCTTCCCGAGCGCCGAGTACCAGATCACGACACGCATCAGCACCGTGACCGATGCCGGCAAGAGCTACGCGTTCCGCTCCGACGGCAAGGTGCTGGTGAAGCCGGGTTGGCTCGCCATCTACGGCAAGGAAGCCGCGCAGGATACGGACGAAAAGGACGGCAAGAACCTGGTGATCGTGAAGCCCGGCGAGGTGGTGCGTACCGAATCGTGCGACGCCAAGGGGCTCAAGACGCGGCCACCTGCGCGCTACTCCGAGGCCACATTGCTGGGCGCCATGGAAGGCGCCGGCAAGACCATCGACGACGACGAGCTGCGCGAGGCGATGCAGGAAAAGGGCCTCGGCACGCCCGCCACGCGGGCCGCCACGATCGAAGGTTTGATCGCCGAAAAGTACATGCTGCGCGAAGGCCGCGAACTGATCCCGACGGCCAAGGCGTTCCAGCTCATGACGTTGCTGCGCGGCCTCGGCGTCGAGGAGCTTTCCAAGGCCGAACTCACCGGCGAGTGGGAATACAAGCTGGCGCAGATGGAGAAGGGTGCGCTGAGCCGCGTCGCCTTCATGCAAGAGATCGCCGAGATGACGCAGCACATCGTCAAGAAGGCCAAGGAGTACGACCGCGACACCGTCCCTGGCGACTACGCGACGCTGACCACGCCTTGCCCCAATTGCGGCGGCGTGGTGAAGGAAAACTATCGGCGTTACACCTGCACCGGCTTGCCCGGCAAAGAACCGTGCGGCTTCTCGTTCGGCAAGTCACCGGCCGGCCGCACCTTCGAAGTGGTCGAGGCCGAAGCGCTGCTGCGCGACAAGCACATCGGGCCGCTGGAAGGCTTCCGGTCGAAGGCCGGCTGGCCCTTCACCGCCGAGATCATCCTGAAGTTCGACGAAGAAGAAACCAAGAACTGGAAGCTCGAGTTCGACTTCGGCGACGACAAGAACGCCGAGACCGGCGAGATCGTCGACTTCAGCGGCCAGGAGTCGCTCGGGCCGTGCCCGATCTGCGCCTCCCGCGTGTTCGAGTACGGCACCAACTACGTCTGCGAGAAGTCGGTACCGACGGTCGAACAGCCGACGCCGAGCTGCACCTTCAAGAGCGGCAAGATCATCCTGCAGCAGCCAGTGGAGCGCGCGCAGATCGAAAAGCTGCTGGCCACCGGCAAGACCGACTTGCTCGACAAGTTCGTCAGCATGCGCACGCGCCGCGCCTTCAAGGCTTTCCTGTCGTGGAACAAGGAAGAAGGCAAGGTGAGCTTCGAATTCGAGCCCCGCACTTCGAAGTTCCCGCCGCGCAAGACCTTCACGAAAGCGACGCCGGCGACGAAGAAAGCCACCGCGGCTGCAGCGGCCACAGCGGCCAAGGCAACGAAGGCACCGGCGAAAAAACTCAGCGGGACAGCGGCTGCCGCCAAGAAGGCGGCGGCGCCCAAGGCACCCCGCAAGCCGGGCACCGGCCTGAAGCCGAGCGATGCGCTGGCCGCAGTCATCGGCGCCGAACCGGTCGCGCGCACCGAGGTGATCAAGAAACTGTGGGACTACATCAAGGCCAATGGCCTGCAGGACGCGACCAACAAGCGCGCCATCAACGCCGACGCCAAGCTCAAGCCGGTCTTCGGCAAGGACCAGGTGACGATGTTCGAACTGGCGGGCATCGTGGGCAAGCACCTGAGCGCCGTCGCTCCTTGAGCGAGGCCGGCGCGCAAGCAGCCCATCGTCACACCTTGCGACGTATGCGGTCAAAACCCGTTTATGCGAATGGGCTGTTTGGGCCGGCCTATAGTGACCCGTTGAACGAACCTTCAGGAACCGCCTCTTGAAAACCATCTTTTCAGTATTTGTCTCCCTCGCTGCGTTTTGCCTGGTCGCAGGCTGCGCCTCTGGCAACGCCTCGCAGGGCAGCAGCGCCGCAACCAGCGCGAGCGGCGGCAGCGGAAGCGGTGTTCAGGTCTTCGGCGTGATCGACGCCGGCGTGTCCCACACCAACAGCAAGTCGAGCCGCTAGCGCCTGAGCAAAGCCTGCCGCAGCAGCCGCGCGGCGCGGTTGCGGATCTTGCCGGGCGCGGCGCGCAGGGTCGACTTGGGCGTGACCTTCGTCGTGGCGCAGGCCCACAGGAAGTCGTGGAGGATGGCGCTGTCGTCCAGCGTTTCCTTGCTGCCGAACTTGTGGAATTCCGGATGCCATTGCGTCGCGGCGATGTAACTGCGGCCACGGTCGGAGCGGCGCCGGATCGCTTCGGGCACGCGGTCGGGCAGGCTCCATGCCTCGATGTCGAAGCCGGGGGCCAGCGCCTTCACGCCTTGATGGTGAATGCTGTTGACGCGCGCCGTGTCGACGCCCGGATACAGCTTCGAAAGCCGCGTGCCCGGCACGATCTCCAGCGCGTGAAAGTTCTGGTCGTAGGTCACCGGGTCGCGATGGCGAAGTGTCTCGGGGTGGCCGTGCTGCTCTTCGATGTCCTGGTACAGCGTGCCGCCGAAGGCCACGTTGATGAGCTGCAGGCCGCGGCACACGCCGAAGATCGGCTTGCCTGCCTGCTCGAAAGCCTCGACCAGCGCGAGGTCGTACAGGTCGCGCACCCGGTCGCCGAGCCATGCATCCTTCAACGGCACCTCGCCATAACTGCCGGGCCACACGTCGGCACCGCCATGCATGACGACGCCATCGAGCCACTCGGCGTAGTGCGACAGCTTGGTGTCGCCGCGCGCCGTCTCACCCGTCGGACAGGGCACCATCACGACCATTGCACCGGCCGACATGAGCCAGTGCGCGATCGATTGCTCGACGTACTGCAGGGTCTTGTTGCTGAACAGGGCACGCGAGGGATCGGCATGCGAGAAGCAGGCTGACAGGCCGATCTTCAGTCGGGCGGAAACAGGTTGGACCATCGAAAATATTCTGCCGATGCGGCCTCTCGCCCGGGGTCGGACGACACGCCAAGTATCCTTCCAACGCGCGACCGTTGGCCTGCGCAGACACACCAAGACAACGTTTCGAATCACGGAGGCAAAGCATGGATCTCGGCATCGACATCGGCACGTCGGAGGTGAAGGTCGTCCTGGTCGACGATGCGCAGCGCGTGGTCGGGCAGGCGAGCGCGGCGGTCGCCATTTCGCGGCCGCATCCGCTGTGGTCGGAGCAGGCACCCGAGGATTGGTGGAACGCCACCCAGGCTGCGCTCGGCAAGCTTCGCGAGCAGCACCCGAAGCAATACGCAGCGGTCCGCGGCATCGGACTGTCCGGTCACATGCACGGCGCCACCTTGCTCGACAAGCAGAACCGCGTGCTGCGACCGGCCATCCTCTGGAACGATGGTCGCAGCCATGCGCAATGCCTTGAACTGGAACACCGCGCGCCGGAGAGCCGGCACATCACCGGCAACATCGCGATGCCGGGCTTCACTGCCCCCAAGCTCATCTGGGTCGAGGAGAACGAACCGGAGATCTTTCATCAGGTTGCGCGCGTGCTGCTGCCGAAGGACTTCGTCCGGCTGAAGCTGACTGGCGACGCCGTGTCCGACATGTCGGATTCGGCCGGTACGCTGTGGCTCGACGTGGCGGCGCGCGACTGGTCCGACACCATGCTGGCCGCCACGCACCTCGACCGCTCGCACATGCCGCGGCTGGTGGAAGGCAGCGAAGCTGGCGGGACGCTATTGCCTGCGGTGGCTTCGCTGCTCGGCTTGCAGGCCGATGTGGTGGTGGCCGGCGGCGCGGGCGACAACGCGGCGAGCGCGGCGGGCCTGGGTGTGACCGCGCCGGGCACGGCCTTCTTGTCACTGGGCACGTCGGGCGTCTACTTCGTCGCGAACGCTGTCTATTCGCCCAATCCCGAAAGCGCGGTGCATGCTTTCTGTCATGCCTTTCCGGGCACGTGGCACCAGATGAGCGTGATGCTGTCGGCCGCGAGTTGCCTCGGCTGGCTGCGCCGCCTGACCCACGCGACCGATGAAGCGCAACTCGTCAGCGAGGCCGAGGCCTTGCCAGCCGGCGCCGGCACACCGCTGTTCTTGCCCTATCTGTCCGGCGAACGCACGCCGCACAACGATCCGCATGCATCCGGCGTTTTCTTCGGCCTGACGCACGATCACACGCGCGGTCACCTCGCTTATTCCGTACTGGAGGGCGTTGCTTTCTCGTTCCTCGACGGACAACAGGCGTTACTGGCCGGTGGCGCGCAAATCGACAGCGTGACGCTGGTCGGCGGCGGCTCACGCAGTGCGGCGTGGGCGCAGCTGCTGGCCGATACGTTGGGGCGAACTTTGGATCGGCGCAGTGGCGGCGAAGTGGGAGCGGCACTCGGGGCGGCGCGACTGGCACGGTTGGCGAGGACGGGTGAACCCGTTGCCGAGGTGTGTGTGGCGCCGGCCTTGCAAGACAGCTTCACGCCGGACCCGTCACGTACCGCCGAGCTGGCCGAGCGCCATGCGCAGTACCAGCGGCTCTACCGCACTCTCAAGCCCGAAATGCAGCGTTTTTCTGCTGCAGAAAGCTGATCGGCCCTGGCGCAGGCTGGTTCGATCAGGCTGCGCTCGCAGAACCGGTGGAATTCGAGGAACCCGGCATGCGCGGTTCGTGCATCGGGCAGCCGGTGCGCTCGCCCCGGAATTGCGACGAAGCGGGGTAGGCCACCCTGCGCGCCCGCATCACGTCGCCCAGCGGTTGATGTGCCGCCAGCGCATGCCACGGGTTGAACGCCATGCCGTCGTCGATCTCGCGTGAAAGCGCATCGCTCCACCCTTCCTGCGCATCGAGCGTCAGCCGGGCGACCGCGATGAAAGGGCTCAGGTCTTGCGGCCACTCGACGGACGCGTCTTCGATGGGCATCTTTTCGAGGTCGGTGCAGAGCTGGACGCGCAGTTCCCATTCGGCTGGCTCGCCCGTATGCGACCTCAGGAATTCGGCGACGGCCTCGCGAGTGCCATCCGGCTTGCCGTCGAGATCGATCGGTGCATCTTCGAGCGCGCGCAGGTCGGGCGACACCGGCGCGAGCTGCAACTTGGCGATGTAGGCGCCGTAGCGAATCGGCACCTGGGTGAAGAACGTTGCGCCGAGCGGATGCGTTTCCGCGTGGCCGCCCATCGCGATCAGCGTGCTGCTTTGACCGCCGACCGCCTCGATCGCCTTTTCGACGCCTTGCAGCACGCTCGACAGCATGCGCTTGGCCGTCGGGGCTTTGTCGGTGGTGCCGGCCAGCAGCTTGAGGTTCTTCAAAAAGCCCTTGGCATCCGGCGCTGCGAACACCGGGCCATCGACGAACAGAAAGTCTTGCGTGCTGTCACCTTCAGAACCGGCGGCGCGTTCACCTTCGGCGCCGATCACCTTGATCGCCATGCCGCGCGGCAGGGAGACCCGGTCGTCCAGCGCCTCGGCCGGTGGCGTCGAAATTCTCAGGACCACCGGGTAACTGCGCGGCGCCGCGAAGAGGCCTTGCGCCAGCTCGGGCGGCAAGCCTTCGACAACGCGCAGTTCGCCGCGCATCAGTCCGTGGCTCTTGGCGTGCACGGCACGCATCGCATGCCCGGTGTGGTCGGCCATGGTTTTCGACATGCCGAGCAGGGTATCGACCAGATCGGCCTGCGTTTGGGCTTCGTCCGGCTTCGGCGCTTCGACAGCAGGCGAGAAAGCCACAGGCTTGATGGACAGCGTGGAAAAGTCGTTCATCGATTGTTATTCGTGGGGATCATGAGGAATCTTCATTCCATATGACCTGTGCTCGATGCGATGTAGGAACGCCACGCCAGTGCATGCCATCCGTCCCAGCAACCGGTCCCAAACCCCAAGTCCGAGAACAAGTCAAGCAGCAATGCTTGCAACTCGCCTATAATGGCGGGTTCGTTTCGATACCACGACGAAGCACTTTCGTCATCTTGCTGGCCGGCCCGGCGCGTTTTTGGAGTTGATCTCCGGATTCGCCAAGGGCCCTCATTCTCAAGCCGGCTCTACAGTGTGTTGGAGCGCCAGACCCGGCGCCCCTGATTGCCACCACTGCCTTCGTTCTTGTTGAAGCGAATTGCGCGTCCGCCGCGTCATTCCCGGCCGGCCTACGCCTCGTTTTTCAATTTTTTCGGCATTCGCACGATCGCGAACGCCAAGGCTTTAATGGACATCGTTCAACACAACAATATTGCAGTGGGCAAATACCTCGTTTCACCGCTGATTCACTCGCAAGACGACGGGCGTTTCGCTGCGTCGGTCTCGATTCGTTCGGGTCGCGGAAGCGGCATGCATGACCGCGTCATGCGCTTCACGCCACGTTTTGCCAGCCATGCCGCGGCGCTGCGCTACGCCATCGACCAAGGTCTCGGATGGGTCTGCGAGCGCCATCCGGCACGGCCTGTGCTCGGCAAGCCGACTGGCTGCTTCGCAAGCTGAACCGACTGCCGCCCGAGCCCCCCTTTCCATCTCCAACAGACATCGTTTTTTGAGGTAAATCAATGGCCAAAGAAGAACTCATCGAAATGAACGGCGCAGTGACCGAAGTGCTGCCCGACTCCCGTTATCGCGTCACGCTGGACAACGGTCATCAATTGATCGCCTACAGCGGCGGCAAGATGCGCAAGCACCACATCCGCATTCTGGCGGGCGACAAGGTGTCGCTCGAGCTGTCGCCGTACGACCTGACCAAGGGCCGGATCACCTTCCGTCACCTGGAACGCCGCGGTCCGCCGCCAGTCAACAACGGCGCGCCGCGCCGCTAAGCACCGTGACCCCAGTGACGAATCCGTCCACCGGGTTCGCCACCCTGCCGCTCACGCCGCAGACGCTGGCGAATCTCGACCAGCTCGGCTACACGGAAATGACGCCAATCCAGGCGGCCAGCCTGCCTCCGGCGCTCCTCGGCAAAGACCTGATCGCTCAGGCCAAGACCGGCAGCGGCAAAACGGCCGCCTTCGCCCTCGCCCTTCTCGCCAACCTCAATCCGCGACGCTTCGCCATCCAGGCGATGGTGCTGTGCCCGACGCGCGAGCTGGCCGACCAGGTCACGACCGAAATCCGCCGCTTGGCGCGGGCCGAAGAGAACGTCAAGGTGGTGACGCTTTGCGGTGGCGTCGCGCTGCGAGGGCAAATTGCCAGCCTCGAACACGGCGCGCACATCGTGGTCGGCACGCCGGGCCGCATCATGGACCATCTGGACCGCGGCAACCTGAGCCTCGATGCGCTCAACACGCTGGTGCTCGACGAGGCCGATCGCATGCTCGACATGGGCTTTTTCGAAGACATCGCCAAGGTCGTTCGGCAATGCCCGAAAGAGCGCCAGACGCTGCTGTTCTCGGCGACTTATCCGGAAGGCATTGCCAAGCTCAGCGCCCAGTTCATGAAGTCGCCGCTGCAGATCACGGTGCAAACGCAGCATGAAGGTACGCAAATTCGTCAGCGCTGGTACGAGGTCAAGGACAGCGAGCGATTGCATGCGGTCAGCCTGCTGCTCGATCACTTTCGGCCGCAAAGCACGCTGGCCTTCTGCAACACCAAGCAGCAGTGCCGCGACCTGGTCCAGGTGCTGCAGGCGCAGGGTTTCAGCGCGCTGGCACTCTTCGGCGAACTGGAACAGCGAGAGCGCGACCAGGTGCTGGTGCAGTTCTCGAACCGCAGCGCGTCGGTACTGGTCGCCACCGACGTGGCCGCCCGGGGGCTGGACATCGCGCAGCTCGAAGCAGTCATCAACGTCGACGTGACGCCCGACTCGGAAATTCACATCCATCGCGTCGGTCGTACCGGCCGCGCCGGTGCCGAGGGGCTCGCACTCAATCTCGCCAGCATGAACGAGATGGGCAGCGTCGGAAAGATCGAACAGCTGCAAGGTCGCGAGTCTGAATGGCACCCACTGTCTGAACTCACGCCCGGCGCGGGGGCAGCATTGCGGCCGCCGATGGCCACGTTGCAGATCGTCGGCGGTCGCAAGGAAAAGATCCGTGCCGGCGACGTACTCGGCGCGCTCACGGGCGACTGCGGCTACGCCAAGGAGCAGATCGGCAAGATCAACGTCAACGAGTTCTCGACCTACGTAGCGGTCGAGCGCGCCATCGCGCAGGAAGCGGCACAGAAGCTGTCGAGCGGCCGCGTCAAGGGCAAGAGCGTCAAGGTGCGGCTGCTGGAAGGTTGAGCGCCGCAGCCGCGGTGTGGGCTGACCCCGGCGTCACCGGCGCGTCGAGCACTGGCTCGACCGCCGGCGCCGATGTAGGCACTTCTTGCCGTGCCAGCGTTCCCGCGAGCCGGAACGCCACCACCACCGCGAACAACCCGAACAGCGACGATCCCACCGCCTGCCCGATCAACACGCCGGCGGCGCCGTAGTGCGATCCCCACCAGGCGAACGGGATCGTGCCCAGCGTCGCGCGGCCCCAGTTGAAGGCGGTCGACAGCAGCGGATGCCCGAGGTTGTTGAACGACGCGTTGGCGACGAACAGGCCACCGGTGAAAAAGAAGCTCGCCGCCAGCCAGGTGCAAAAGAGCGAGATCAGCTCTGCCGCCAATCCGTCGGCAGAAAACGCTCGGATCAACACGCCTTGGCCCGACGCGAGCACCAGCCACGCGACGGCGACCGCCACCACCATGAAGTACAGGCTGTCGCGCAGCCCCTCGCGCACACGCCGGAACTGCCCGGCGCCCAGGTTCTGCGCCAGGATCGGCCCGACCGCGCCGCTCAGCGCATAGATCAGCCCGAAGGCCACCGGGCTGACCCGGTCGATCGTCGCGGCGCCCGCCACGGCAGACGGTCCGAATTGCGCGATCGCGTGCGTGACGAAGGCCGCCGATACCGGCGTCGCGAGATTCGTCAGCACGGCCGGACCGGCAACGCTCATCAACGCCTTGGCGTCCTCCGGCAGCCGCGCGCGATCGAATGGCCCCAGCATCCGGTGCTTCATCCAGACCCCGTGCAGCCCGATGGCCGCCAGCACGGCGCGTGACACCACGGCGCTGACCGCCGCGCCGTCGAGCCCCATGCCGAAGCCGAAGATCAGGATCGGGTCGAGCACCGCAGTGACGACCGCCGCGGCCAGCGTGACCGTCATCGAACGGCCGGCGTCGCCGACCGACCGCAACAACGCAGCGCTCGCCATGCCGATGCCCAGCAGCGGCAACGAATGCACCGTTACCGCGAGGTAGCGCTGCGCCAGCTGCGCCGTCTCGCCCTCGGCGCCCAAAGCGTGCAGGGCAGGATGCAGGAAGAAGGCGGTGCCGCTGCCAACGAAGACGGAGATGCCGGCCATCAGCACCAGGCTCGATGTCGCCAGCCGGCGCGCGTCGGCGTTGCGTCCGGCGCCCACCGTGCGCGACACCACGGCCGCGATGCCGATGGTCAGTCCGATGCAGATCGATGCATGAAAGAACCCGACCACGCCCGCAAAACCGACAGCCGCAGCGATGGCCTTCTGCCCGAGCAGCGAGATGTAGAACAGGTTGATCAGGTCGACGGCGAACACCGCGATGAGGCCGATCGCGCCGGTCCCTGCCATGACGCAAACGTGGCGCAGCAGCGAGCCGGAAACGAACCGCGGGCGGTCGAGCTCGCCTGGTGACATGGGGGATTCCTTCAGTGTGGCCTAATTGCGGCTCGAACACTTTTTACCCGAGCTTTTTCATGCCCAAGATCATTCGCACCGAAGCCGACCGCGTCGCCACTCCCAAGCCGACCCCGGTGGCCGGCTCGACCTTGCCCAAAACCGGTGGCGGCCAAAAGGTCAGCCTCGAGCGCGGCAAGGCCACGCGCAGCAAAAAGAACCCCGGCAAGCGGGCCAAAAAGGGCGGCTAAACCGATCCTTTGCAGTCTTGCTGCAAACCCCTCGAAACGCGCCTACGGGCGCGTTTTGTCATTGGATCGTCGTCGGACCGAAGTCGGTTCTCGATTCGTAGGATTCGCGCGCCGGGCGACGGCTGAAGAAGCCGCGCCGACGCTGCAAGGCGAACATGCCGGCCATCATGGCCAGGCCATAGCTGGGCAGCGGCGCCGAGGCGGTGTCGACGGCCGAGCCGTCGTCGACATCCTGCTTTTGCAGGACCCAATAAAACCGTCCGGGGGCGGGCTCGTTCACGACGAGTGCGATGCCGTTGGCGTCGACCATGTTCTTTTTACAGTTCGATAAGGAAGGTTGTATTTGTATTCCTGACCGGGTTTGCGGGATAGGACCTAGTTCACGGAAGGTCCGAGTACGGCGCAGGAACGGGGCTATAACGGTCGGATGTCCGACGACTACCAGATCGATATTCCGCCTTCCTTCTTCGCGATCTACACCGACGCGAGGCAGCGCCTGAGGGAGCCGATCGGCGTGGTGCGGCAGCGCTACGAAATCTGCGAAGACCTGGCGAACCATCTGGTCGGGCACGCGCAGGTCCAGCATCACACCGAAGTCCCCGACGAAGCCGACATCCTGCGGCGCATCCACGCAGGTCTGGCCACGCCGGAAGCCGGGGTGTCGACGGCCGAGGCCGGCTGGATCGTGCATCGCCTGGCCGAGCTGCTCGGCTGGCGCGCGCCCGAAGCCTACGGCGCGGATTGACCGGCAACTACGTGCGGTTTGTCACGGCGCGTCGATAGTCTCCGCCTCACCAATCCGTTTCCCTACGAAAGCCAACGATGCGGCTCCAAGCCACCTGCAAGATGACCGTGACCGCCACCGAAGCCGACTGCCCGGTGGTCGCCATGCTGCGGCCGCGCAGCGGTGACGCGCAATGGATGGTCAGCGAGCGCTACGAACTGCACCCATGGGTGCCGACCACCGAGTACGTCGACAACTACGGCAACCTGTGCCAGCGCATGAAGATTCCGCAAGGCGACATGCGCATCGAAGTCGAGATGGTGATGGAGGCCGAGGACGAGATCGCGGTGGCGCCCGACGCCATGGTCACGCCCATTGAAGACCTGCCCTTCGACGCGCTGCAATACCTGCTGCAAAGCCGCTATTGCCCGTCAGACAAGATGGAAGACCGCGCGCGACAGATCGTCGGCAACGCCGAGCCTGGCTATGCGCAGGTCGAGGCGATTCGCTCGTGGATTCACACCCACCTCGAATACCGCTACGGCGTGAGCAACGGCGCCACGGACGCGCTCGACACGCTCGACGACGGCGCTGGCGTCTGCCGCGATTTCTCGCACGTCGGCATCGGGCTGACGCGCAGCCTGCGCATCCCGGCGCGCCTGGTGGTCGGCTATCTGTACCAGCTAGACCCGATGGACATGCACGCCTGGTTCGAGGCTTTCATCGGCGGCCGCTGGTACACCTTCGACGCTACCCAAGATGCCCCGCGCGGCGGCCGCATCGTGGTGGCATACGGGCGCGATGCCGCCGATGTGGCGTTCATCTCCAACTATGGCGCGCTCGAGATGGGCGAGATGGTGGTGACGGTCGATCAGCTTGCGGAAGGCAACGCGACCACGCAAGGCGAACAGATCCCGCAGCCACAGCAGCAGCAGCAGCAGTATTAGCAGCTGCAGCCGACCTAAGGCCTCGGTGCGGATGCACCGAAGCTCCGACGACGCGAGCCTTGCGCGTCATCGTGCGCCCGGTCGGCCCGCCGGCCTACGCCAGCCCTCCGGGCGGGCGTCTAAAAAGTGGGATCGTTTCAAACCGTCTTTCCACAAGCATCCCGGAGATCTTCATGGCCAGCAAAAGCCCCGCTTCCAAATCGTTGCCACCGGCACCCGCCACTGCCCGCGCGACTGCGGTTCAACCCAACCTGCATCAGGAATCGCACGAGACGCAAAAATTCGGCGAGATCGTCAAGCTGCCGAACGGCCTGAGCGAAAAGGTCTGCAAGGAGAGCGTCGCGCTGTTGAACCAATGCCTCGCGGACACCATCACGCTGCGCGACATGTACAAGAAGCACCACTGGCAAGTGGTC
The DNA here is from genome assembly GCA_964242015.1 of uncultured Variovorax sp. Classification (GTDB taxonomy): domain Bacteria; phylum Pseudomonadota; class Gammaproteobacteria; order Burkholderiales; family Burkholderiaceae_C; genus Variovorax. Next base: position 18,309 of record CAXTCC010000039.1, read on the forward strand.
GGCCCGACCTTCAATCAGCTGCACCTGATGTACGACCAGCATTTCGAAGCGCAAGTGCTGCTCGTCGACATTCTTGCCGAGCGCATTCAGTTGCTCGGCGGCATCGCACTGGCGATGGCCGGTGACATTGCCGAGACCACGAAGATTCCACGTCCGCCGCGCGGTCGCGAGCCCGCTGCCGTGCAGATTCGCCGCCTGGCCGAAGCGCATGAAATGATCATCATCGAAGCGCGTGAAGCGGCCAAGAAGGTCGACGATGCGGGCGACGACGGCAGCAACGACGTGTTCGTGTCGAACGTGTTGCGCACGAACGAATTGCAGGTCTGGTTCCTGACGGAACACCTGGTCGCGGCTTCTCCCGTCACTGCCTGAAGGAGCGCAGGCTTAGGCGTCCCGGCGGCGCCCTAGCCGAGGCATGAAGCTTGCTGCCGTTCGGTGGATGACTCCAGCCTCTTCCCGACCCCAAGCGGTCCCCACGGTTCAGATCGACAACGACCGCGTCAAGGTGACCGAATGGCGCTTTGCGCCCGGCGCCGAGACCGGATGGCATCGACACGGCATGGACTATGTCGTGGTGCCGATGACCACCGCATCGCTCCTGCTCGAAACGCCGCAGGGCGAGATTCGCAGTCCCCTGACAGCCGGCGTTTCATACACGCGCCTGACCGGCGTCGAACACAACGTGGTCAATGCCAACGACCATGAATTCGTGTTTGTCGAGATCGAGTTGAAGTAGCCGGCGCGTAGGGCCGGCCCGAAAAGGACGGCGCTGCGCTCACCTCACTGCGGATCGATCGGCATCGGCGGCACACCGCGTGCTTCGATCGCCTCGCCTGCCGCCAGGCACAGGTCCTCGCGATATCTCGCCGCCACCAGTTGGACGCCGACCGGCACGCGGCCGACCATCCCGGTCGACACCACCAGCGATGGCAACCCGGTGAGCGGCAGCCCGATCATCGTCATCTGCGCCTCCCACACGCGGGCGTATGCGTCCGGCCCCTGCAGATCGAGAGCATCGGTGAACGGCATCTCGGCACAGGCCGGCAACAATACGACCGGATAGCGCTCCAGAAACACCTGCCACTGGCGTGTGATCGTGGCGCGCGTGACCAGCGCGCCCGACAGCGTCTCCAAGGTCATGGACTGCCCGACTGCGGCCTGGCCCTGCAGCGCTGCGATGGCGCCGGCGTCCCCTTCCTTCATCGCTGCGGCCAGCATGCCGGCATAACCGTCGCCCATCCAGAGCGCGATCTGCGCCGGCACGGCATCGCGGATCGGCGGTAGCGCATCGAGTTCGTCGACGGTCCAGCCGGCATCGCGCAGACGTTCGGCTGCGTCGCGCAATGCGGCGACCACCTCAGGCTGCGTCGCCATGCCATCGGGCGCGACGCACAACGCGACACAACGGGGGACGGCAGGACCGATCAGCGGTGCCGGCGCCCACCATGGATCGCGCGCATCCGGCGCCGACATGGCAGCGAGAGCGAGCCGCAGGTCGTCGACAGTGCGTGCCAGCGGCCCCGAGACGGCGGTGATCTGGCCACTGATGATCCGCTCCGGCGTCACCGCGTTGTAGGCCGCGACACGCCCGAGCGAGGGCCGCAAGCCGTG
>CAXTCC010000039.1:20019-23725 GCA_964242015.1 uncultured Variovorax sp.
TTTTGCAGGTGCACGCCGTTGCTGGTCGCGAAGCCCTTCTGGTCGATGTTGATCTTGACGGTCACCGGCACGCCCGCGAGCGGGCCAGGGTCTTCACCACGCGCCAGTGCGGCATCGATGGTGCGCGCGCGGGCCAGCACCTCGTCGGGCCGATGGTCGACGATCGCGTTGAGCCTCGGGTTGACGGCATCGAGCCGGGCCAGCGCGGACTGCGCGGCTTCGAGTGCAGAGAGCTTGCGCTGACGCACGAGGGTGGCGACGCGTGCCGCCGACAGGCGCCAGATTTCGGGTGAGTCGATGTGAGACATGCTGGACATGACAGGGTGTTTACAGCGTCTTCAACACATCGTCCAGCGTGTCCACCAGCAGATCGGCGTTGCGTGCCGCGCGGTCGGCGACCGGGTCGACGCCGTTGCACAAACAGCGCGCCAGGTGTTCGTGCAGAGCTGATGCTCGGAGAACAAGGCTTTCATGCCTGCTCGGCTTCGAAGCGCGTCATCGCGCGATCGAAGCGTTCGAACATTTCATCGACTTGCGCCGGCGTCATGATGAGCGGCGGACAGAACGCCACGGCATCGGCGAGGGCGCGCACGATCAAGCCTTGTTCCAGAGCGAGTTCGGTCAGGCGGGCGCCGGCCTTCTTTGCAGGATCGAACGCGGTGCGCTTCTCGGGATCGGCCGCCAGCTCGATCGCACCGATGAAGCCCACGCCGCGCACCTCACCGACGAAGGGCCGCGCGGCAAAGCTGCGCAGACCCTGGCGAAACTTCGGAACCAGCGACTGCACGTGCGCCAGGATCTTTTCGTCCTCGTAGACCTGCAGTGTTTCGAGCGCGATGGCGCACGCGACCGGATGACCCGAGTAGGTGAAGCCATGGCCGAAGGTGCCGATCTTTCCGCTGTTGGCTGCCACTGCGGCATGCACCTTCTCGTTGACCATCACCGCCGAGATCGGCACGTAGCCCGACGACAGCGCCTTGGCCGCGGTAAGGATGTCGGGCTTCATGCCGAAGGTGGTCGAGCCGAACATCTCGCCGGTGCGACAGAAGCCGCAGATGACTTCGTCGGCGATCAGCAGCACGTCGTACTTGGCAAGCACCACCTGGATCTTCTCGAAGTAGGTGGCCGGCGGCACGATGACGCCGCCTGCGCCCATCACCGGCTCCGCGATGAAGGCGCCGACGGTTTCAGGGCCTTCCTCGAGGATGCGTTTTTCCAGCGAATCGGCCAGCCGCGTCGCAAAGTCTTCTTCGCTTTCACCTGGCTCCGCGTAACGCCAGTGGTGCGGGCAATCGACGTGCAGGATGCGATCGATCGGCAGGTCGAAGTCGCGATGGTTGGAGATCAAGCCGCTCAGGCTGGCGGCCGCGACGGTGACGCCGTGGTAGGCGCTCTTGCGCGCGATGATCTTCTTCTTGGCCGGCTTGCCGATGGCATTGTGGTAGTACCAGACGAGCTTCACCGCGGTGTCGTTGGCCTCGGAACCGGAGTTGGCGAAGAAGACTTTCGACATCGGCACCGGGGCCAACGCCAGCAGCTTTTCAGCGAGTGCGACGGCCGCGGCATTCGAGCGTCCGTTGAACGTGTGGTAGTACGGCAAGGTGCGCAACGCATCGCTGCCGGCCTTGGCGAGCCGCTCGTTGCTGAAGCCGAGCGAGGCGCACCACAGCGCCGACATGGCCTCGAGATAACGGCGGCCCTGGTCGTCTTCGACGTACACGCCATCGCCGCGCGCGATCATGAAAGGGCCGACCTGCGGATGCGTCGCGAGGTTGGTGAACGGGTGCAGGACCGAAGCGATGTCGTGCGCCGCGTTCTCTGCGTGCGTGGCGGTGTGCATGGCGGTGTGTTCCGTGATGGCGTTCATCGGGTGTCTTCGTTGAGTGCGTGCGCTAGTGTCTGCTCAATGGTCTCCTCGACAACCGCGATAGATGTCGACCTGGTTATCGGGACGAATCCCTCGTTGAACGCTGCCAGATCATCGGCCAGCCTTTGCTGCGCGATGACCTGGCGATCGGTGGCAGCAGGTCTTCGCGACCTGACGTTCAGCGGGTGCCACTCCACTCTGCAAAATGCGCGCCAGCCTGCCGCGTCGCGAAGCGGACCAATGCAGTGCACTTTTTCGTCTAAAACTGAAAGCAATGACAACCGCCGCGGCCTATTCACACAACAAAGCGAGGTCACCGTGGGTCATGCTGATGGCACTGACCACGGCCTTTGCCCTGAGCCAGTCGTTCCGCACCGTCGCGGCGCTCATGGCGCCGCCGCTGCAGAAAGAGTTCGGGCTGTCGGCGCAGGCCCTGGGCGTCTTTGCCGGTTCGTTTCACTTCGCCTTCGGCGCGCTGCAGCTCTTCATGGGCATCGGCATCGACCTGTATGGCGTGCGGCGAACGGTGCTCACCGCCTTTCCGATGGCGATCGTCGGTGCGGTCGTGGCCGCCCTGTCGCACGGCTTCTTGCCGCTGGTGGCGGGCCAGGTGCTGATCGGCATCGGCTGCGCGCCGGCGTTCCTGGTGTGCACCGTGTTCATCGCGCGCCAGTTCGCGGGCGATCGCTTCGCATCGGTGTCGGGCGCGACGCTCGGTATCGGCTCGGCCGGCCTGCTGCTGACCGGCACGCCGCTGGCCTGGCTCATCCAGCAGCAATCGTGGCGCGCGGGGTTTCTGGCGCTGGCTGCGATGTCGGCACTGGCATGGCTGGCCATCTTCTTTCTCGTGCACGAACCGAAGGCGCCCGCGTCGCCCGGTGGCGCAGCGCCGGCGCCCCGGCTGTCGGTGCTGGCCGCGCTGCGCAGCTACGGCGAGCTGTTTCGATTGCCGCACACGCTCGGCATCCTGGCACTGGCGAGCGTCACCTATGCCTCGTTCTTATCGTTGCGCGGACTGTGGCTCGGGCCGCTGCTGATCGAGCGCCACGGGCTGTCGCTGGTACAGAGCGGCAACGTGGCGCTGGCGCTGTCGGTGGTCGGCATGTTCGGGCCGCCGCTGTTCGGCCGCATCGACCCCGGTCCGGCGCGGCGCCGCCGCTGGATCGTTCGCTTCACCGTCCTGTTCGCCGCAATCTTCGCGGCGATGGCTTTCAACTTCGGAGTGATGTTCGACGTCTCGGCATCGATCGCTGTCGGCGTGGTTTCCGGCTACATCGTGCTGGAGTATCCCGACACGAAATCCGCTTACCCGGCCAGCATGACAGGCCGTGCGATGGCCATCTTCACGATGGCGATGTTCCTCGGCGTGGCGGTGATGCAGTGGCTGACCGGCCTGGTCGCGTCGGCTGCGGCCGCGCACGGCATCGACACCTTCAGGGCCGTGCTGCTGACCATCGCAGCGATGCTGTTGCTGGGCGCGGCAGCGTTCAAGTGGTTGCCGCAGCCGGCGGCGCTCGACGAATCAGCTGCAGCGACGCACTGATCAACGCAGGCGACGAAACGGCTTGCTCAAGAACCGCGAACCCTTTTCGCCGAAGCGCCAGGGCACATCGATCGCCTTCGAGATGCCGATGCGCGGACCGACGTCGACCACCACCTCCGGCTCGCCTTCGGCAGGTGCCATCAGCGAAAACGGCGGTCGATCCACCGGCTTGCCGTTGAAGCCGGCATCGATGCCCAGCGCCTGCGCGACGCGCCCCGGTCCGGCGCACAGCAGCCGCGCCTCGTCGAGCCCGCGCCGCTCGCGCATGCGGTCGAGCCCCAGCGTCGGCTCGATGG
>CAXTCC010000040.1:0-3776 GCA_964242015.1 uncultured Variovorax sp.
GGTCGATATCGGCGACCGCGAGGTTCGCTTTGAAGATGGTGGACTTGAGTGCCATCAGGCGCGTTTCGCCAGCTCAGCCGCCTTACCGATGTAGCTCGCCGGCGTCATCGCCAGCAGCCGCTCCTTCTCCGCTTCCGGGATCTCCAGCGAGCGGATCAAGCCATGCAGCGCTTCGGCCGTCACTGTCTTGCCGCGTGTCACTTCCTTCAACTGCTCGTAAGCGCCCTGCACGCCGAAGCGGCGCATGACCGTCTGGATCGGCTCGGCCAGCACTTCCCACGAGGCATCGAGGTCGTCGGCGAGCGCTTCTTCGTTCAGTTCCAGTTTGCCGAGGCCGGTCGACAGGCTCGAATACGCGAGCACCGCGTAGCCGAAAGCCACGCCGACGTTGCGCAGCACGGTGCTGTCGGTCAGATCGCGCTGCCAGCGGCTGATCGGCAGTTTTTCGCTGAGATGACGCAGCAAGGCGTTGGCCAAACCGAGGTTGCCTTCGGCGTTCTCGAAGTCGATCGGGTTGACCTTGTGCGGCATGGTCGACGAGCCGATCTCGCCTTTCTTCAGCCGCTGCTTGAAGTAGCCGAGGCTGACATAGCCCCAGATGTCGCGCGAGAAGTCGATCAGGATGGTGTCGGCCCGCGCCACCGCATCGAACAGCTCGGCCATGTAGTCGTGCGGCTCGATCTGGATGCTGTACGGCTGAAACGTCAGGCCCAGGCCGAGCGGCGCCGGCGTTTCGACGACCTTGCGGCTGAACGCCTCCCAGTCGAAATCGGGCCACGCCGCCATGTGCGCGTTGTAGTTGCCGACGGCGCCGTTCATCTTGCCGAGCAGCTCCACCTTGGCGATCTGCTCGCGCGCCTTGGCGAGGCGCACCGCGACGTTGGCGATCTCCTTGCCGACGGTGGTCGGGCTCGCGGTCTGGCCGTGTGTGCGCGCCAGCATCGAGACATCGGCGAACTGGTGCGCCATGTCGCGCAGCTTGGTGATGAGCCCGTCGATGGCGGGCAACACGACCGCGTCGCGCGCCGCCTGGATCTGCAGCGCGTGGCTGGTGTTGTTGATGTCTTCGCTGGTGCAGGCGAAGTGCACGAACTCGGCGGCGGAGAGCAGCTCCGGCCGGGCCTCGAACTTCGACTTGATCCAGTACTCGACGGCTTTGACGTCGTGGTTGGTGACCTTCTCGATCTCCTTGATCGCCAGCGCGTCGGCTTCGCTGAAGTGCGAAACGAGGCCGAGCAGGTACTTGCGGGCACCGCCGGTCAGTGGCTTGAATTCGGCAAAGCCGCAGTCCGACAACGCGATGAACCACGCCACCTCGACCTGCACGCGGCGATGCATGTAGCCCTGCTCGCTCATCAACGGGCGCAGCGCCGAGAGTCGTGACGCGTAGCGGCCATCGAGGGGAGAAAGAGCGGAAACGGTAGAGAAGGCCATGGGTCAATTTTAGGCGGCGCCGAGCCCCTACTCTTGCGCGGCGTTCTTGAAGAACTCGATGCGCTCGGCGGTTGCAGGATGCGACGAGAACGCCAGCCCGATCGGATCGTCGCCGGCCGCGCTGTCCTTCTCAGCCTTCCCGCTCTTCTCACCGTTCCGGTCGTTGCGCCAGCGTTCCAGCGCCTCGAAGAAAGTCGCCATCACGCGCGGCGAGATCCCGCTGGCGCGCATCAGGCGCACCGATTCGGCATCCGCCTCGCGCTCCAGGTCGCGTGAATAGCCCAGCGTGGCGAGCAGCACGGGCGCGCTGCCGATCAGCGTGCCGTAGTCGCCGAAAGCGATCGACACCGCAAACCCCACCGCCGACGCCTGCACCAGTTGGCGCATCGCGTGGCGCCGAAGCACATGACCGAACTCGTGGCCCAGCACGCCGAGCACCGCGTCGTCTTCGCCCGGCATCAACTCGACCAGCGCATCGGTCAGCACGATGGTGCCGCCGGGCAGCGCCAGTGCGTTGGGTCCGAAGCGTGGGTCGCGCGCGCCGCGAAACTCGAGCCGCACCTCGGGCGCGCCGTCCGGATGCGCCCGTTCGATCATCCGCATGAAGCCGTCGCGGATGCGCTGCTGAGCGTCGGGCGCCAAGGTCGTCGGTTTGAGCAAGCTGTCGTCGAGCGACGCCAGCACCTGTTGCCCGATGAGTGCATCGACGCTGCGCGGCACGGCCGCCGTCACGCCCGTCGCCACCCACGGCAGGCCCCATTGGTACATCGCGGCGACGGCGCCGAAGAGCAGCACCAACGCGACGGCGACGCTGCGCCAGTTCTGTTGCGCCCGCACCACCCAGCTGTCGTTTCGGTGGTGGCGACCGACCCAGTCGTCCCATGCCGCCACATCGAGCGCCTGCAGGCTGGCGCCATCGGGCAGCTGCGCCAGCCGTCCGCCGTGGCGCGTGCGCTCGGGCCAGCGCACGGAAGTGATCGGTACCGACAGCGCTGCGAACGTGGCTTCGGACGTGGCCGACGCGACGGCAGCGTTGTCGTCGGGGATCACAGTGAGGGTGCCGCCGCGCGCGTGCAGCAGCGCGGGATGCGGCTTGCTGCTGCGGCCATCGAAGAACCTGACAGCCAGCTTGTCGGTGGGAGTGGTCAAGCGCGGCGCATCCGGGGCTCGTTCAAAGCCCGATGTCCATGCCGAACAGATCGGCGGCCATGTCCCCCGCGGCCGTCGGATTTTCTCGCGCCGCGGTCTGCGTGATGTCGTCGAGCGCGATGCGCGTCTCGAGCACCACGGCCTCCAGCTGGGCGCGCCGGGTGCCGACCACCGCGAACGGCCAGTAGAGGCCCAGCGTCAGAAAGATCAGCAGGTAGTTCTTGAACTGCAGCGGCAGATAGCGCTTGAGCTTCAACTGGCTGTCGAAGCGCATGACGTCGTTGCCGGTGGTCGACCACAGCAGGTTCTGCAGCCGCACCTGCATGTACGACTTGGGCAGCACGTTGAGCAGGAAGACGCCGCCGATTCCAAGCACGAAAGACAGGACGATGAAGGTGGCGCCCATGCCGACGCCACTCTTGCGGCTCGCGTAGCCGGTGAAGGCGAAGATGGCCACGATGCCCACCAGCGCGATCACCGCGACCAAGCCGATACCCATCAGCTTGATGAAGATGCCGTAGAGCACGCCCACGTCGGCGCTGAGGCGCGTCTGCAGACCGCCGATGGCATAGTGGTTGTGCTGGTAGCGCTTCAGGCGCCACAGAAAGTACGGCACGCCGAAAAAGAACACGGTCATCCCGATGCCGACCAGCGAAGCCGCCAACACCGGCAGCGTGCCAGGCTTCGCGCCCTCGCTCGGACCGGCGAACGCGCCTGCCAGCGCCACGGGCAACAGTGCGAGCGCAAGCGGCGGCAACATCGCCGCATAGGCGCCGCGCGTACTCCCGGAGAAGTGAAAGCGCAGTCCGCGCCAACTGGTGTTGGCGAGCCGGAACCGCATCGATGCGCGAAACAGCGCCGGCCATAACAAGACGAATGCCAGCGCCGCGAGCAACGCCGCCCAGCCGGAGAAATTGCTGCCCACCGAGTAGACGATCAAAAAGGCAGCGGCGATGAGCGTGCCGCGCAGCATCTTGATCGGCTGACCGTGAAAGTCGAGCGCGTCGCCGCCGACCCAGGTGTTGCTGTAGAAATACTTGAGCTTGCGCACTTTGGCCCACGGCAGGTAAAGCCCCAGCGTCACCACGATCAACAGCAAGTTGACGATCCAGATCCGGAAATACTCGCTGCCGCTTGCCGTGAATTCGATCGGGTGGCGGTGCGGTGGCCCGATTTCCCGCGGCGTGTCGATC
>CAXTCC010000040.1:3876-23699 GCA_964242015.1 uncultured Variovorax sp.
TGTCGATCTCCATGAACCTTCTCCCTGCGTTGTCAGTGCCCGACATTTTGCCCTGCACCGTCCCCTAGAATGAGGCCGAAACTACACGCCACCCGAGGGAAGAGCCCACATGAAATTGATCGGATCTGCTGCCAGCCCCTATGTGCGCAAGGTGCGCGTGGTGCTGGCTGAAAAGCGGCTCGATTACCAATTCGTGATCGAAGACGTCTGGGCGGCCGACACCACCATCGCGACGTCCAACCCGCTCGGCAAGGTGCCGTGCCTGATCATGGATGGCAGCGAAGCCATGTTCGACTCGCGTGTGATCGTCGAGTATCTCGATACGCTGTCGCCGGTCGGCAAGCTCATTCCGGCGCAAAGCCGCGAACGGGCCGAAGTCAAGACCTGGGAAGCACTGGCCGATGGCGTGATGGACGCCGGGATCGCATGGCGGCTCGAGGCCACATGGCCGCACCGCGCCGACGGCGAGCGCAGCCAGGCATGGATGGACCGGCAACGCGTCAAGGTCAAGGACGGCATCGCAGCGATGGCCAAGGGCCTGGGCGACAAGCCGTTCTGCAGCGGCATTCACCTGAGCTTGTCGGACATCGCGGTCGGCTGCGCGCTGGGCTGGCTTGGCTTCCGTTTTCCGGAGATCGATTGGCGTGCCGATCATGCGAACCTCGGCAAGCTGTACGACAAGCTCATGCTGCGCCCTAGCTTCGCCGATACCAAGCCCTGAAGAGGCAGGCGCACCGCGGCACATAGCGCGCCGCACAATGAAAAAAGGCACCCGCGGGTGCCTTTTTTCTTTCATACAAAAATGTTGCGAGGCGCCCCGACGCGAAGGAGGGAGGGAGGGAGGAGGAGAAGAATCGCCTCGGGATTTCGATCGGACGACAAGCCTCCGAAAGACCTCGCAACATGAAAACTGTCGGGCTTTCTTTGTCGCCCGAGCCAGTTATGAGCGTGTCACGCGCGGACCGGTTCCCAGCATCTTCGTAAACATTTGTGAAGTAGCGACTTGCCGCGCGTCGGCGAGTCGGCTGAGCCTGTCAGTCTGCGCCGAGCTGCTTTTCGAGCTCGCGGATGAAGCTACGGTCTTCCGGCGCCGTCATGCTCGAATATGCCTCGACGACCTTGCCGTCCCGGCCGATCAGGTATTTATAGAAATTCCATTTAGGCGTCGTGCCGGAAATTTTGGCCAATTGCTTGAACAGCGGATTGGCTTCGCTGCCACGCACCGAGCTCTTCGAGAACATCGGAAATTTGACGCCGAAGGTACTTTCGCAAAAGTCGGCGATTTCTTTGTTCGAGCCCGATTCCTGCGAGAAGTCGTTGGAAGGAAAGCCCAGCACGACCAGCCCGCGCGACCGGTATTTGCTGTCGAGCGCCTCCAGACCCTTGTATTGCGGCGTGAACCCGCAAAAGCTCGCGGTGTTCACGACCAGCACGACCTTGCCGCTGTATTGGCACAGCGCCTGGGGCTTCTCGTCCTGCAGCCGTGGGAAGGTGTAGTTGAGGATCGCGGGGCAGGCCCCGGCGGCTGGCGCGGCCGCCGCTGCACCCGGCGTCGTCGGCGCAGCGGGTGTGGCGCTCTGAGCGCGTGCCATTTGCGCGAACAATGCGAGGGACACCACGCAGGTCAGCGCGAACGCCAGCGTGCGTGCAGAACGAAAGACGGGGTTCAGGACTGCAATTCGCATGGGTAATCTCCTGCAAATAGAAGGGTCGCATCCGCCCGGGCGAGGCGCGCGTACCCATATCATCGCGCGGATGTCACGGACACGCAGAACGCGCCGATTAAAATCCCGCGGCCTTAGAAAGATTTGAATGCTCTACCCGGAACTTTTCAGACAACTCGAATCCGTCCGTTGGGACATGGATCGGGATATTCCGTGGCAGTCATTCGACGCGACCAAGCTCACCGAGGAGCAGGCGCAAACGATCAAAATGAATGCCATTACCGAGTGGGCGGCATTGCCGGCCACTGAAATGTTTTTGCGCGACAACCGGCACGACAGCGACTTTTCAGCGTTCATGTCGATCTGGTTCTTCGAGGAACAAAAGCATTCATTGGTGCTGATGGAATATCTCAAGCGCTTCAGTCCGCAGCACGCCCCGACCGAACAGGAACTGCACGACGTGCGCTTCGATTTCGATCCGGCGCCGCCACTCGAAACGCTGATGCTGCATTTTTGTGGCGAGATTCGCCTCAATCATTGGTACCGCCGCGCCGCCGAATGGCATACCGAGCCGGTCATCAAGCACATCTACACCACGCTCAGCCAGGACGAAGCCCGCCACGGCGGCGCGTATCTGCGCTACATGAAGCGCGCGATGGAAAAGTTCGGCGACGAAGCGCGTGCGGCCTTCACCAAGGTCGGCGTGCTGATGGCCAGCGCGCGTCGCACCGCGCAGGCGCTGCACCCGACCAATCTGCACGTGAGCAAGGCGCACTTTCCGCGCGACACCATCCAGAGTCGCATGCCCGATCCGGAGTGGCTCGAGCATTGGCTCGACAACCAGATCAAGTTCGACGCGGTATGGGAAAGCAAGGTCGGCGAGCGCATCCTGCACAACCTGAGCCTGCTCATGAACCGCAGCTTCAAGACCGTGCAGGAGCTGAACCGCTACCGCAAGGAGCTGGCGGCGACCATCGTTCCGAAGACGGTCTACCAAGGCGCTTGATTCGGCGCCCTGCGGTCAGCGCCGCTCGACGACGATCGGCACCAGCTGCAGGCCGTTGCGCACCTGCTCCGCCGTAGTGCGCGCCGTGTCCCGTGAGGCGTAGGGCCCGGCCTGAACGCGGTGCGTGTTGCCCTCGCTGAACACATTCAGATTGGCCGCGAGTTGCGGCATGGTCGTCGCCAACTTCTGCTGAAAGGCGATCGCGCCGTCGCGTTGGCTGAAGGCGCCGAGCTGTACCCAGAATCCTGCGGTCGACATGCCGGGCGGTGCGTCGGCAACGGCAAGTTGCGCCGACGTGGGTGATGGTGCCGTGGCCATGACCGAAGTCGGCGGTGGCTGCAGCGGCTGCATGGACGGCAGGTCTATCCCTTCGGCGCGTGGCGCGGAAACGACCGGCGTCGTGAAGACGGCAGGCACGTCGACGCTTTGCGAAGCCGTCGTTGTCGACGACACGACGGGCGCCATCGCCTGCGCAACAGGCTGCGCTCCCGCCGTCGACGCAAAGGCCGGGGCGTCGCCACCGCGTCGCCATGTCCCGGCCTGAATCTCCTGGTTCGTGATGCGCTCGATCTCCACCGGTGCCACGCCGCGCAGCAAGTCCAGCTTGGCCGCAGCCGCATAACTGAGGTCGATCACCCGATCGTCGTGGAACGGACCTCGGTCGTTCACCCGCACGATGGCCTCGCGCCCGTTGGCCGGGTTGCGCACGCGCACGTAACTCGGCAGCGGCAACGTCTTGTGAGCCGCCGTCATCGCATACATGTCGTAGGGCTCGCCGCTGGCGGTCGACTGGCTGTGGAACTTGCTGCCGTACCACGATGCCAGCCCGGATTCCTTGAACGGGCGGTCGTCGGCGATCGGCACGTACGAGCGACCGAGCACGGTGTAGGGCTTGCTGGTGCCGTTGGCGCCGCGGATGGTTTCGACGCGCGGCTCGGCATCGGGCGTGCGCGAAATGCCGGAAGGAGGATTCGACGGCGCGCCATCGCGACCTCCGCGCGGACCGCTGGCGCAGCCTGCGAGCAACACGGCGGCGGCAAGTGCCACGGCTGTGAATGACCGGGCCGCTGCCGCCGTCATGGGCGACCCCGCGCGCATCGCTTCAACCAAAGACGGCCTTCCACAGCGCCAGCATGGCTTCGCGCTCGACCGCCAGGCCCGGCAGCGCGACTTGCGTCGGCTCTTCGTTGAGGCGCGCCCGATGCTGCACGCGACGCAACTCGCGATAGGCCGATGCGGCCGAGCGCCCGACCCCTTCCGGCAGCAAGCCGGCCGCTTCGGCCCGCAGCAGCAGCGCGATGTTGCCGACGTTGTCGATCAGTTCCGGGTGCGCCTTGGCGGCGCAGAGCACCAGGAATTGCACCGCGAATTCGGCATCGACCATGCCGCCGGGGCTGTGCTTGACATCGAACTTGCCGGCCTTCACCGGCCGCGCCGCGCGCACCTTGTCGCGCATCGCGATGATCTCGGCCTTGAGCGCGTCGCGATCGCGAGGCGCCACGATGACCGCTTCGCGCACCGCGTCGAAACGCACGCCGAGCTGCGCGTCGCCCAGCACGAAGCGGGCGCGCGTCATGGCCTGGTGTTCCCAGGTCCATGCGGTGTTGCTGCCGCGGCCCAGCTGGTACCTTTCGTAGGCTGCGAAGCTGGTGGCGAGCAAGCCTGAATTGCCATTGGGCCGCAGGGCCGTGTCGATGTCGAAGAGATCGCCTTCGCGCGTCTTCACCGTCAGCCAGTTGATGAGCTTGCGCACGTAGGTGGCGTATACGTCGCCCGCGCGCTCGTCGTCGTCTTCGTAGACGAACACGATGTCGAGGTCGCTGCCGTAGCCGAGCTCCTTGCCGCCCAATTTGCCGTAGCCGATGATGGCGCACTGCGGCGCTTCCCGATGCGCGTTGCGCACCTGGCGCCAGCACCAGCGTGCGGTCACGCGCAGCACCACGTCGGCCAGCGCGCTCAGGTCGTCGGCGACCTGCTCCACCGTGATGCGGCCGTCGACGTCGCGTGCGAGCGTTCGAAACAGCTCGGCGTGATGTGCGTGGCGCAGCAGGTTGAGCAGGCGCTCTTCGTCGGCCTCGCCGGTCGTGCGCAGCGACGCATGACGTTCTTCCAGCTCGCGCTCGAAGTCTGCGGCGTCAAAACGGCCGGACAGCATTTCGTCGTTGGCCAACTCGTCGATGACGCCGGGGTTTTGCGTGAGATAGCGCGCCGGCCATTTGGCCGAGCCCAGCAACCTCAGGAGGCGCTCCTGCACGGCGGGCCGCTCGACCAGCAATGCGAGGTAGCTTTCCCGCCGCAACAGCGGCTCGATCCAGTCGGCCCAGCGCAGCGCCGCGTCGGTGTGGCGCGATATCTGGCCGGGGCCGTCGCTGTCGGGTTCGCGCAGCCACTGGCCGGTGCGCTGCACCAACTGCCGCAATCGTGCGCGGGTGTCGTCGCGCAGTGCCAGGATGCGCGGGTGCTCGCACCAGGCTTTGATGCGCGCGCCGAACACCGGCGGCAGGCTGTCGATCAAGTCGGCCAGCTCACCCGAGGTGCCGTTGCCCTTGCCCTTGCCGCCATTGCACTTGCTGCAGTTCTTCTCGCCGCCGAGCAGCTTGTCGAACTCTTCCGCGACGAACTCGCGGTGCGTATCGAGCTGCTCCAGGAACGCGCAGACACCGTCGAAACCCAGGGTCGCGGCGATCCAGCGCAGGTCGTCGTCGCTGACCGGCAGCATGTGCGTCTGCTGGTCGTCGAGGTACTGGATGCGGTGTTCGACGCGCCGCAAGAACTCGTACGCCGCGGCCATCGCATCGGCGGTTTCCTGCGGCATCAGGCCGGCGCGCGCCAGACGTTGCAAGGCGTCCAGCGTGGGCCGCGTGCGCAGCTCGGGGAACTGTCCGCCGCGCACCACTTGCAGCAACTGAACGGTGAACTCGATCTCACGGATGCCGCCGCGCGACAGCTTGACGTCGTTGGCCCGCTCCGGCCGCCCGGCGCTCCGGCGCGCCGACTGTTCGCGAATCTGCCGGTGCAGGATGCGCAGCGAATCGAACACGCTGTAGTCGAGGTAGCGACGGAAGACAAAGGGCAGCACCACGCCGCGCAGCGCCTGCGCCGAGCCATCGGCCACCGCCGACGACGGCGCGACCACGCGGCTCTTCAACCAGGCAAAGCGCTCCCACTCGCGGCCCTGAACCTGCAGGTATTCCTCGAGCGCGTCGAGCGACACCACGGTCGGCCCGGAGTTGCCGTTGGGCCGCAGCGCCAGGTCGATGCGAAACACGAAGCCGTGCTCCGTCGTATCTCCGACCAGTGCATAGATGCGCTTGACCGCCCGCGCGAAATATTCCTGGTTGGACAGCTTGTTGCGGCCTTCGGCATTGCCGGCCGTTTCGCCGTCGTGGTCGTACAGGTAGATGAGGTCGATGTCGCTCGACACATTGAGTTCGCGCGCGCCGAGCTTGCCCATGCCGACCACCCACAGTTGCGCGACCTGGTCCGCCTTGTCGTCTTCGCCGTGCGGTTTGCCGTGGGCGGCTTCGAGCTCCGCCAATGCGGTGCGGCAGGCGACGTCGAGCGCGAACTCGGCCAGTTCGGTCACGGCGAGAACGATGTCGGCGAGCGGCGCGCCCTCGTCGCAGTCGAGCACCGCCAGGCGCTCCATCGCCAATTGGCGCACGGTGCGCAGGGCATCCGCGACGCTGTCGCCACGTGCCTGAAGTGCATCGAAGGCGATCTGCATCGTCGCGCGCGTCGGTGTGCCCTTCGGCAGCAGGGTCAGATCGCCGGCATAGCGGCGTCGCAGGCGCTGCACGAAGCGCGAGTGCGATGACAACGGCGAAGCCAGCGGTGCCAACGCGGTACCGGCTGTCGTATCACCGTTTTCGGTGGAACCCGTCTGGAAGCTGGCAGTCATAATTCCTGATACAGCGCGACTCTCAATGAACGACACGGCGTCTTCCCCTTCACGTCTGCTCAAAATCACCGCTGTCACGGCGCGCTGGCTGTTGGGTTTGTTGATCGGCGCGTGGCTCGTGTTCGCGCTGTCAGTGTTTGTCCTACACGGCTGGATTGTGCCGCGAATCGGCGATTACCGTGGTGCGCTGGAGGCACAAGCCAGCAGGGTCATCGGGGTACCCGTTCGCATCGGTTCCATCACGGCGCAATCGAAGGGTTTGTTCCCCACCTTCGAGCTGCGCGACGTGGTGCTGCAAGACGCTCAGCAACGCGACGCGCTGCGCTTGAGTCGCGTGGTTGCCAGCGTGTCGCCGCGTTCGATCTGGAAGTCCAACTTCGAGCAGCTCTATATCGAGAGCCCGCAGCTCGAAGTGCGGCTCGACACCGCGGGCAAGCTGCATGTCGCGGGGCTCGACGTGTCCACCGACACCAGCGGCGAGACGCGCGCCGCCGACTGGTTCTTCAGCCAGCGCGAATTCATCATCCAGGGCGGCACGGTGCGCTGGACCGACGAGCGCCGCCGTGCTGAACCGCTGTTGCTCACGGATGTGCAGTTCGTCTCCCGCAACAGTGCACGGCGCCATGCCCTGCGGCTCGACGCCACGCCGCCCGCAGGTTGGGGCGACCGCTTCACGTTGCGGGGCCAGTTCCGTCAACCGCTGCTCTCTGTGCGCAGCGGCAAGTGGCAGAGCTGGGACGGCCAGGTCTACGCCGACTTGCCGAACGTCGATGCCACCCGCCTCGGCCGCTATGTGGCGCTGGACGCACGCATTCGCGAAGGCAGCGGCGCCGTGCGCGTCTGGGCCGACGTGGACGATGGCAAGGTGGTCGGCGGTGCGGCCGATCTGGGTCTGGCGCGGGTCGATGCCTCGCTCGGCGACACGCTGCAGCCGCTGGTGCTGCGCGCGGTCACCGGTCGTCTGGCTGGCCAGTTGAAGGACGAGACGCTGGAGTTCTCGACCCGCGACCTGCAGTTCGACACCGCAGACGGCTCGCGCTGGCCTGGCGGCAACCTGTGGTTCCAGCGCACGCCCGCGCGTGGCAAGGCATCGGAGCACGGCGCCTTCAAAGCCGACCGCCTCGACCTGGGCGCGCTCGCGCTCATCGCCAACCGGCTGCCGCTGGGCGACGCCACGCACAAGGCCATCGAATCGTTCGCGCCGCGCGGTCTGGTCGAGCGCATCGATACGCGTTGGCAAGGCCCGTTCGATGCGCTCGAAACTTATCAGGCCAAGGGGCGGGTGAGCGGCTTCAGCCTGGCATCGCAGCCGCCACCGGAAGGCGTGCGCATCGGCACGCCCGGCCTGCGCGGCGCCACCGCCGAGTTCGATGCCAGCCAGGCCGGCGGCACCGCGAGCGTGTCGATCGCCAAGGGCGCGCTCGATTTGCCGGGCGTCTTCGAGGAGCCCGTGGTGCCGATCGACCAGTTGTCGTCGCAGCTGCAATGGAAGATCGACGGCGACAAGATGCAGGTGCAGGTGTCGAAGGCGCGCTTCTCCAACGCCGATGCGGAGGGCGAGGCGGAAGCCACCTGGCGCACCAGCGACCCGGCTGTTTCGCACGGCAAGGGCCGCCACCCCGGCGTGCTCGATCTGCAAGGCAAGCTGACCCGCGCCGACGGCACGCGCGTGTTTCGCTACCTGCCGCTCGACATTCCCAAGCCGACGCGCGACTACGTGCGCGATGCGGTCACCAAGGGAGTCGCCAGCATCGTCGAATTTCGCGTCAAGGGCGACTTGCACGACATGCCTTTCATGGACCCTCGCGATGGCGACTTCCGCATCGCAGCCAAGGTGTCCGATGTAACCTTCGCCTACGTGCCGCCGCAGCTGGCCGTGTCGACTGGTGCGGCTTCGACCGGTGCCGCGGCGCGCGGCGTGTCGACCGCCGTGGTCTGGCCGGCGCTGAACCGCCTGTCCGGTGAGCTGGTGTTCGAGCGCGCCGGCATGCTGGTGCGCAACGCGCGCGGCCATATCGTCGGCGCGCCGGGCATCGAGATCGAGAAGGCCGAGGCCCAGATCGCCGACATGGCGCATCCCGCGGCGCTGCTCAAGGTCGATGCGCAGGCCCGTGGGCCGCTGGCCGAACTGCTGCACGCCGGCGCGCCGCTGGCCGGACCGCTCGGCGAGCCGATGGCCAAGGTGCGCGCCACGGGCAACGCGGAGTACCGCCTCAAGCTCGACCTGCCGCTGGCAGCGGTCGACAAGGCCAAGGTGCAGGCCAGCATCGCGCTGACCGACACCGAACTGCAACTGGTGCCCGAAGCACCCGCGCTGACCCAAGCACGCGGCACGTTGAACTTCACCGAAGGCGGCTTCTCCCTGGCCGGCGTGCAGGCGCGTTTGATGGGCGGCGAGACGCACATCGAAGGCAAGGGGCGCTTTGGCGGAACTGCTGCGGGCGCCAGTGCCACGCCGCAAGACCTGAGCTTCAAGGCGACGGGCACCGCCACCGCCGAAGGTCTGCGCGCCACGCGCGAGGTCGACTGGCTCGCGCGATTGGCGACCAAGGCGACCGGCAGCGCGGGCTACACCGCCGCGGTGTCGGTGCGCGACGGCACACCGGAGTTCCTGCTGACCAGCACCCTTGTCGGCCTCGGGCTGGAGTTGCCTGCACCGCTGGCCAAGCCGGCCGACGAAGCGATGCCGCTCAAGGTGGAGAAGAAGGTGTTGTCGCGCGAAGCCCGCGCAGGGCGTTCGCCGCTGGTGCAAGACCAGTTGTCCGTCGAACTCGGCAAGGTCGCTTCGGCACAGTACGTGCGCGATGTGTCGGGCGACGACGCCAAGGTCTTGCGGGGCTTCATCGCCGTCGGCTTGAACGCTGGCGAAGCCGCTGCGCCGCCGCCGAGCGGCGTGCAGGCCAACATCAATCTGGCGCGGCTCGACCTCGCCGCATGGCAGGCGCTCTTCACGGAGACCACCGGCAGTGCGCCCGAGGCTGTCGCCAACGCCACCAGCGCCGACGATGCGCTGTCGTATTTGCCGACGCTGATCGCGGTGCGCGCGAAGGAACTCGCGGTGTCGGGCCGCACGCTGCACGACGTGGTGTTGGGCGGCACGCGCGACGGCACGCTGTGGCGCGCCAACATCGATGCGGTCGAACTCAGCGGCTATGCCGAATACCGGCACACGCAGGCCGGTCGATTGCATGCGCGGCTGGCACGTTTGAAGATCGCGCCGAGCGAGGCGCACGAGGTCGAGTCGCTGCTCGACGAACAACCCGACACCTTGCCTGCGCTCGACGTGGTGGTCGACGATTTCGAGTTGCTCGGCAAGCGGCTGGGCCGTGCCGAAATCGATGCCGTCAATCTGGGCGGTGCGACGCGCGAGTGGAAACTCAACAAGCTGAGCCTGACGATGCCGGAGGCCACATTCAGCGCGCAGGGTTCGTGGGCCGCGGTGCCGGGTGCGGCACCGCGCGGCCGTGCCGCACCACGCCGCACGTCGATGAACTTCAAGCTCGACATCGCCGACGCGGGTGCGCTGCTCAACCGCTTCGGCATGAAAGACGTTCTGCGCCGCGGCAAGGGCAAGCTGGGCGGCGATGTGGAATGGCACGGCTCGCCGTTCTCGCTCGACTATCCCAGCCTCAACGGGCAACTGCAGGTCGACGTCGAATCCGGCCAGTTCCTGAAGGCCGATCCCGGGCTGGCCAAGTTGCTCGGCGTGCTCAACCTGCAGGCTTTGCCGCGTCGACTCACACTCGATTTTCGCGACGTGTTCAGCCAGGGCTTCGCCTTCGATTTCGTCCGCGGCGATGCCCGCATCGTCGACGGCACGGCCACCACCAACAACCTGCAGATGAAGGGCGTCAACGCCGCGGCGCTGCTCGACGGCTCGGCCGACATCGCGCGCGAGACGCAGAATCTGCGCGTGGTGGTGGTGCCTGAAATCACGGCCGGCACCGCTGCGCTGGTGGCCACCGCCATCAATCCGGCCATCGGACTTGGCACGTTCCTGGCGCAGTGGTTGCTGAGCAAGCCGTTGTCTGCCGCTGCCACGCAGGAGTTCCAGATCGAAGGCTCGTGGGCCGATCCCAAGATCACCAAGGTTGCTCGACGAGCGCCGGTGCCCACGGCCAATGGCGACAACGGCAAATCGGAGGTCACGCAATGAAAGTCGCTGCCATCCAGATGGTTTCGGCCATCTCGCGCGAGGTCAATCTGGCCCGCGCCCACGCCTTGCTAGTCGAGGCCGCCGCCGCCGGTGCCGAACTCGCCGTGCTGCCCGAATACTTCTGCGTGATGGGCCAGCGCGACACCGACAAGCTGGCCCTGCGCGAGACGCCTGGCACCGGCGTGATACAGGACTTTCTGGCGACCGCCGCACGCGAGCTCGGCCTGTGGATCGTCGGCGGCACGCTGCCGCTGGAGGCAGGCGACGACGCCCATGTGTTCAACACGTCGATGGTCTGGTCGCCGGCCGGCGAGTGCGTCGCGCGCTACGACAAGATCCATCTTTTTGCCTTCGACAACGGCCGCGAGCGCTACGACGAGCATCGCGTCATCACGCCGGGCACCCAGCCCGTCACCTTCGATCTGCCGTCGCGCGACGGCCATCGCTGGCGCATCGGCATGAGCGTTTGCTACGACCTGCGCTTCCCGGAGCTCTACCGCGCGCTGACACGCGGTGGCGCCGAGCTGTTGCTGGTGCCCAGCGCCTTCACCCGCACCACGGGCAGCGCGCATTGGGAGGTGTTGTTGCGTGCCCGCGCCATCGAGAACCTGGCGTGGGTCGTGGCGCCGGCGCAGGGCGGCACGCACGAGAACGGCCGGCAGACCTGGGGCCAGACCATGGTGGTCGACCCGTGGGGCGCGGTGGTGGCGCAACAGGCGACCGACGAATGCGTGGTGCTGTTCGAGCTGGATGCGCAACAGACGGCTGCAGCACGCGCCCAACTGCCTGCCTTGTCGCACGGTGTTCTGCACAACGTGGCATGACTACGTGGCATGAGCCGCGCATGAGTCCCCGGTGAGCATTCCCGGCTTCGAGCGCAACGCCTGGCAGCGCTGGTTCCTGTGGCTGCTGCTGGCGGCGCTGGTGCTCGCCTTGCTCGGCACCGTGGTCTGGCTGGCCGGCCGTCACGAGGTCGAGCAGGCGCAAGCCGCGCTGGACCGCGACACCAGCGATGCGGTGGCCGATCTGCGCTCCAGCCTGCAGCGCAACATCCAGAGCTTGCGCGCGCTGAGGCTGCAGGATCAGAGCGAAGCGACCTGGCCAACCGAAGCCACCGCGCTGTTGCGCGAGCATCGCGAGATGGTTCGGCTGGAACGACGCGATGCGGCACTGCAGCCGTTGGCGGTGCTGGAGACGCCCTACCGCACGCGCATATTCGACAAGGTCATGCGAGGCAGCGAACAAACCGATGTCGCACTGGCCTGCACCGCGGCACGCAAGCTCGCCGCACCGGCCTACTCGCCAAGTCATTACGTGCCGATGCTCGAGGGCGGCGGCATCGAATTGATGGAACTGTGCGTGCCGATCGAGGGCGGCTTTCTCGTCGCGACCTATGGCTTGCGCGACATGCTGACCGAGCTGCTCGGTCCCACGCTCGCACGCGGCCAGGAGGTCGCGTTTGCGGAACCCGATGGCACGCGGCTCGCGATCATCGGCGTGCGCCGTCGCGCCGGCACGCGCATCTTCACGTCGCAGCAACTGGTCGACCTGCCGGGCGTCACGTTGATGCTGCGCGTCGATGGCTGGCGCGCCGCGCCCGACCTGTTCCCCAATCTCTTGACTGCACTGGTCACCGCCATTTCGATCGCGCTGGTGTCGGTGCTGGTGCTGCTGGCGCGCGATACGCGGCGGCGTTTGAAGGCCGAGTTCGAACTGGCGGAAACGCTGGCGTTCCGCAAGGCGATGGAAGACTCGGTCATCACCGGCTTGCGGGCGCGCGACCTGCGCGGCCGGCTCACTTACGTCAACCCGGCCTTCTGCGAAATGGTCGGCTTCAGCGCCGAAGAATTGCTGGCCGGGCACGGCAATGGTTCGGGTCACCGCGATGCACCCGGCATGCCCGAGGCGCCTTACTGGCCGACCGAACTGGCGCACGAATACCAGCAGCGGCAAGCGCATCGCCTGGCCGGCGGCATGCCACCGCGCGAGGGCTTCGAATCGGTCTTCATGCGCAAGGACGGCTCGCGCTTTCCGGTGCTGATCTTCGAGGCACCGCTGCTCAACGCGCAGCGCGTGCAGACCGGATGGATGAGTGCCTTCATCGATGTCAGCGAACAGCGCCGCATCGAAGAACTGTCGCGCGCCAGCCAGGAGCGGCTGCAAGCCAGCGCGCGGCTCGCCACCGTCGGCGAGATGGCCTCGTTGTTGAGCCACGAACTCACGCAGCCGCTCGCCGCCATTGCGAGCTACGCGAGCGGATCGCTCAACCTGCTCGAAGGCGGCGACGGTCGCGGTGGTTCCGATCGAGCGGGTGATGAACGAGGTCTGGCGATCGATATCAATGGCGAAGTCGCGATGGCCGTACGTCGCATCGCAGAGCAGGCCGACCGCGCGGGTCAGGTGATTCGCAGCGTGCACGACTTCGTGCGTCGGCGCGACCGCACGCGTGAGGCGGCCGCGCCGCGTGCGCTCATCGATGCGGTGCTTCCACTGGTGCAACTGCAAGCGCGAAAGCTCGGCGTGCGCATCGACATCGCGCTCGAAGACCCGTTGCCGCCGGTGCTGTGCGATCGCACGCTGGTCGAGCAGGTGCTGCTCAATCTGGCGCGCAACGGGATGCAGGCGATGGACGTGCCCGAATGCATCGACCGGGTGTTGACGTTGCGTGTGCTGCTTGTCGGCGGGCTGGGCAGCAGAGATGGCAATGGCAGCGGCAGTGGCAACGCACGTGCCGCCGAAGGCCGTCGCTGGGTCGAGTTTTCCGTCGCCGACATCGGCAGCGGCATCAGCAATGACGTCGAAGCCCGGCTCTTCACGCCGTTCTTCACCACGCGCGCCGACGGCATGGGACTCGGCCTGAGCCTGTGTCGCACGGTCGTCGAACAGCACGGCGGCGCACTGGTCTATGCGCCGCACCGGCCGCGCGGCACGGTCTTTCGCTTTACCTTGCCAGCCGCCTGAAAGAACATACGTCCGTGCAACCGCTGATCGATGCCCTCATCTTTATCGTCGACGACGACGCCAGCGTGCGCGAAGCGTTGGCCTGGCTGCTGCGCTCGCGCCGGCTCGAGAGCGAACACTTCGCCACGGCGGAAGCTTTTGAAGAACGGCTGCACGAAAGGCCTGTGACCGAGCGTCCGCATTGCCTGCTGCTGGACGTGCGCATGCCGGGCACCAGCGGGCTGGTGCTGTTCGATCGATTGGCCGAGCAAGGCTTGCTCGACGCGATGCCGGTGATTTTCCTGACAGGCCATGCCGACGTGCCGACCGCGGTCGATCTCGTCAAACGCGGTGCATTCGATTTTTGCGAGAAGCCCTTTTCAGACAACGCGCTGGTCGATCGCATCGAGCATGCGCTGGGCGCCTCCTTGCGATCGCTCGAACGCAAGGAGGCGCAGCGCAAGCTCACCGACCGCATCGCGGAACTCACGGAACGCGAGCGCGAAGTGATGCGGCTCGTTGTCGAAGGCCTGCCCAACAAGCTGATCGCCGATCAGCTCTCCATCAGCGTGCGCACGGTGGAAGTTCACCGTGCGCGCCTGTTCGAGAAGATGGAAGTCAGGTCGGCTGTGGAGCTGGCCAACCTGCTGCGGCCGGCCTGAACATCAGCAGAACGATTCGGGCCGAAGCCCGGTCATCAGCCCTGCGGACGCTCGCCGACGTAGATCTCGATGCGGCGGTTTTGTGCGCGGCCGCTGTCGGTCGCGTTGTTGGCCACCGGCTCGCGCGAACCGCGGCCATCGATGTTGATCGCCGTCGAGCGCACGCCGCGCGAGATCAGATAGTCGCGCGTGCTGGCGGCGCGTTCGACCGACAACGGGTTGTTGATGGCGTCGGTGCCGGTGTTGTCGGTGTGGCCGATGATGCGCACGTCGGCGTTGGCGTTGTTGCGCAGGCCGGTCGCGAACTGGTCGAGCACCGGTGCCAGGTTCGGCTTGATGTTGGCGCGGCCGACGTCGAAGGATGCGTCGCTCGGGATCGCCAGCTTGAGCTCGTTGTTGGCCGTTTGCGTGACCGCGATGCCGGTGCCTTGCGTGGCCTGCTCCATCTGGCGCTTCTGTGCTTCCATGCGTTGCGACCAGAAGTAGCCGCCTGCTGCGCCCGCCAATGCGCCGACCGCTGCACCGGTGCCGATAGCGCCCCGGTTGCCGCCCGTGGCCGAACCGATGGCGGCGCCGGCCAGTGCGCCGATACCGGCACCGGCACCGGTGTTGCGTTGCGTGTCGGTCATGCCGGCACAACCGGACAAAACGACTGCAGCGGTGGCGGTAGCGAGAATGAGTTTTTTCATGATGATCCCTTTGACTCTTTGAAACGAAAGAGCCGCGATTATGTTGGCGGTGGCTTGTCGTCTGCGTCGGAAGCATCCCCGTTCTTGTGTGCGGGTGTGTCATCGATTTCGCCGCGCTTGCGGCCCGAGAACATGGTCCACCAGACGATGAGGACAAGCACGGCGCCGGCCGCGAAAGCTTCGAGCAAAATCAGACCCATGAAACAAGGACTCCGGTGGCGGCTTGGGGTGGCGATGGTAGTGGCAATGCTGGCGGGGTGCTCCTTCGGCCCGCGCGTGCCCGAGGCCCCTGTGCCTTCGACCGCCACGCCCCCACCCGAGCTCGGCCCGCTCACGGGCTCTCTCACGCATCCCAAGAGTCGCTGGGTGCCGGTCGCATGGACCGAGCTCCCCGGCTTCGTGGAAGACCCCTTGCATGAAGGCTGGATCGCGTTGCTGTCGAATTGTGCGCGGCCCAACGCGGTGTTCAAGCCACTGTGCGGCGACGTGCGGCGGCTGTCGATCGGCAGTCCCGACGAACAGCGTCAATGGATGATCGACCGGCTGCAGCCGTACCGCGTCGAGTCGCTCGCCGGCCAGAGCGATGGCCAGCTCACCAGCTATTACGAGCCGGTGTTCGAGGCCTCGCGGCGGCCCAGCGCTGCGTTCAGCATTCCGCTCTATCAACCGCCTGCCAGCCTCGGCGCGCGCCGGCCCTGGTTCACCCGACAAGAGATCGACACGGTGCCTGAAGCACAGGCCGCATTGCGCGGTCGTGAGATCGCCTGGCTGGCCGACCCGATCGACATGATGATGCTGCACATCCAGGGCTCGGGCCGCTTGCACATCACCGAAGCCGATGGTTCGCAACGCACGGTGCGCGTCGCCTTCGCCGGCACCAACGACCAGCCCTACAAGAGCATTCAATCGTGGCTGGTGAGCCAGGGCGCCACGCGTGTGACGCGTTGGCCCGACGACACCAAGGCATGGGCTGCGCAAAACCCGCAGCGCGTGCCGCAGCTGCTGTGGAGCAACCCGCGCTACGTGTTCTTTCGCGAAGAAGCGTTGACCGACATGGACGCCGGCCCGCGCGGTGCGCAAGGCGTGCCGCTCACCGCGGGGCGCTCCATCGCGGTCGATCGCGACAGCATTCCTTACGGCACGCCGGTCTGGCTCGCATCGAACGGCCAGACCTTGCAGCTCGCCAAGCTGGTGGTCGCGCAAGACACCGGCAGCGCCATCCTCGGTGCAGTGCGCGCCGACTATTTCGCCGGCACCGGCAGCGATGCGGGACGGCTGGCAGCCAAGGTGAATCAGCCGTTGCGGCTGTGGGCGCTGTGGCCGAAGGCGGCTGCGACGCCTTGAGTCTTCGACTCTTGGCGCGCAGCGCTTTCAACGCTTGCTGAAACGACTTCAAAAGTCGATCTACAGCCCGATGATCCCGCCGTCGTTCTTCGTGATCATCACCGTCGCCGAACGCGGTCGCGCGGCAACACCACCGGGCCCATAAGGCAGCGCGATGCCGGCACCGCTGCCCGGCCAATGGCTCTCGTACTTCGTCGGGTCGCCGATGTTCGCGGCGGCGGTGTTCTCGCCCGGATGCTGGATGTTGATGAACAGCGCCTTGCCGTCGGGTGACTCGGCCAGGCCGGTCACTTCAGAGCCCTTGGGCGCCGTCAAGAAGCGCTTGAAGATCGTGTCGGTCATTTTCTTGCCGGCATAGGTGGTGACGGTCACCGGTGCGGTGCCCGCCGTGCCCGGCTTGCCGTTGGCCTGGTTGACCACGTCGATCTTTCCGCCGTCGCCGTAGGTGCCCGGAATGGCTGCCAGCAGCATGCAGTTGGTGACGTCGTAGTAGGCGTTGTCGTCGGTCTCGATCCACAGGATGCCGCTGGCGCGCGAGAACCAGCAGCCGTCGGGCTTGGAGAGGTCGTTGAAGTCCGACAGGCCCGACAGGTTCACGTTCTTCTGGTAGTTGACATCGTCCAGCCCGGCATCGGCCTTGGCCTGGCTGCCGAACAGATAGATGTCCCAGTTGAAGGTGGTGGCCGATGCGTCGTTGCCGGTCTCGCGAATGCGCATGACCTGGCCGTTGACGTCGCCCTTGTTGGCCTGCGCCGCGGGGTTCTGCGCGGTGATGCCCTTGTTGTCGAGCCAGTAGCGCGGGAAGGCGGGTTCGACATCGGGGTTGGGCACGTTGTTGGTGCTCAGGGAGCCGACGTTGCCGCGGTCCGGGTTCTCCGTCATGGTGATGTAGATCTCGCCGTTGAGCGGGTTCACAGCCGTCCATTCAGGGCGGTCGCACTTGGTGGCACCGGCCGCATCGGCTGCCAGCCGCGCATTGACCAGCACGTCGGCCAGATCGGCGAAAGCGTAGGCCGCGTTGCCCGAGATCGCGGTGTTGGTCAGGTCGAGCTTGAGCCAGGTGCCGCTGCCGTCGGCGTTGAACTTGGCGGCGTAGAGCGTGCCGTCGTCCAGGTACTTGGCGCCGGTCGCGAGGCGGTCGCTCGGGTTGGCGTCGGCTGCGACCCAGTTGGCTTTCGACACGTACTTGTAGACGTACTCGCTGCGCGAATCGTCGCCCATGTAGAAGGCCAGTGGCTTGCCGACGACCGGGTTGCTCGGCCAGGCGCCTTCGTGCGCGAAGCGGCCGAGGCCGGTGTGCTTGACGGGTGTCGAGGTCGGGTCGTACGGGTCGATTTCCACCACCCAGCCGAAGGTGTTGTGCGTGTTGCGGAAGTCGTCGGTGCCATCGGTCGAGGTGCCGGTCACGCTTGCATCCCAGCGCTGGTACTCGGTGTTGACGGGTGCGGTCACGGCGGGCACCACCGTCGACCAGCGCTGGCCGCCGGTCACGGCCTGCTTCAGACCGATGCGTGCAAAGGCGGTCTTCTCTTTGGCCGTGCGCACAGCGTCGTCCGTCGCGCCACGGGTGAAGAAGCCTGCGAAGTTTTCTTCGCAGGTGAGGTAGGTGCCCCACGGCGTGTAGCCGCTGGCGCAGTTGCCGATCATCCCGCGCGTAGCGGTGCCGGCGGGCGAGTACAGCGTCTTCAGCAGTGCCGAGCCCTTGGCCGGGCCGCCGAAGTTCATCGGCGTGCGCGGCGTGATGCGGCGGTTGAAGGTCGATGTCTTGACGGTGGCGAGCTTGCCGCCGCTGCGTGCCAGTTCGACCACCGACGCACCATGCGCTTCGACTTCTTTCAGCGCTTCCGCTTCTGGCCGTGCGCCGCTCGTGGCGTTGGTCTGGCCGGCCGGGTGCATGAAGGCGACGGTGCCGTTGATGGCCTCGTGGTTGATGCACATCAGGCCGCGGTCGCTGTTGGTCAATGTCGGCTTGCCGTCGCTGGTCAGGCCGAAGAAGTGCATGCCGTCGTGCTGGTCGCCGCTGCGGCGATTGAAGTTGTCGTCGGTGCCGTCGTTCTTGTAGTCGGTGACGGCCGCATCGATCGAGTCGCCGGTCGCGTAGATCACGGTCGCGGTGTAGCCGAGCGGCACGACGATGCTGTCGGCCAGGCTCTTGCCGACGGCCGTGAAGCCGAGTGCCGGGCCGGCCGGTGCAGGCGCTGGTGCGGGGGGCGGCGGGGCGGGAACCGGTGGGGGTGCGGGCGCCGGGGCCGGCGGAAGGATGGGAAAGCCGCCGCTGTTGCCGCCACCGCCGCAGGCACTCAGTGCCAGCGGGCCGAGCGTCGCGGCTGCGAGTGCGCCGACGCCGCCGCGCAGCAGGTGCCGCCGATGCATGCGGGTGGCGATGACATCGGCGAGCGCGGTGTTGGCGCTGGGGTTGTTGTCGAAGTCATCGGGGTCGGTGTAGGGCGTGGGGCAATTCTTGTCGTTCATGGCTGGCCTGGAAGTTGATTCATCGCTGACGGGAGCCTGACCATATCCACGGCGCATGACGGTTTTGTGGCACGCTGCGTCACTGGCGATACTGTCGGAGCACACGCCCATCGGAACCTACGAATGAACGCCTCGTCCACGCTTCAACTCAGTGCACTTGCCGGCGCGCCTGCGCTCGTATCGGCACTCGACCCCGACCCGCAAGAAACCGCCGAGTGGCGCGATGCCTTCGCGGCGCTGGTCGAAGCCAACGGCCCGGAGCGCGCGAAGCAGATCCTCGACGCGCTCGCGGAAATGGCGCGGCAGCAGCGCATCGGCTGGCAGCCCGAGCTGTGCACGCCGTACGTCAACACCATCGCCGTCGATGCGCAGCCGGCCTTTCCTGGTGACCTGGCGATGGAAGAACGACTGGCCTCTCTCATGCGCTGGAACGCACTGGCGATGGTGGTGCGCGCCAACCATTCGTACGGCGAACTCGGCGGCCACATCGCCAGCTACGCCAGCGCAGCCGATCTGTTCGAGATGGGCTTCAACCATTTCTTTCATGCGAAGAACGAACGGCACCGCGGCGACCTGGTCTTCTTCCAGCCGCACAGCGCGCCGGGTGTCTACGCACGGGCTTACCTCGAAGGTCGCCTGAGCGAAGACGACCTGACGCACTACCGCCAGGAGCTCACCGCCCCCGCCTTCACCCAAGGCAAAGGCGCACGCGGCTTGAGCAGCTACCCGCATCCGTATTTGATGCCCGACTTCTGGCAGTTCCCGACCGGCTCGATGGGCATCGGCCCGATCAGCTCGATCTACCACGCGCGCTTCATGCGCTACCTCACCGACCGCCAGCTGCTCGACTGCAGCCAAAGAAAAGTCTGGGGCGTGTTCGGCGACGGCGAGATGGACGAGCCCGAATCGATGAGCGCCTTGACCCTGGCCGCACGCGAGAAGCTCGACAACCTGGTGTGGGTCGTCAACTGCAACCTGCAGCGGCTCGA
>CAXTCC010000041.1:0-23627 GCA_964242015.1 uncultured Variovorax sp.
CCGAGCTCGGTGCCGCCGTACTCTTCCTTGACCGTCATGCCGTGCAGGCCGAGGTCGCCGAGCTTCTTCCACAGGTCCTTCGGGAACAGGTTCTCGCTGTCGATGGCCGCGGCGCGCGGCGCGATCTCGTCGGCGGCGAACGCCTGGATCGCGTCGCGCAGCGAATCGATGGTGTCGCCCAGGTCGAAGTTGAGGCCGGGATCGTGCATGGGGTTTGTCTCCTGTGCGGGTGCGTGTCTGTGCTTGGCCGGGATGGGCGCAAAGGCGCAGCTTACGCCCGACCGATCCGCAATTGGCGCCACAATGGTTGCAAATCCTGCCACTACGACAGTCACGCCCGATGGCATCGCCCTCGTTCCTCAGCCCCGCTCGCGCCGCGACGCCGATGGCCTTCGTGCGAGCGATCGTGCGCGGCTACGCGCGCTACGGCGTCGATCCTTCCGGCGCCCTGCGCGCGGCACAGATCGCGCCGCGGGATGTCGCCAAAGCAGGCGCCCGCGTCACGGCGGCGCAGTTCGAAACGCTCAACGCGCATGCGATGCAGGAGTTGGACGACGAGGCGCTGGGATGGTTCACGCGCAAGCTGCCATGGGGCAGTTACGGCATGTTGTGCCGCGCCTCGCTGGGCTCGCCCGACTTGGGCCTGGCGATCAAGCGCTGGTGTCGACATCACCGGCTCCTGACCGACGACATCGTGCTCGACCTGCAGGTGGCGGGCGGCGTGGCGACACTGTCGATCACCGAGCGACGACCGCTCGACACCGCTTTTCGCGAGTTCTGCCTGGTGTCGAGCCTGCGCTTCCTGCACGGTTACGCCTGCTGGGCGATCGACTCACGCATCTCGCTGCGCAACGCGACCTTTCCGTTCGCGGCACCGCCGCACCGCGACGCTTATTCGCTGATGTTCACCGGCGACGTCCAGTTCGATGCGGCGTGCGCCAGCTACAGCTTCGACGAGCGATACCTGGTGCTGCCCTTGCAACGCGACGAGCGGGCGCTGCGCACGATGCTCAAGCGCGCGTTGCCGCTGACGGTGTTGCAGTACCGGCGCGACCGGCTGCTGGCCCAGCGCGTGCGCGAATTGATGCGAGGGCCGGCCGATGGCGACGCGACCTCGCACCCCACTGCGCCGCGGACAGCGCCGAATACAGCAGACGCACTGGCCACCGCGCTGAACGTCTCGACCCGCACCCTGCACCGTCAACTGAAGGACGAAGGCACCTCGCTGCAATCGATCAAGGACGAAGTGAGGCGCGACCAGGCGCAGCGGCAATTGCGCCGCACCACCAAACCGATCAAGCAGATCGCGCTGGCTGTCGGCTTTCGCAACGAGAAGAGTTTCGCGCGCGCGTTCCGCGGCTGGACGGGTGAAACGCCGGGCGCATTCAGGAGCCGCGGCGCGCCGGCCGCGACGTCTCAGTAGAAGACCTCATCGCCGTTCGGCTCGTAGTGCGGCACCAGGTTCATGTCGTGACGCAGCTTGGCGAGCTCCCAATACATCCGTTTGCGTGCCCGACTCTGATTGCCGAGCGGCCGATGCTCGGCGATGGTGTGCCACGGGTTGTATGAAAGCCGCTTGGCAAACTCCATCTGCGCCGGCGAATCGAAGCTTTGCTGCGGCAGCCTCAAGGTCGCGACCGAGACGCGCGGCGAGAGCTTTTCAGGCCAGTACACGCCGTTGTTCTCGATCGGCATGCGGTAGGCGTCGGTCTGCAGTTGCAGCCGGAAGTCGAGCTCGACATCGCCGGCCGCCAGCGCGGCCACCATCGCCTGCCGCAGGTAGTCGTCGGGTGGGCGCCGCGGCAGGTTCGGAATCGGCGTGCGCTGGCTCGTCTTCGGCCAGACCGAATAGACCATCGCCTGGCCTTCGCCCAACAGGTACGGCACGCAACTGAAATACGGCGCCTCGAATGGGCTGCTCTGCGTCTTGATCCACAGGCCCTGCATGATGAGATCGAGCAGGTGCGGACTGCGCAGATTGAGGAAGTGAAAGAGCGATGCGTTCTTCAGGCTCCACTTCTGCAGATGCGCATTGGAACGTGTGTCCTGCGTGACGAAGGTCGGCGTCGACACGCCGAACATGTCGAGCGTCGACTTCTCTTCGTCCATGAACTTCGTACCCGGCACACCCATGAGTTTGATGCTGATGCTCATGAAGCCGACGTCGTCGATGTCCGGCGTGATGTACGGCCCCGGCCCGGAGAAGCGCACCCACGCCCTGAAGGTCTGCGGCTTGGCATAGATGCCGCGGCGCATCGTCTCGGGGATGTCGTCGTGCACCGTGAACTCGCCCCGCACGATGCCCTGCGTCTTGGTGTTGCCACCGCGCTCGAAGCCGCCCGGCTTCCACAGGCCGCGCATCTGCGCGGTGAAGGTGTCGATGATCGACTGCAGGAATTCTTCCTCGTCGACGATCGGCCGTTCTTCCGCGATGGCCAGCCCGTCGTCCTTGCGCTGCAGGTTGATGAGCGCGGTGATCAGTGTCGTCAGCGGGCCGCGCAGACGGTTGTCGAAGGCGGGGCGCAGCAACGGGTCGATGCGGCGCTCCAGTCGCAGCAGCAGCATCGCGGTGTCGCTGATCCAGTTGAGCAAGACCGAATCGGTGCTGGCGCGCGGCGCCGGTCGGCTGACGTTCGAGTTCATGTCGGTGCTCCGGAAGTCGCCAGATAGCGCAGCGCCCGCAAGCCGGGCAAAAAGAAGTAGCCGCCGCCGCGCACGGTGACGAACGGCGGCAAGCCGCTCACCCTGGCGCAGACACCGGTGTCGTCGGGGATCGAGAAGGTGTCGGTGGGCCGGCCGTCGGGCCCGCGCTGCCGCTGGCCCAGCAGCGGATCGCTCTCGCTCACCAGCCCGCCGAAGCGCGAACCGGCAAGCCACGCGCCCTGCACGAACTCGAATTGCCGCGCGATGCTGGCGCCCAGGCAGATGAAATACAGGCCGTTTTCCTCGTCGCGCGTTTCATCGGACGTTGCGTTCGACAGCACATCCGCCAGCGACACGCGCGCACCGTACTCACGGCCGCGCCGCAGCAGCCGGTGAAACCGTGTCGACGCCACACGGTCCTGCTGCAGCCCTTCGGCATCGAAGCCGAGCATGCGAATGCCGCGGGCGAGCAGGCCGGTCGCTGCGCCGGGCGGCAGGTCGGCGTTGCGTGGGTTGCTGCGCCGGACGTGCGCACCGATGGGGCAACGCAGGCCATCGGGATCGTCGCGGTAGGTGAAGCCGTTGAGCGCCATGTCGTCGCGATCGACGCCATCGATCTGCGATTCGGTTTCGCCCATGAGCGGCTGGCCGTCCATCGTGCGGCCCACCATGAGCTCGGCCAGCCGGCGGCGCCGGGCGGCATCCCCGTTCGCTTGCGCATCGAGGAAGCGCCAGAAGCCGCGCACGTCCTGCGCCAGTTGACGAATGACCAGGTAGCTGCCGTTGCGGCCGAGGTCGGCCATGTCGGGAGCGTCTTCGGCACGCGGCAGGGTCGCCGCGGCGGCATCGCGTTGCGGCTCGAGCAGGGGTCGTTCGGTGTACCCGGCGTACTCGTTCGGATAGCCGAGCACGAACTCGCCGAGACACGCGAGATTGCCGTAGTCGAGCCGGTCGGTGTCGCGCACTTCGCGGCGGCGTTCCCAGTCCGGCACCGGCTGCGAGACGCCGTCGACGAAGCCGAACGGCTCGGTGCCGGAAAGATCCGACGCGGGCAAGCGAAGCAACTCTTCGAAGCCAGCCGTGCAACCTTCGATGATCGAGTGTTGCCACGCGGCAAGTCCGCCCGGCGCGGCATAGAGCATGAGCAAGACATGCGGCTCGCTCACGTGCTTCGAGCCGCGCCCGCCCCAGGCCCAGTCGCCCGGATCGCTGCCGCCGACATCACCGAGTCGACGCGAGCGCGCCGCATCGGCAGCCATGCCGGCGACGAACTCCGGCGCGAAGCCCTCGATGACGTTTTCGGCGACGCCGAGCGCGCGCAGCCCTTCGGCGGTCAACGCGATCTGCAACGCGGTGCGCGGCGGCGGCGATTGCGCGATCGCGGCGCTGACCGGTGCTGCAACCAGCCAGGCACGCGCGGCCGCACGATCGCGCACGCGCAGCAAGACGAAGCACGCCTCGGTCAGGTTCTTGTGGCCGAAGCGCAGCAAGGCCTGGATGTCGTCGAAGTCGACGGCGGCCTTTTGGCTCGCGTCGGTCGTCACAGCAGCCTCAGCCATTCGCGCACCTCGGCATCGCTCATGCGTTCACGCTCCAGCCCTTCACGGATGCGTGCGTTGCGCCACAGTTCCGACGCCGTCAGGCCGGGGTAGGCCTTGTACCAGACCTGCGTCGGCAATTGATGGCGCCGCTGGTAGTGCTTGAACTGCACCTCGCGCCGCGCGCCGCGCGCCACCAGCCAGTCGGTGTGCGGCCAGCCGAAGCCGTTGCTGAAGACGATGTTCAGGCCCCACGCCACCTTGTTGATGAAGTCGTCCATGTAGCTTTCGTGGCTGCCGTCGTAGTTGCTGCAGAACACCACGCGCGTCTTGTCGTCCAAAAACACCCAGCGCGCGAAATGGATCGTCTGCACGCGCGTCAGATGACCGCGCGTGAAGATGTGGCGTGCGGTGTAGTCGAGCGCCAGCAGCAGCACGATGAGCAACCAGCGCCTGAAGCGTCCCGCCTTGACCGCCCCCAGCGCGGTGAAGGGGTTGGTCACGTCGTGGTCTTCCTGTTGCTGCATCGTGCGCACGGCAACGGCATCGGGTCGCGGGCAGAACTCCGGGTCGCTGGCTTCACGCTTGCGCAACATCGCGATGAGCAGGGGCGAGAGCACGATGAAGAAGGGCAGCGCCAGCAATGCGATCGACGGCAACCCGATCACGTGCAGCAGGTTGCGCAGCTGCCATGCGAGTGGCGTCGGCGACGGTGCGGTCAAGGGCAATCGGCCGGCCTGCTGTTCGGCCTCGACATGGTCGCGCAAGTCCTGGCGCACGGCTTGCGGATCGGGCACGACAGCGAACGGCGCACGCCGGGTGTGCGCCGTCAGTGCCCGTTGCAGCGCGTGTTCTTCGCGCACCTGCTGCACCGTGCGACCGAGCCAGTTGACGTAGCGCGCGGCCACCGGCAGGTCGTGCGCCATCATCCAGGCGAGCAGGTCGACCGCGGGGTCGAAGTCTTCGCAGGTCGCGAAGATGCGGCGCAGCCCGGTTGCCGCTCGTTGCGCGATCTCGGCCAGCTGTACATCGCCGGGTCCATCGCAGTCGCCCATGAAGACCAGGTAGGTCGGTACCGGCGGGTGCGGTTGCCTGAAGGCCGCGAGGTCGCCGCGCGTCGCGTCGTCGAGGATCACGAAGCGCGCGAAAT
The DNA here is from genome assembly GCA_964242015.1 of uncultured Variovorax sp. GTDB lineage: Bacteria > Pseudomonadota > Gammaproteobacteria > Burkholderiales > Burkholderiaceae_C > Variovorax. The sequence goes on from CAXTCC010000041.1 coordinate 5,332, forward strand.
GCAGTCGCGCGAACTCGCCGAAGGGCACCAGCGCATTCGACGGGTCGCACACACCGGGCTGCGTGTTCATCGACGTCAGCAAGTCATCGAGCGTCGTGCGCTGTCCGGCAGCGATCGGCGCGACCACCATGAAGTGCGATTGAGGCGTCACCGCATCATCAGAACTGCAGGCAGAAATCGATCAACCGCTTCTTGCCCCAATACACCTTGCCCAGATAGAAGCCCGGGCCGATGAGCCTGATCTCGTCGCGAATCCATTGGGCCACCACCGAGGTGTCGGAGTAGTCGAGCACGATGCATTCCTTGCCGTCGAGCCAACTCGCCTCCTTGTAGACCTTGGCGACGATGGCCTGCACGCCGAAGGCCGACACCTTGTTCTTCAGCAAGCCCTTCGATGCGTCGAAGACCTTGCCCTGCCAGGCGAAGCCGCTGACGAAGGCGGCGATCTCGTCGCTGAACTTCGACCCCGGCGCGATGATCGCCGTGCCCTTGGCCTCGCCGTTGGGGATGTCGCCGGGCGGGCTGGCGGTGAACAGGTCGTCGAGCTGCTGCTGCGACATGGCCAGCAGTTGCGTTGCGTCGTATGCCATGGCTTTCCTTTCTGGCTTGGTTCTTTCGAACCAGTCTCGACCGACCCCGCACACGCGTCAATTTGCCGAAGGATGTATGCGTTCGCTGTCGGCAAGAATCATGTCGGCCGCCTTCTCGGCCAGCATGTAGACCGCTGCCGCGATGAAGAAGCCGGGGATGCGCGGAAAGGCCGATGCGTCGACCACGCGCAGGCGCGGCACGCCATGCACCGTGAGCCGGCTGTCGAGCACGCCGCCCTCTTCCTCGGGCCCGATCGCACAGGAGCACGACGCGTGATGACCCCATGCGGTGTCGCGCACGTACTGTGCAAGCTGGGTCTCGGTCTTCACATCGGCGCCGGGCGCGGTTTCCTTCTCGATCCAGCCGGCGTCGATCAGCGGCTTGGTCATGCTGCGCACCAGCGTCATCGCTTCGACCACCGCGCGCAGGTCGTGGCCCGCGGCATCGCTGCCTTCTTCGAAGTAGGCGAAGTCGACCCACGGCATGTCGCGCGGGTCGGCCGAGCGGAGCCGCACCGTGCCGGCGCGGTTCTCGGTGTGGGCCTTGAGCACGGCCCAGGTCAGTTGATCGGTGCGCTCGCCGATGAGCCTGGAGAAGCCGTCGAAGTAGCCTTCGAAGCGCGCCAGCAGCGCCATGCAGAACAGGTCGGGCTCCTGCCCGGCTCGCTGCGCGTGGCGCGATCGGCTGACCAGCCCGAGCGCGGCACCGTTCGATGCATACATGCCACCGCGGCGCCGGTTCCAGCGTTGCCACAGGCGGTCGCCGCGCTCGAAGCGCGCGCCTTCGAGCACCTCCCACGGCCGCCGCATGGTGTGCGTCAACGCGACCTCGTAACGATCTTGCAGGTTGCTGCCAACGCCCGGCAAATCGACCTTGACCGCGATGCCGTGCTCACGCAGATGATCGGCCGGCCCGATGCCCGACAGCATCAGCAACTGCGGCGTGTTGAAGGCGCCGCCGCACAGGATGACCTCGCGCCGCGCCACGACTTGCCAGCGCTCGCCGGCGGCATGGCTCGGCGTCGCATGCGCCCGATAGAGCCGCGCGCCCTTCAGAAAAGCGACGCCCCGCGCACTGCCATCGTCGGCGAACAACACCCGCGTCGCCAGCGCATCGAACTCGATGTGAAGTCGGCCGGGGCAGCGCTTCCGCACGTCCATCAGCCGCTCGCGCGTTCCGACGCGGGTGTGATGCGAGGTCGACAGCGGCGTGTAGCAAAGCCCTTCGAAGCTGCCAGCGCGCCAGCGACGGGCGTTGGGGTCGCCGAAGCCGCCGCGCATCCAGCGCCACACGCTCAGCAACGGCGTCGGCAGGCCGCTGGTGAAGGTGCTGGCGGTGTCGAGCACCATACGCACCAGGCCGTCGTCACGCAGCACGCCCCACGGCACCGATTTCTCGGTGCGCAGCCAGCCACCGAAGCCATGGCCGGTGAGGTCGAGCCCCAGGTAGCGCAGCGCGCGCCACACCGGGCGGTGATGGCAGTCTTCGAGCCGGCGCGCATAACGGCGCATCGCACCGGCCCGCCACGAGCGGTCGCCGGTGAGCTCGGCGATGTGGTTCCAGTCGCTGTCGTGCGGCAGCACGAAGATCATCGCGTTGTGCGCGGTGCAGCCGCCGAGCGTGGCGGCGCGCGGATAAAGGACGCCGCCATCCAGAGCGCCGCCCTCCGCGCTCCGGTACTTCGGGTCGCGCGCCTGCTGCGTTTCATCGGCGTAGTGCCGCACCTTGAAGTCCCAGCGCATCGCCGCGTTCTCGCAGGCGTAGGCATGGAAGGCCGGCACGTCGTAGTCGTCGGGCAATCGGGTCGTCGGTGGTGCCGCGGCGTCCGGCGGCGCCGTCGGATCGCTGCCGGCTTCGAGCAGGCACACGCGCATGCCGGCCTCGGCGAGGCGTGCCGCCAACGTGCCGCCACCGGCACCGGAGCCGACCACGACGTAGTCCCATTCGGTCCCCGGATTGGGTGCCGCCATCAGAAGGTCTTGAGGAAAGCGATCAAAGCGCGCTTGTCGTCGTCACTCAATTCCGGCTCGCGGCCGAAGGCCTTTTCGTCGGCACTCAACTCGTCCTGCTTGTTGAACTCCGCGGTGCCGAAGTAGTGGCCGCGGTTCACCACGAAGTCGCGGCACTTGCTGAGCGCCAGCATCGGCTCGCGCAGGTTGGCGAAGCGCTGGCGCAACTCCGCGTCGGTGGCGTCGGCCGGCGCGGTGGCGAGGTCGACCTTGAGCTGCAGCCCCAGCTTGGCGAGGCCCTTGATCTGCTCGATCTTGTCGCCCGTGTCGTCGCTCTCCGAACGCAGCTTGAGGTTGGACAGCAGCGCGACCGGCACGCCCTTCGGGATCGGCTGCACGACGATGTCGCCGTCGCTCTCCACCAGCCAGGGCAACAGGCGATGCAGCGCGCCCTGCATCGGCTGCAACAGCGGCGGCACGAAGCCGCTCGGGATGGTCACGCGGCTGCGCTCGGTCGTGCGGTCGATGGTGCCGCCGACCTTGGCACCGAGTTCGCTGTCGACATCGCGCTTCTCGGGCCACAGCATCTGCTCGATCGACGCGTCGAACAGCTTCATGCGCGAGCTCACCGACGGGTCGCCGCTGAACGGCCCGACCGTGTTGTTCAGCAGGAAGGGCGCAGTCGACCAGATGCTGATGAGCGACGGCACGCGCGTGTAGCCACGGCCATCGGCCGGCATGACATACGGCGACGCCGCACCGGTGAACGGGTCGCGCAGCGTGACGGTGCCGACCGAGGGCAACTGCTTGTACGACTGCGACGAGAAGTTGTCCCAGATGTTGCCGCCGATGGCGTTGGTTGCGAGTGGACTGCAGACATTGGTGCGCAGCAGGGTCGCGGGCACCCGCACCTCGGTCGAGAGGTAGTTGCTCTTCAGGAAGTCGGGCGCCTTCACGATGTCGCGCATCTGCTTTTTGTAGTCGTCGGTCTTGGTCCAGGCCCAGTAGCGCTTGAAGCAGTCGAGGTAGCCGGCGCCGGTGCACTGCACCGGATTGATTTCGGGCGGCGGCAGCGGTGCCTTGCTCGAATGACAGCGCGCGCAGGTGTCGGCGAAGGCGGTCTTGCCGCGCTCCAGCGTGGCGTCGTCGGCGCTCAGGTAGGCGCTGCCGCCGGGTGCGTCCTTGAGGTAGTCGGGCCGCGCCGCTTTCAGGAAGAACAGTGCGGTGTTCGGCGTGCCGGCTTCGGTCGCCTGCCAGTAGCTCGAGTTCTTCTGCGCCGTCTTGATCGGGATCGGCGTGATGTCCTTGCCGCCGACCACCGGATTGAAGTGCAGCAGCCACTCTTCGCTGAAGAGTCCGATGTTGAGATAGACGCGGTTCAGTGCGCCGAGCAGGCCGACCGAATCGGCGCCGTCTTTCAGCACGTGCGGCGTGCGCACGGTGCCATCGGCCTTCGAGAAGAAGTCGAGCAGCGGCCCGCTGGTCACGTAGTCGTTGAACTGCTTGTTGTCGAGCTCGCCGCCGGCCAGTTTCTCTTGCCCCAGCCGCTTGGCGATTTCCAGCCGCGCCGGAAAGTCGTAGACCGCGTTCATGGTGCGCGGGTTGTTGATGCTGTCGGTCGACACCAGCGAGGTGTCCATGCTGCCCGGCCTGAAGGTGTGGGCCAGCTGGTACATGTAGTTGCTGCGGCCCTCGGTCTTGTTGGCGTTGAAGATGAAGAGCCGGTCGACCCACATGTACTGCGCCCCGACGGACGAACTCAGGTTCTCGAACCTGGGCGCGTTGGGGTCGGCGGGCGGCTTGATCGGGCTCGGGCCGACATGGCAGAAGCCGCACGACATGCCGACGCGATACGGCCGCACCAGATCCTTGCGGTTGTAGTAGCTGGGGTCGGTGTAGTAGCGCTCGACGTCCCATTCCTTGGCGGCCTTCTCGTCGAAGGCCGGGTTGGGAAAGAGCCGCAAGCCGGAGATGCCGGTGCCGTAGCCGTAGTACGAGCCGACCGGTTGCGTGGTGCCGTCGCCCAGCGGCTTGCCGCGCGCGCCGATCTTCACGCCCGGGTACTTGGCTTCGTTCTCGAACGGATCGGGGGCGCAGTCCTTGGTGCGCACGTCGAGCCAGAGGCCGCGGCGCTCCTTGTCGGGGCCGGTCGCGGGCGCGAAGCAGGGTTCGTTGACCAGGCCGAAGTAAGCCCAGCGATTGGTGCGCGAATAACCGAGGCTCGGATGGCTGCTGACCACCTTGAGCAGGTCGAAGGCGCCGAAGGTGTAGTCGGTCATCTGCGACCAGAAGCGATCGTTGCCGCCGCTCCACATCAGCCACATGTTGCGGCCCTTGACCTCTTCGGGCGTCAGCGCGACGCCGTTGTCCATGTCGTGAAAGTAGTCCTCGTCGGCGTGCGGGAACGAGGCCGCATCGCGACCGGCCAGCCGGGCCTCGTCGAGCACGGAGCCAGCTTCGGGCGTCTTCGCGGACGCCACCAGGCATTGGAAAGCCAGCAAGGCCGCCAGAGCCGGCAGCAGCCACCGGGGCGCTGCGCCACCGCAGGAAATTCGCATGGATTGCCACTCCTCCGCGAAATTCTGCGCCGGCCTGCTGTCAGCGACCACACGCGAAACGGACTACGCCGAGCCCGACCTTTGGCGTAGGCCGGTGGATGGGGAGGGCCCGTCAGGCGATCGGGTCGATGCCGGAGAGTGCCTCGGCGATGGGCGGTGCTTCGGTCGGCCGCACCAATCGCGCGACCTCGCGACCGTCCTGCAGGAAAATCAGCGTCGGCCACAGCTTGATGTTGAACGAGCGTCCGAGCGGCCGGCCGCTGCCGTCCTCGACCTTGATGTGCTCGACATGCGGATGGCTGGCAAAGGCCTCCGTGATGACCGGCTGCGCCGCCTTGCAGATGCCGCACCAGTTGGTGCCGAACTCGACGACCGCCGCGCCCTTCAGCGCATCGATGGTGGTGCGCTCGGGTTGTTCGGTCTGGTAGGCGGCGGGGGTGGGCATGACGGTCCTTTCAATCGATGAATCGGTTCTGGCCATTGCACCAGAAAGGCCTTGGCCCCGCCTGTCAGCGGGGTGCTCGCCAGGATGCCAGCACGTCGGGCAACTGCGCCATGTCGGCGAACACGGCGGCGACACCCGCAGCACGCATTGCGTCCGGGTCGCTGTGTCCGAGCCCCGCCATGCCGGGCGGGCTGTAGCCGAACACGGTGGCACCGGCCGCGACGCCCGCGGTCACACCGGTGACGGTGTCTTCGACTACGGCGCAGCGCGTCGGGTCGGCGCCCAGCGCGGCGGCCGCAGCGAGATAGACATCCGGGAACGGCTTGCTGCGCGGCGTGTCGTGGCCGCTGAAGACGTGGCCGGCAAAGAAGTCGTGCAGACCGACCTTGACCAGCTGGAACTCGACCTTGTGCAAGTCGGCGCCCGAGGCGCAGGCGATGCGGCCACCCGCCAGCGCATGCACCCGGCGTACCGCGTCGACCGCGTTGGGGATGGCGAGCAGGTCGGCATGCAGCGCGACGTTGCGGCGCTCGCGAAAGCCGGCGAGCCATTCGGGCGTGATCGCGAAGCCGGTGCGCGCCTCGATCAGCGCGGCCTCGTCCTTGACCGCCTTGCCGGTGAAGGTGCGCATCGATTCTTCGGTGCTGAGCTGCCAGCCCAGTTCGCCGAGCATTTGGGCGAGCACGCGGTTGGTGATGGGTTCGGAGTCGACCAGCACGCCGTCGCAGTCGAACAGCACCGCATCGAAGGGGAAGCTACTCATCGATCGATCACTCCGGAGATCAATACCGCGTGCCGTCCAGGTAGTACCAGCGCTCCTCTTCGCGGACGAAGCGGCTGCGTTCGTGCAGGCGGGTGGCGACGCCGGCGGCATCGCGCTGGCGCGCCACGAACTCGACTTCGGCGTGGTCTGCATCCAGCACGGAGCGCGAGCGCACGTCGAGGCCGAGCCATTTGACGCCGGGCTCGAAGGTCACCTGCGACGGCCGATGGCCTTGCGCCCAGGTGGCGAGCAGGTAGTCGGCGCGCTCGTTGACGAAGGCGGTGTAACGCGAGCGCATGAGCGATTCGGCGTCGGGCGCAGGCGTGTTGTCGAAGTCGTCGAGGTAGCGCCCGCAGCACAGGGCGTAGGTAAACGGCTTCTCGCGGCGGTCGCGACGGCCGCAAGGACAGGGGGCGGGAGGGGGCGTGGTGGCGCTCATGAGGTCCTCCATTGGAACATCCCGCGCGCCCTGCTCGCCAGCCGCCCGGCCGTCTGCCCACGAAAGCTCAGGCCAATGCCCGCTGGATGATGAGCTTCTGGATGTCCGACGTGCCTTCGTAGATCTGGCAAACGCGCACGTCGCGGTAGATCCGCTCCAGCGGAAAGTCGTTGACGTAGCCGTAGCCGCCGAGCGTCTGGATGGCAGCGCTGCAGACCTTCTCCGCCATTTCGCTGGCGAAGAGCTTGGCCATCGCGGCTTCTTTCAGGCACGGCAGGCCGGCGTCGCGCAGGCTCGCGGCGTGCCAGATGAGCTGGCGCGCGGCTTCCAGTTGGGTCGCGCACTCGGCGAGGCGGAAACCCACCGCCTGCTGATCGAAGATGCTGCCGCCGAAGGCCTGGCGATCCTTGGCATAGGCCAGCGCCACGTCGAACGCGCTGCGCGCCATGCCGACGCTCTGCGCGGCGATGCCGATGCGTCCGCCTTCGAGGCCGCCCAGGGCGATCTTGTAGCCCTCGCCCTCCTGTCCGATGAGGTTTTCGGCCGGAATGCGGCAGTCGTCGAAGTTGATCAGCGCCGTGTCGCTCGAATGCTGGCCGAGCTTGTCTTCGAGCCGCGCGACCTTGTAGCCTGGCGCATCGGTCGGCACGATGAAGGCGCTCATGCCGCGCTTGCCGGCCGCCTTGTCCGTCACGGCGATGACGATGGCCACCTGGCCGTTCTTGCCGCTGGTGATGAACTGCTTGACGCCGTCGATCACGTAGCCGTCTGCATCTTTGCGCGCGGTGGTGCGCAGGCTCGATGCGTCGCTGCCGGCCTGCGGCTCGGTCAGGCAGAAGGCACCGAGCATTTGGCCCTGCGCCAGCGGCTGCAGCCACTTCTTTTTCTGTTGCGGGTTGCCGTAGCGCATGAGGATGGCGTTGACCGGGCAGTTGGTCACGCTGATGGCGGTGCTGGTGCCACCGTCGCCGGCCGCGATTTCTTCGAGCACCAGGGCCAACGTGACGTAGTCGAGGCCGGCGCCGCCGTCTTCTTCGGGCACGCAGATGCCATAGGCGCCGAGCGCGGCGAGCCCGGCGTGCGCGGCTTTGGGAAAGGCGTGCTCGCGGTCCCAGCCGGCCGCGTGCGGCCACAGCTCAGCCTGGGAAAAATCGCGCACCGCATCGCGGATGGCTTCCTGGTCGGGGGTCAGCAGCATGGTCGTGTCTCCGGAATTCTTTTGATCTCTGAGGCTACCTGCCAGCGCCGAGATCCATGATCATTCGCGCGGTCATGTAGAGCCGGCGCGGGATGGCGTCGACCATCACGTATTCGGCCTTGTCGCTGTGGTAGCCGTAGCCGGGCAGCCCCATGCTCTCGATCACCGGCTTGCCCGACAGCGCCGCGTAGGCCGCGTCGGTGCCGCCACCGGTGCGCTCTTCGATCTCCACCATGCCACCGGCTTCACGATAGAAGCCGGCAGCCTTGTCGACCAGCTTTCGGCCGCCCTCGCCCGCGTTGAACGCAGGGCGACCGCGGGTAACGACGATCTCGACCTCGGAGCCCGTCACCTTCTTGGCCTGCGCGCGCTCTTCGAGCGTCTTCATCGCCGTGTCGAAATCTTCGGGCCGCGCGTAACGCACATCGGCATTCAAGGTGGCGCTGTCGGGGATGACGTTGTTGGCGGTGCCGGCCTTGGCAACGGTCCAGTTGAAGCGCAGGCCCTTGGACTTGTCGTCGATGTCCATGGTTCGCAGCACCAGGTCCGATGCCTCGACCAGCGCATTGACACCCGCTTCGGGCGCTTCGCCGGCGTGCGACGTCTTGCCCTTGATGTTGGCCTGCACGTAGGCGATGCCCGAGGTGCCGAGCGTCATCTTCTCGACCTCCGCGCTGGTCGGCTCGAACGACAGCACGTAGTCGGCCATCCGCGCCTCTTGCTCGATCAGGTCGCGTGAGCCGAAAGAGCCTTTTTCTTCGTCGGTGTTGAACAGCACGGTGATGGTGCCGAAGTCGCGTACGCCGTAGTCTTTCAGCAGCTTGAGCGTGTGCAGGATGACGGCGGTGCCGCCCTTGTCGTCGGCGATACCGGGGCCATAGGCGCGCACGCCGTCGAGCCGAAACGGCGATTTGGCCAGCGTGCCTTTGGGGTAGACGGTGTCCATGTGCGAGAGCAGCAGCAGGTTCTTGCCGCCCTTGCCTTTCAGCTTGCCCACCAGGTTGTCGCCGACCACGCCGGCCACCGCCTTGCTGCGCGTCACGCTGAAGCCGAGCGCCTTGAGTTCGCCTTCCAGCAGATTGCCGACGGCGGCGATGCCTTGCGCATCACCGGTACCGGTCTCGATGTTGACCAGGCGCTGCAAGGTCTTGAGCACGGCCTGCTGCTCGGCCGTGGCGGCATCGAACAGCACGTTGTCGCGCTTTTGCGCGAACGCCGTCGGCGCCACGAAGGCGCTCGCCAGCAGCACCGCAGAAAAAGCACCCAGGCTTCGTTTCAAACAGGAACCCATTCAGATCAATTCGATCGCGACCGCAGTGCCTTCACCGCCGCCGATGCACAGCGTGGCGACACCGCGTTTTTGGCCGCGCGACTGCAGCGCATGAATCAGCGTGACCATGATGCGGGCGCCGCTCGCGCCGATCGGGTGGCCCAGCGCGCAGGCGCCGCCGTGCACGTTGACGATGTCGTGCGACACGTCGAGTTCCTTCATCAGCGCCATCGGCACCACGGCGAAGGCTTCGTTCACTTCCCACAGGTCGACGTCTTTCACGCCCCAGCCAGTCTTCTTGAAAAGCTTGGAGACGGCACCGACCGGCGCAGTGGAAAACCATTCGGGTTGCTGTGCATGCGTGGCATGGCCAACCAGCCGCGCGATCGGCTTGGCGCCGATCTTCTTCGCGTGCGACTCGGTCATCATGACCAGCGCGGCGGCGCCGTCGTTGATCGACGAACTCGATGCGGCGGTGATGGTGCCGCCGTCTTTCTTGAAGGCCGGCTTGAGCGTGGCGATCTTGTCGAGCTTGACCTTGCCCGGGCCTTCGTCGATGGCGACGATGGTTTCACCGGCGCGGCCCTTGACAGTCACCGGCGTGATCTCGGCCTTGAACAAGCCATCGGCCGTGGCGTGGCGCGCGCGCTCGACGCTGGCGGTCGCAAAGGCGTCCTGCTGCTCACGGGTGAAGTTGTATTTGGCAGCGCAGTCTTCGCCGAAGGTGCCCATCGAGCGGCCCGGCTGGTAGGCGTCTTCCAGGCCGTCGAGCATCATGTGGTCGAAGATGCGGTCGTGGCCCATGCGGTAGCCGCCGCGGCCCTTCAGCATCAGGTAGGGCGCGTTGGTCATGCTCTCCATACCGCCTGCCACCATCACGTCGTGCGTGCCGGCGAGCAGCATGTCGTGCGCCAGCATCGCGGCCTTCATGGCCGAGCCGCACATCTTGCTCAACGTGACCGCGCCTGCGCTGTCGGGCAAGCCGCCCTTGTAGGCCGCCTGCCGCGCCGGCGCCTGGCCCTGGCCGGCCATCAGGCAATTGCCGAACAGCACTTCGCCGACCGTGGCCGCGTCGATGCCCGCACGCTCGACCGCGGCCTTGATGGCGGCGCCGCCGAGGTCGTGCGCAGCCAGTGAAGAAAAGTCGCCTTGAAAGCCGCCCATGGGGGTGCGGGCGGCGCCGACGATGACGATGGATTCGGACATGAGGATCTCCTGAAGGAGCGGCCGGCCGGCCGCGGGTTTGTGAAGTGAATCGATGACAACTAAAAATAAGCCGGGTGGCCTTCGTGCTCGAAGCGTTGCGCGTCTTCGTACGGAAACACGTCGAGCATCTGGCCGGCCTGAATACGCTCCTTGTGGAGCTGCCAGAACGCCGCATCGAGCAGATCGGCATGGTGCGCCATGAAGGCACTGCGCACCGATTCATTGCCGAGCAGGAACGGCCCGAAGGTCTCGGGGAAGACGTCCTTCGGGCCGACCGTGTACCAGACCTCGCCGCTCATCTCTTCTTCTTCGTTGCGCGGCTGCGGCACCTTGCGGAAATTGCAGTCGGTGATGTATTCGATCTCGTCGTAATCGTAGAAGACGACCTTGCCGTTCAGTGTGACACCGAAGTTTTTCCACAGCATGTCGCCGGGAAATATGTTGGCCGCGACCATGTCCTTGATGGCGTTGCCGTATTCGACCACGACATGCTCCAACTGCTCGGCGGCGCGCCTCGCCTGCGCCGGACTCTCCGGGTGCGCCAGCATGTCGAAAGCTTCCTGCAGGTAGATGTTGAGCGGGATCATGCGGCGCTCGATGTAGACGTGCTTGATGACGATCTCCACCTTGCCGTCGCGGTCGCGGTCACCGACGACGACCTGGCTGCGCGCAAAAGTCTGCAGCTCCTCGAGCAGCTCGGGCTCGAAGCGGTCGAGCGGAAAACCGACATCGCTGTACTCCAGCGTGTCGGCCATGCGGCCCACGCGATCGTGCTGCTTCACCAGCATGTACTTGCCCTTGATCTGCTCGCGCGTCGTGTCCTTCGGCGGCGGATAAAAATCCTTGATGACCTTGAACACGTACGGGAACGACGGCAGGTCGAACACCAGCATGACCATGCCCTTGATACCGGGCGCGATGCGAAACCGGTCGCTGCTGTAGTTCAGATGCGAGAGAAAGTCGCGGTAGAAAAGCGTCTTGCCCTGCTTGGCCAGGCCGAGGGCGTTGTAGATCTCGGCACGCGGCTTGCGCGGCATCAGCGAGCGCAAGAACTGCACGCAGGCCGACGGCACTTCCATGTCGACCATGAAATAAGCGCGCGCAAAGCTGAACAGCATCTGCAGGTCGTCTTCGCCGAACAGCACCGCGTCGACGTAGAACCTGCTCTTGCTGTCGTGCAGGATCGGCAGCGCGAACGGCAGCTCGATGAAGCCGTTGATGATCTTGCCGACCAGGTACGCGCCCTTGTTGCGATAGAACAAACCCGACAGCACCTGCAGCTGAAAGTTGGCGCGCAATTTGACCTGATGAAAGCGCCCGAGCATGGCCGCCGCGACGCGCTCGGCGTCGCGGCGCTTGTCCGCGAACGGGCCCAGCAAGGCGTAGTCGTCGATCACGTGCTCGAGGGTGTCGGCCAGCGTGTCGTGCGAGGGGTAGTAAGGCCGGTAGGTCGGCGCGCCGCGCGGCTCGATGTACTCGGTGCTGATGGCCGGGCGCACGAAGATGAAGTCGTTCTGGAAATAGGCCCGGTGCAATATCTTGGTCGTCACCGAATTGAAGAAGCTCTCGGCCAGCTCCGGTTGATGGTGGTCGACCAGGAGGCCGATGTAGTGCAGCTTGACCTGGTGCCACACGTCCATCGGCTGCTCGCCGGCCTTGAACTCTTTCTCCAGCCGGGCCACGGCCTCGCTCACCCGCAGATCGTAGAACTCGATGCGCTCCCGCTGCGCGCGCTGCTGGCCGTGCCAGTCTGCTGTTTCAAAGCGGTGCTTGGCACGCGACGACTCGGCACGAAATAGCGTGTAGTGACGGTTGAAGCCGTCGATCAGCGCCTTCGCGATGTCGTACGCCAGCGGCGAATCCAGGCGTTGCGGGAACATGGCGATCGGCCTGCGGCAACGCGCGGCTAGTCGTCGGCCTTGACCGCTTCGGCAGCGACCGTGTCGGGCGTCGGCGAGGTCGCGGGTTCGACCCGCTTGCTCCACTTGTGGCGGATGCGCTGCACCGCCGCGCGGTACTGGTTTTCCAGAGGCTTGCTGCCGTCGACATCGAAGCCCAGGTCTTGCAGCAGGCCGTCGTGCACGCCGAAGGTCCAGCCATGCACGCGAACTGTTTGCCCGCGGCTCCAGGCGTCGACCATGACGGTACTGACCGCCACGTTGACCACCTGCTCGGCGACGTTGAGTTCGCACAGCGCATCGGCACGCACTTCGGGCGGAAAGCTTTCCAGCATCACGCGATGCCGGTCACGCACGTCCTGGATGTGGCGAATCCAGTTGTCGGCGATGCCGATGCGCGCGCCTTCCAGCGCCGCCTGCACGCCCGAGCAACCGTAATGGCCCACCACCATGATGTGCTCGACCTTGAGCCGCTCCACCGCGAACTGGATCGCCGACAGCGCGTTCAGGTCGGAGTGCACCACGATGTTCGCGACATTGCGGTGCACGAACACCTCGCCCGGCTCCAGCCCGGTGATCTGGTTGGCCGGCACACGGCTGTCGGAACAGCCGATCCACATGTAGCGCGGCGTCTGCTGCTTCACCAGGCCGGTGAAAAAGCCGGGCCGGTCGCGTTCCATTTGCGCAGCCCAGGACCGGTTGTGGGCAAAGAGGTCTTCGAGTGATTCAGGCATGGCGATATTGTGGCTAAGGTGGTTGTTTAGCGGGGCGGTTCAGCGTGAGGTCAGCGGGTGGGAATTTTGCGGGAACGCGCCAGCGTGGCGCGCGCTTTTTTCTCGTGAGCGCGAACCTCGTCGAGGTTGGCCTGCAGCTCGCTCAGCTGCGCTTCGAGCTGCTCCCGGTGGCTGCCGAGCACACCCAAGAACTTCTCGAGCTGCGCTTCGGTGTCGCGCGGACTGTCGTACATGTCGAGGATGTCCTTGGCCTCGGTCAGGCTCAGGCCGAGGCGCTTGGCGCGCAGCGTGAGCGTGAGCCGGGCGCGGTCCCGCGCGCTGTAGATGCGTTGCAGGCCGGAGCGCTCCGGCGCGAGCAGCCCCAGGTCCTCGTAGAAGCGGATGGCCCGCGTCGTGAGGTCGAACTCCTTGGCAAGCTCGCTGATGGTGAAGGTCTGCGTCGGCATGAAGGAAAAAAGGGGGTTCCGGCGGCGACAGCGCGTGGGTCGCGCACTGCCTACAATGTTGCGTTACACCATGACGTTTACGTAAACGTCAATCTTACATGAACCTCCTCGAACGCGAACTCCACTACCCCCTGGGCGACACCCTCCCCGACGTCGGCGAGGCGCTCGAAGTGGTGCCCGGCGTGCGGTGGATCCGCATGACGCTGCCTTTTGCGCTGAACCACATCAACCTCTGGCTGCTGCGCGACGAGATCGACGGCGAGAACGGAAAAATACAAGGCTGGACAGTGGTCGACTGCTGCATCGCACGAGACGAGTCGCGGGCGCAGTGGGAGCAGATCTTCGAGACGCAATTGCAGGGCATGCCGATCCTGCGCGTCATCGTCACGCACATGCACCCGGATCACATCGGCCTGGCCGACTTCGTCTGCAAGCGCTGGAACGCGCCGCTCTGGATCAGCGCCACCGACTACAACGTGGCACGCCTGCTCACCAGCAAGACCACCAGCGACAGCGGCGCGGGTGGCGAGATGGCGGCCAATTTCCTGGTCATGCACGGCGTGACGAATGCCGACGTCATCGCCGAGATTCGCGAACGCAACAACTACTACGCGGACATGGTGCCCGCCGTGCCCGACACCTACGTGCGGATGATGGACGGCGACACCGTGACGATCGGCGGGCACGCCTGGCGCTGCATCAGCGGCTACGGCCATGCGCCCGAACATATCGCGCTCTTCTGCGCCGACCTGAATCTGCTGATCGGCGGCGACATGATGCTGCCGCGCATCTCGACCAACGTCAGCGTGCATGCGGGCGAGCCGGACGCGAATTCGCTGCGACTTTTTCTGGACAGCATCGCCAAGTTCAATGCGTTGCCCGCGGATGCGCTCGGCCTGCCCTCCCACGGCAAGCCCTTCACCGGCATCCATCGACGAATCGAGCAGTTGCAGGAACACCATCGCGACCGGCTGGCCGAGCTGATGGAAGGGTGCGCGGCGCGCCCGTTGAGCGCAGCCGAAGGCATGCTCATCATGTTCAAGCGCGAACTCGATTCGCACCAGATGACCTTTGCCATGGGCGAGACGGTGGCGCACCTGAACCTGCTGATGTTCGAAGGCCAGCTCAAGCGCACGCGAGGCGCCGACGGCATCTACCGCTTCGGACTTCCGACCGCTTGAGTCCCCGCAACGCCGCCGCCTAAACTCGCGGCATGGACACGCTTGCTCAGCTGCGCGCGGGCCGGCTGGCGGGTGCGCAGCGGCTCGCTTTGTCGTGCGGACTCACCGAATTTCCGCGCGAGATCTTTGCGCTGGCCGACTCGCTCGAGGTGCTCGACCTGTCGGGCAATGCGCTCGACGCGCTGCCCGACGACCTCGGGCGACTGCACAAGCTGCGTGTGCTCTTCTGTTCCGGCAACCGGTTCACGGAATTGCCGGAATCGATCGGGCAATGCACGCAGCTCGACATCGTCGGCTTCAAGGCAAACCGAATCCGAACGGTGCCGTCTCGCGCGCTGCCGCCCTCGCTGCGCTGGCTGATCCTGACCGACAACGCCATCGAGACGCTGCCCGATTCGATCGGCGCCTGCACCCGCATGCAGAAACTGATGCTGGCGGGCAACCGATTGCGTGCGTTGCCCGATGCGATGGCGTCGCTTGAAAATCTGGAGCTGCTGCGCATTTCAGCCAATGCGTTCGAGCAGGTGCCGCCCTGGCTGCTCTCGCTGCCGCGCCTCTCCTGGCTGGCCGTCAGCGGCAATCCGTTCTGCGAGCGTGCCGAACACGACGTGGCGACGAGCACGGCCATTCCGCAGGTCGACTGGCGCCGCCTGGCGCTGGGTGCCAAGCTGGGTGAAGGTGCATCGGGTGTGATCTACCAGGCTGCGCTGAGCGGCCGGGATGGAGACCGCGACGGCGAAGCACCTGACGTCGCGGTCAAGCTCTTCAAGGGCGCCGTGACCAGCGACGGCTGGCCGCACAGCGAAATGGCGGCCTCGCTCGCCGCAGGCTCGCATCCCAATCTCGTTTCAGCACAGGGACAGATCGCCGGGCATCCCGAAGGCACCGACGGGTTGCTGATGGCGCGGGTCGATCCGGCGTTTCGCAACCTGGCCGGCCCGCCGAGCTTCGCGTCCTGCACGCGGGATGTCTATTCACCGGACGCTCGATGGTCGCCGCCGGTCGCACGCCGCATGGCGCTGGGGATCGCGGCCGCGATGGCGCATTTGCACGCCCGCGGCATCGTGCATGGCGACTTGTACGCGCACAACATCCTGTTCGAGGCCGACGGCACGGCGCTGCTCGGTGACTTCGGCGCCGCGGCCATGACCAGCGGTCTGGATGCGGCGCAGTCGCTTGCGCTGCAACGACTGGAGGTGCGCGCCTTCGGCTGTCTGCTCGAAGAGCTGGCCGAGCGGTGCGATGCGGATAGCTCCGTGCAAGACGCTGCAGATTCGGCGGCTGTGCCCGACTTTCAAGGCTCACCCGGTGCACGAACTGCCTTGCAAGCGCTCGCGGCACGCTGCCTGCACCCCACCGTCACCGCGCGGCCGTCGTTCGGCGAACTGGAAGCCGCGCTCGCCGGGCCAGCCGCGTGAAGCCTGCACTGCCACTGCCTACGCGCGACGGCGTCGGCCCGAGCTGCGTCGGTCTGCCGACGGGACCATGGCCGACCATCACCGACTTTCTGGTCGAGCGTTTTCCGGCCATCGATCGCGCGACATGGCTGGGGCGAATGCAGGACGGCACGGTCATCGACGAACACGGCGTGGCGGTGACAGCCAACCGGCGTTACCAGGCGCCGCTCCGCGTCTACTACTACCGCGCGCTCGACGCCGAGCCCCGCATTCCCTTCGACGAAGTCGTGCTGTTTCAGGATGAACACCTTGTCGTCGTCGACAAGCCGCCCTTCCTGCCCGTCACGCCCGGCGGCAAGTTCCTGCAAGAAAGCCTGCTGGTGCGGCTGAAGCGCAAGCTCGGCATCGACGACCTGGTGCCATTGCACCGCATCGATCGGGGTACGGCGGGGCTGGTGCTGTTCTCCGTGCAGCCGCAAAACCGCGCCGTCTACACAAGCCTGTTCGCTGATCGCGCAGTGCACAAGCGCTACGAGGCGGTCGTGCCCTGGAGCGCGGGCGCATCGGTGCCGGCGGTGTATCGGAGCCGGCTGGCCGACGACGATCACTTCATGCGGGTGAAGGAAGTCGAGGGTGAGCCGAATTCCGAGACGCACCTGTCAGTGCGTGCGGTAGGTGGCGCGCGTGCTTTGCTCGACCTCGCCCCCGTCACGGGTCGCAAGCACCAGCTGCGCGTGCACTGCATGGCGCTCGGTGTGCCGATCGTCAACGATCCGATCTATCCCGACTTGCTGCCAGCCGACAGCGACGACTTCGCCAAGCCGCTGCAGTTGCTGGCGAAGTCGGTCGCGTTCCGCGATCCTGTGACTGGCGCGCCTCGCCGCTTCGAAAGCCCGAGCGCGCTGGCGCTCTGAACGGCAACGGCGGCGTTTGAACCGCGCGGCAGACACGCGCTCTGGCGCCAAGGTGACGCGCCAGCGCCGCACGGCGAACTAAGCTTTGCCGGCGGATTTTTCAAACAAGTTCAGGAGACATCGATGGACACCACCACCCTCTTTTCGCTCAAGGGGCGCACCGCGCTCATCACCGGCGGCTCGCGCGGCATCGGCCGCATGATCGCCGAGGGCTATCTGGCGCAAGGCGCGCGCGTCTACATTTCGGCCCGCAAGGCAGCGGCTTGCGACCAGACGGCCAAGGAGCTCTCGGCCTTCGGCAACTGCGTCTCGCTGCCGGCCGATGTGTCGACGCTGGCCGGCGCGCAGGCGCTGGTCGAGGCCTATGCCAAGCATGAAAGCTCGCTCGACATCCTGGTGAACAACGCCGGTGCTGCGTGGGGCGCGCCGTACGACGAGTTCCCGGAAAGCGGCTGGGACAAGGTGGTCGACCTCAATCTCAAGGCTCCGTTCTTTCTGACGCAGGCGCTGACGCCGATGCTGAAGAAGGCCGCGACCGATCACCTGGCGAAAGTCATCAACATCGCGTCGATCGACGGTATTTCGGTCAACCCGCAAGAGACGTACTCGTACGCGGCGAGCAAGGCCGGTCTGATCCAGCTGACGCGCCGTATGGCCCTGCGGCTGGCGCAAGACCGCATCGTGGTGAGCGCCATCGCACCCGGCGCTTTCGCGTCGGACATGAACAAGGACGCGCGCGATCACGGCGACGAGGTGAAGGAGCGCATTCCGGCGGGGCGCATCGGCACGCCGGAAGACATGGCGGGTGCGGCGATCTACTTGGCATCGCGCGCGGGTGACTATGTGATGGGCTCGACCCTCATCGTGGATGGCGGCGTCACTCACGCCCGGTAAAAAAGCTCGCCCCCAGGTCGCTGCGCACTTCGTGTCGCGACTTCCACCCCCTGACCGGGGGCAATACCAGCGGCCCGGCGAAGCCGGTTCCGCGGTATTTGTCGCGTGCCCTGAGCAACACTTCAAAGACGCGGGATCGTTTCGTCCTTGAGGTGCCGGCGCAGCTGCTGGTAGTCGGGCACCACGCTTTCCACGGTTTCCCAGAAGCGCTGGCTGTGGTCCATCACGCGCAGGTGGCTCAGCTCGTGTGCGACGACGTAGTCGATCACCGGCAAACGGAAATGGATCAGGCGCCAGTTCAGGCGGATCGAACCGTCGCTGCTGGCACTGCCCCACCGTGTCGCGGCGTTCGACAGCGACAGCTTTTTCCAGCGCACACCGAGCTTCGGCGCATAGGCATCGAGGCGTTCGGT
>CAXTCC010000042.1:0-23595 GCA_964242015.1 uncultured Variovorax sp.
GGCAAGCATCCAGGCCTCTATCGCGTGCACGAAGGCCCGACGCCCGAGAAGAAGGAAATCCTCCGCGGCTACCTGAAGGCAATGGGCGTCGGCTTATCGATCACCGACGACCCCAAGCCCGGCGAGTTCCAGGCCATCGCACTGGCGACGAAGGAGCGGCCCGACGCGCAGCAGATCTCCACGATGCTGCTGCGCTCGATGCAGCAGGCGATCTACACACCGATCAACAGTGGCCACTTCGGCTTGGCGTACGAGGCGTACACGCACTTCACCAGTCCGATCCGGCGCTACCCGGACTTGCTGGTGCACCGCGTCATCAAGGCGATCCTCAACAAGCAGAAGTACACGCTGCCGATGTTGCCGACCCCGGGCGAGGCGCATGCCAAGCTTGCGAAACGGCTGGCATCGCGCGTCAAGGCGCCGACGACCAAGCCCGAAAAGGCGGCAGTGGCGCCGACCAAGGAAGTCCAGGCCTGGCAGGCGGCCGGCCTGCACTGCAGTGCCAACGAACGGCGCGCTGACGAAGCCAGTCGCGACGTCGAAGCGTGGCTCAAGTGCAAGTACATGCGCGAGCATCTCGGCGAGGAATATGGCGGTGTCGTCAGTTCGGCGACGACCTTCGGCATCTTCGTCACGCTCGATGCCATGTACGTCGAGGGGCTGGTGCACATCACCGAACTTGGGGGCGAGTATTTCAAGTTCGACGAGATGCGGCAGGAGCTTCGCGGCGAGCGCACCGGCATCCGGTATGCAATCGGCACGCGTGTTCGGGTGCAGGTGAGTCGTGTCGACCTCGACGGCCGAAAGATCGATTTCCGTTTGGTGCGCGAGGGCGAAGACCTCACAGCGCGCGCGATGAAGGACAAGGGCGTGTCGTCGAACGGCGCGCCTGTCAAGGCTTCAGCCAAGCGCGGCTCACGGCACAAGTCCGAGGCCGTTGCCGAGCGCGGGCACGACCGCGTCATCGCAGTCGCGAGCGCCGGTAGCAACGTCGCGATGGCAGCGGCGGCGCCGCAATCGGCCATGCAGGCTTTCAAGTCGGCGGTGAAGAACGCCGCCAACAAGATGAAGGGGCGCAAGCCGCGCCGTTGATTTCAGCTTCGATCGAGTTCCGCTTAGACAACAGGAGAAAAAGACATGAGCGTTGAGACCAAGGGCCGCGTCGCGGTCGTCACGGGCGCCGGCACCGGCATTGGCCGCGCTGCGGCATTGGCCTTGCTGGGCGATGGCTGGAACGTCGTTCTGGCTGGCCGTCGTGCCGAACCGCTCGAGGCTGTGGCCGATGAATCGGGCTCCGGCGAGCGTGTGATCGCCGTGCCGACCGACGTGGCGAGTCCGGAGTCGGTGCAGGCATTGTTCGCTGCGGCGGTCGATCGCTTCGGCCGAGTCGACCTGCTGTTCAACAATGCCGGCGTCGGTAACCCGCCGGGCCCTTTCGAAGACTGGACCGAAGCGCAATGGAAAGGTGTCGTCGACATCAACCTGAGCGGCATGTTCTATTGCATCCAGCAGGCGTTTCGCACGATGAAGGCGCAGGCGCCGATGGGCGGTCGCATCATCAACAATGGGTCCATCTCGGCGACGACGCCGCGGCCCAATTCGATCGCCTACACCGCGACCAAGCACGCGGTGAAAGGCTTGACCAAAACCGCCTCGCTCGACGGCCGCAAGTACGACATTGCCGTGGGGCAGGTCGACGTCGGCAATGCGATGACCGAACTCGCATCGCGCATGGCCAAGGGCGTGCCGCAAGCCAACGGTGAAATGGCGATCGAGCCGCTGATCGACGTGAAGATCGTCGGTCAGTCGGTGTTGTATATGGCGAACTTGCCGCTCGAGGCCAATGTGTTGTTCCACACGATCATGGCCACCAAGATGCCCTTCGTGGGACGCGGCTGAGCTGGAGCCGGGCCGGCGTCAGTCCGGTTGCCGACGGGCCAAGCTGCCGGCAGTGAGAGGCTGGTCGGCGGGCCAAGAGTCCGCCAGGGCGCCGTGGTGCCATACCGCCTCGCGCGCAGCATCCAGTGCGGGGCGCCCGCCAGCCAACGCAGCACCCACCATGCCGGCCAGCACGTCGCCGGTTCCCGCGGTGGCCAGGCGCGCATTCCCGGTGAGATTGATGATCGGTGCGGCACCACCGCTCGCGATGATCGAGCCGGATCCCTTCAGTACGACCACGCCAAAACGCGCCGCCAATGTTCGGGCAAACGCAAGCCGGTTCGACTGCACTTCACTGGCCGACACACCGAGCAAGCGCGCTGCTTCAAGTGGATGGGGCGTCAGCACCGTCGCTCTGCTCCGTCGCACGCGCGCTTCGAGCAATTGCTGCAGGCTGACGTCGAGGGCGATCGCGTTGAGCGCATCAGCGTCGAGCACCAGTGCTTTGGCGGTCGAGATCACACGCGGCAGCAGGGCTCGCACCGCAGTGCCCCCGCCGCAACCGCAAACCACGGTGAGCGCCGAGAGGTCGAGCGAATCGACCTTGCGCAGCATCAACTCGGGCTGCTGGGTGTCCACTGCGGCCGCATGCGGATCGAGCAGGCCGACCAGCACGCGGCCGGCGCCTGCATGAAGTGCTGCAGACGCTGCCAGCAACGCCGCGCCGACCATGCCAGGCGCGCCGCCGATCACCGCGACATCGCCGTAGCTGCCCTTATGCGATGCATGTGCCCGCGGCATCGACAGAGGCTTGCCGGCCAGCCTTGCGATAGGCGCCTCTTCTGCCGAGGCGCATCCCAAGTCGTCGAACCAGACTTCCCCTGCGGCGTCTCGGCCCTCTGCAGTGAAAAGGCCAGGCTTCAACGTGAGGAGGCTCAGGCAGTGGTGCGCGGAAACAACCGAAGTGTTCTTGGATGCGCGTTTGTTGGTCGAAGGCGCATTTGAAGCATCGGCGGCGAATGCGCCCGTGTCGGCATCGAGACCGGACGGCACGTCGATGCTCAACAGCGGCGCGCTGGCCGCGCGCATGCGCTGCAGCCAGGCGGACATCTTGCCTTCCGGCGCGCGCGTCGAGCCGATGCCGAGCAGGGCATCGATCGCAAGGTCATGTTGTGCGGGTGGCTCATCGACGATGACGACGCCTGCATCGCGGGCCCGACGCAGAGATGCCGTTGCGTCCACGGGCAGATGCGCCTCATCACCGCAAAAGGTGACCACTGGTGCGAAGCCGCGGCGCTGCAATTCACATGCAGCTTCGAAGCCGTCGCCGCCGTTGTTTCCGGGACCGCAGGCGATCCAGATGATTCGGGCATGGGGCGCGATCGCCATCGCCAGCCGGGCCGTTGCAAGCCCTGCGCGCTGCATCAGCGTGTGAGGCGGCAGCGCGGCGGCACTTACCACTTCCCGGCGGCGGGTGGCTGCAATGTCGAACAGATTGCATGCATTCTCGGCGGTGATGCGTTGCATGGCGATTTCGCTTTTCAGATCAGCATCAGGTCAGCATCAAACGCTCGACCCCCAGGCCTTCGAGGTCGATCTCGGGTCGGCGCCCTCCCACCAGGTCGGCCAGCACGCGTGCACTGCCGCACGATAGCGCCCAGCCGCTCGAACCGTGTCCAAGGTTCAGCCAGATACCCGCAATGCCACTGGCGCCTAGCACCGGCGGTCCGTCGGGCAGCATGGGACGCGCACCTTTCCACTGCTGCACGCCGGCCTGCAGCGTGGCCGCACCCGGAAACCAGTCTTGCAGCACCTTGTAGAGCGTTTGCAGCGCAGCAGGATTCATCGTGTCGAGTGAGCCGCCCAGTTCGGCGCTACCAGCTACGCGCACGCGTTGGCCGAGGCGTGAGATGGCGACTTTGTAGCGCTCGTCCATAACCGCACTCTGGGGTGCGTTCAGCGGCTCTCGGATGTTGGCGCTGATCGAATGACCGTAAACCGGCGCAAGCGGAATCTTGAGCCCCAGCGGCCGCAACAGACGCGCCGAGGCGAGGCCGGCACACACAACGACCGCGTCGAAGGGGAGAGCGGGAGAACCGGCAGCCAACGAAAGGGAAGTCGGTGCCGAGCGACTCAGCGGCGCGATGTCGCAATTGAAGTGGAATTGGGCGCCGAGCGACTCTGCCTCCCACTTCAGCAGCAAGGCGAATTGCCGGCAGTTGGCAACCTCGTCGTCGGGCAGATGGATCGCGCCTGCCAGATCGGTGTCGATGCTCAGTGCCGGCTCGATACGGCGCGCTTCATCGGCATCGACTTCCCGAAAATTCGTGCCCGCTTCGCGCAGCACATCCAGGCCGGGCCGCACCATTTTCTGCTCGCGCTTCGAACGCAGCAGCACCAGATAGCCGTCGCTTCGCTCGTAGCTCAACTCCCGCGTTTCAGTGATCTCATGCAGGCGTGTGCGGCTGTAGAACGCGAGGCGCTGCATGCGGCTTCGGTTCGCTAAGTATGTTTCCAGCTTGCAGGCTTTTTGCCAGCGCGACATCCAGCCGACATCGCGCGCATTGATCGGCCAGCGAAGCTTGATGGCGCCGTGCGTCGACAGCAGCGATCGCAAAACCTTGCCGCGCATGCCCGGTGCCGCCCAGGGCGTGACGTAGCCGGGGGCGACCACCCCGGCGTTTGCGAAGCTGGCTTCCTCTGCGGCGGCGCCGCGACGGTCGAAGACAGTGACTTCGTGCCCGGCGGCCGCCAACTCCCAAGCGGTTGTGACGCCGATGATTCCAGCGCCCACGATCGCGATTTTCATTCGAACTCTTTAATCAATAAGGGGAATTGCTGCATGCTTCTTCGCCCCGGCGTTGGCGCGGCGCGGGAAGCACTGGGGCACGTGCACTACGAGCTTTGTAGCGCCTGCTCGACTTGCAAAGCGACGGCGAGCACCGCGTCGTCGTGCAGGGCGCCGTGCCAGAGCATGAGGCCCACCGGCAATTCGCCTTCCGCATGGCACGGGAGCGAGATCGCGCACCCGTCGAGCATATTGACGATCGAAGGGTTGCGTAGCAGCAGGCTGTTGATCCGGAAAAACACCTCGTCGCGTTCTTCGCCCGGCGCCACGCTTGCGATCGTCGGTGCTGTGATCGGCACGGTGGGTGACAGCACGGCATCGAAGGAGCACACACTGCGTTCGACGCGGGCGATCCAGTCGCGCCGGGCGGCGACCAGATCGATGTACTGGTATGCCGTCATCGCGGCACCCTTCAGGATGCGTTGCGCCACGCGGGGGTCATAGCCGGCGCCACTGCGTTCCAGCAGCAGGCGGTGCCATGCGTAAGCCTCCGGAGCTGAAAAACCGCCGGTTGCGTTGAGGGTGGCCAGTTCTGCCAGTTCAGGCAGCTCGATCTCCTGGATTCGTGCGCCGGCGGCTCGCAGCGTCTTCAGGCTTCGCTCGAACGCGGTGGCCACGGTCCCGTCGAGTCCCTCCAGAAACGTGTTGTTGACAACGGCCAGTCGCAAGGCCGCAAGCGGCGTTGTGCCCTCGGTCACGCGCCGTGCCGCCAGGATCTCGTGCGCCGTGATCGCATCGCGCACCGACCTGGTCATGGCGCAAACCGTGTCGAGCGTGGTGGAGAGCGGTACCGCGCCATCGGTTGGTACCAGCCGTGCCGTGCTTTTGAAGCCGACGATGCCGTTCAGCGCCGCCGGAATGCGGATGGAGCCGCCGGTATCGGAGCCGAGTCCAATAAAGGCCGCGCCGGTTGCGACCGACACTGCAGCGCCTGATGACGAGCCGCCCGGAATACGTGGCGTCGTCGGATCGCATACGTTGGCTGGTGTGCCGTAGTGCGGATTGACCCCTACACCCGAGAATGCGAACTCGGTCATGTTGGTGCGGCCGATGTTGACGCCCCCTGCTTGGCGCAGCCGGGCCACGGCGGTCGCGTCGGCACTGGCTGCGGTCGAATGCGCGAGCACGACCGATCCGGCCGGCGTCGGCTCGCCTGCGATGTCAAAGAGGTCTTTGGCCGAAAACGCCAATCCGGCGAGCGGGCTTTCTGCGGCTGCATCCCCGGCCGCCGTTCGCGCGGCATCGAATGCAGTGCGTGTGAAGACATGAGCGCAAGCCGGGGACTCTGCGATTGCGATCGAGTGCGCCATCGCTGCTGCCGCATCCGTCTGGCCGGCGATCAGTGCGAGACGTGTGGCGTGGAGATCGTTCATGGGGTTGAAAATGGGTGGGCGCTTTGGGAGAGCATGCGAGCGATGGACAAGCGGGTTCAGAGGCAAAAACAGAGCATGCAGTGCTATACTCGTTGGGTTTCGCTGGTCATGCAGTACCTGTGTTTGATGAGGTTGCCTCCTGGCAGATTTCTCCCAGATTCATCGTTACTGTGCCTGTCGAAACGCATCCGCAAACCAGCCCAATCAAGGTGTTGTGCCCTTCTTCGAAGAAGTTCGAAAAAGGCTCAAAACGGGCTGGATTTTAGACCCAACCTTTGGAGTTATTTCTATGTCTACCACCATGCGCGAAATGCTGGAAGCCGGTGTCCATTTCGGTCACCAAACCCGCTTCTGGAACCCAAAGATGGCCCCGTTCATCTTCGGCCATCGCAACAAGATTCACATCATCAACCTGGAAAAGTCGCTTCCGATGTTCCAGGATGCGATGAAGTACGCCAAGCAACTCACGGCCAACCGCGGCACCATCCTCATGGTCGGCACCAAGCGCCAAGCTCGTGAAATCGTGGCTTCGGAGGCCCGTCGTGCAGGCGTTCCTTTCGTCGACACCCGCTGGCTCGGCGGCATGCTGACCAACTTCAAGACCGTCAAGACGTCGATCAAGCGCTTGAAGGACATGAAGGCTCAGCAAGAAGTCGGCCTCGAGAGCCTGAGCAAGAAAGAGCAGCTCACCTTCTCGCGCGAAATCGCGAAGCTCGAAAAGGACATCGGCGGCATCCAGGACATGGCCGCTTTGCCCGACGCCATCTTCGTGATCGATGTGGGCTTCCACAAGATCGCCGTGGCAGAGGCCAAAAAGCTCGGCATCCCGATGATCGGCGTGGTCGACTCCAACCATTCGCCTGAAGGCATCGACTACGTGATTCCCGGCAACGACGACTCGTCGAAGGCTGTCATGTTGTATGCCCGCGGCATCGCCGACGCGATCATCGAAGGCCGCAACAGCGCGACGGGCGACGTCGTCAAGGCGATCGCAGAAGGCGGCGGCAGCGACGAATTCGTTGAAGTCGAAGAAGGCGCTTCGGCCTGATCGAGGCTCTCGCGAGCCTGAAGAAGGGGCTTCGTTGCCCCTTTTTTTTAATCTGATTTTTGAAGTTACGGAGATAGAAAAATGGCTGCAATCACCGCAAGCATGGTCGGCGAACTGCGCGCAAAGACCGACGCGCCGATG
Organism: uncultured Variovorax sp.; assembly: GCA_964242015.1. Classification (GTDB taxonomy): domain Bacteria; phylum Pseudomonadota; class Gammaproteobacteria; order Burkholderiales; family Burkholderiaceae_C; genus Variovorax. Next base: position 7,289 of record CAXTCC010000042.1, read on the forward strand.
ATGGAATGCAAGAAGGCCCTGACGGAGGCCGAAGGCAACATGGAAAAGGCCGAAGAGCTGCTGCGCATCAAGCTCGGCAACAAGGCCGGCAAGGCGTCCGGCCGTATCACCGCTGAAGGCGTGGTCACGGCTTTTGTCGATGGCGATGCCGGCGGCATGATCGAGATCAACTGCGAAACCGACTTCGTCACCAAGAACGACAGCTTCCTGGCTTTCGCCAATGCCGCTGCGATGCTCGTGGCAAAGCACAACCCCGCCGATATCGCTGCGCTGGGCGCGCTTGCTTACGAGCAAGACGGCTTCGGCCCGACGCTCGAAGACGTGCGCCGCGGCCTGATCGGAAAGATCGGCGAGAACATGAGCTTTCGCCGCTTCAAGCACTTTGCCGGCAACGGCAAGCTGGCGTCTTATCTGCACGGCACGCGCATCGGCGTGATGGTCGAGTTCGAAGGTGACGACACGGCTGCCAAGGACGTTGCCATGCACATTGCTGCGATGAAGCCCGTGGCCATTTCAAGCACGGATGTGCCTGCGGAACTCATCGAGAAAGAGCGCGCCGTGGCGGCCGGCAAAGCCGAAGAAGATCGCAAGACGGCTGAAGCCGAAGGCAAGAAGACCCAGCCGGCCGACATCGTTGCCAAGCGCATCGAAGGCGGCGTGCAGAAGTACCTGAAAGAGGTTTCGCTGCACAACCAGGCCTTTGTCAAGAACGACAAGCAAACCGTCGAAGCCATGCTCAAGGCTGCTGGCACCAGCGTGAAGGGCTTTACCCTTTACGTTGTCGGCGAAGGCATCGAGAAGAAGGTCGACGACTTTGCCGCAGAAGTTGCCGCCCAAGTGGCTGCAGCCAAGGCGGCGGCGTAATTCCCGCTCTACACTCGCCCCGCAAACACCCAAGGAAGCCGCCCATGTCCGAAGCCCGCCCAGCCCACAAGCGAATCTTGTTGAAGCTGTCCGGGGAGGCGCTCATGGGGGACGACGCCTTCGGCATCAATCGCGCGACCATCGTCCGCATGGTCGAAGAGGTGGCCGAGGTGGTGAACATGGGCGTCGAGCTGGCGGTCGTGATTGGCGGCGGCAACATCTTTCGCGGCGTGGCAGGCGGTTCGGTCGGGATGGATCGGGCGACTGCCGACTACATGGGCATGCTGGCCACCGTCATGAACTCGCTGGCTCTGGCCGACGCCATGAACAAGCAGGGCCTTGTGGCCCGCGTGATGTCGGCCATCGCCATCGAGCAGGTGGTCGAGCCCTATGTGCGGCCGAAGGCGCTTCAGTACCTCGAAGAGGGCAAGGTCGTGATCTTTGCTGCCGGTACCGGCAATCCGTTTTTCACGACCGACACGGCCGCTGCGTTGCGTGGTGCCGAGATTGGCGCGGAGCTGGTGCTGAAGGCGACGAAGGTGGATGGCGTTTACAGCGCCGACCCCAAGAAAGACCCGAACGCAACGCGCTACGCCAGCCTGACGTTCGATGAGGCGATCTCGCGCAATCTGGGGATCATGGACGCGACGGCCTTTGCGCTGTGCCGCGATCAAAAGCTGCCGATCAAGGTGTTTTCGATCTTCAAGAACGGCGCGCTCAAACGCGTCGTGCTGGGTGAAGACGAAGGCACGCTGGTTCACGCTTGAGGAGTAATTTGAGATGACCATTGCAGACATTCGCAGTGCGACCGACGCCAAGATGAACCAGTCGCTCGCCGCATTCCAGAACAACCTCACCAAGATTCGCACCGGCCGCGCCAATTCGGCGTTGCTCGACTCGATCCACGTCGACTACTACGGGTCGTCCGTTCCTTTGAGCCAGGTCGCCAATGTCTCGGTGCTCGATTCGCGCACGATCAGTGTGCAGCCGTGGGAAAAGGGCATGGGCGCCAAGATCGAGAAGGCCATTCGCGAAAGCGATCTGGGTCTCAACCCGGCGTCGATGGGCGACCTTATTCGCGTGCCGCTGCCGGCCATGAGCGAAGAGCGCCGGCGCGAAATGACCAAGCTGGTTCGCAACGAAGGCGAGAGCGCCAAAATTGCCACGCGCAACTTGCGTCGCGATGCCAACGAATCGGTCAAGAAGCTGGTGAAAGACAAGCTGGCTTCGGAAGACGACCAAAAACGCGCCGAGGCGGAAATCCAGAAGGTGACCGACCGTCATATCTCGGAGATCGACCGCCTCGTCGCCGCCAAAGAGGCGGAGATCATGGCCGTCTAGCATGGGCCAGACACCTGCGGTACCGAATCACATCGCCATCGTCATGGATGGCAATGGCCGCTGGGCTACTCGGCGGTTTTTGCCGCGCGTCGCCGGCCACAAACAAGGCGTCGAGTCGCTCCGTCGCTGCGTCAAGGCCTGCGTGGACCGCGGAGTCGGCGTGCTTACGGTGTTCGCGTTTTCGTCGGAGAACTGGAACCGTCCCATCGAAGAGGTCTCCGGCTTGATGGACTTGATGGTCGGCGCCTTGAGCCGCGAGGTGCCCAGGTTGAGCAAGGACGGCGTGCGGTTGCATTTCGTCGGCGAGCGCGGCGGCCTTTCTGAAAAAATCTCCGCCGGACTGGTGCAGGCCGAGGCTGCAACCGCGCACAACACGCGGCTCGTCTTCAACGTGTGCTTCAACTACGGGGGTCGATGGGACATCGCGCGGGCTGCTGCCGCTTTGGCGCATCGCGGCGAGCCGATCACCGAAGGCAGCCTCGATCGCGAGATGGCGCTTTCCCACGTGTCGGACCCGGATCTTTTTATTCGTACCGGCGGCGAGCAGCGGTTGTCGAACTTTCTGCTGTGGCAGAGCGCCTATGCCGAGCTGTTTTTCAGCGATAAGCTCTGGCCCGAGTTCGACGAAGCCTCGCTGGACGAAGCAATCGGCGCCTTTCAGCGCCGTGAGCGCCGTTTCGGCAAAACCTCTGCGCAGCTTTCGTTGGGCGCGGAGCGAGACAAGCAACCGGCCTGAGGCCACTCAAGGCCACATGCTCAAGCAAAGAATCATTACGGCGATCGTTCTTCTGGCGATCTTGCTGCCGGCCCTGTTCTATCCCTCCCACGGCACTGTTCCGATTCCTTTCGCTTGCGTCATGCTGGCGTTGATCGCCGCGGCAGGCTGGGAATGGGGCAAGCTGAATGGCTACGGGCAAGGCGTTTCACTGCTGTTCGGCGGCGAAATCCTCGCTCTTTGCTTGCTGTCCTGGGCGCTTGGGTTGCTCGATCAATCGCTTTCCATTGTCTGGATCGTTGCCAGCGCGGCGTGGGTGCTCGGTGGAGCTTTCCTGTTGCGTGCGGCGGTGCCCGGTTGGCCGCGTATTCCGAAGCCGCTGCGCGTGGTGGGTGGCCTGTTGGCGCTGTGGGTGGCGTGGATGGCTGCAGTGCAGGCTCGCATGATCGGCATCAACTTCCTGTTGTCCATCCTGCTGCTCGTGTGGGTGGCGGACGTGTTTGCCTATTTCGCCGGCCGTGCGTTCGGTTTGAAGTTCACACGCAACAAACTGGCGCCGTCGATCAGCCCGGGCAAGAGTTGGGAGGGTGTCTGGGGTGGGATGGCTGGCGTGCTGGTGCTTGCGTTGGCATGGGTCTGGGCCGACGCTTTGTCGCATGCGACGGTCGCCAGCCTCTACACGCGGCTGGCGCAACGAGGCTGGTGGCTGCTGCTGATCGGCGTCGTCTTCATGGCAGCGATGAGCGTGGTCGGCGATCTCGTCGAGTCGCTTATCAAGCGCAGTGCCGGCGCCAAAGACAGCAGCAATCTGCTGCCGGGCCATGGAGGTGTGCTCGATCGCGTCGACGCGCTGCTGCCGGCTTTGCCGATCGCGATGATGTTGTGGTCCTTTTGTGAACACGCCTAAACAGCGCATCACCGTGTTGGGCTCGACCGGTTCGGTCGGCGTCAACACGCTCGATGTGATTGCGCGCCATCTCGATCGCTTCGAGGTGTTTGCGCTGTCCGCATCGACCAAAGTCGACGAAATGCTGGCGCAGTGCATGCGCTTCAAGCCACGGTTTGCGGTCATGGCCAGCGCGCCGCATGCGGACCTGCTGGCCGACAAGTTGAAGCAAAAAGCCAGTGCCACGCGCGTGCTGACGGCGCCGGACGCCATCGAATCGATTGCCTCGCACGACGAAGTGGATGCGGTCATGGCCGCCATCGTCGGCGCGGCTGGGCTTGGCGCCTGTCTCGCGGCCGCCCGCGCCGGCAAGCGGCTTTTGCTGGCCAACAAGGAAGCGCTGGTGGTCGGCGGTGAACTGTTCATGCGCACGGTCCGTGAAGGCGGCGCCACCTTGCTGCCGATCGACAGCGAACATTCAGCCATCTTTCAGTCGCTTCCTGAGGACCCGTCGACATGGGCTCGGCGCATCGACAAGATCATCCTCACCGCTTCGGGTGGGCCGTTCCGTACGCGCACCGTCGGCAGCTTGAGCCAGGTCACGCCGGAGCAGGCTTGCGCCCATCCCAACTGGGTGATGGGTCGCAAGATTTCGGTCGACTCCGCAACGATGATGAACAAGGCGCTCGAAGTCATCGAAGCACGTCATTTGTTCGGCGTGTTACCGGAGCAAATCGAGGTGGTGATTCACCCGCAAAGCGTGGTGCATTCGATGGTGCAGTTCACCGATGCCTCGGTGATCGCGCAGTTGGGCACGCCCGACATGCGCGTGCCGATCGCGGTCGGCCTTGCATGGCCGGAACGCATCGAGAGCGGTGCCGCACGACTCGACTTTCGGCAAATGAGCGCCTTGACTTTCGAGGCGCCCGATGCTGCGCTCTTTCCGGGTCTCGATCTGGCTTGGCAGGCGTTGCGCGGGGCGCCGGGAACCACGGCGGTACTCAATGCCGCCAACGAAGTTGCGGTGGAAGCTTTTCTGGACAGGCGCCTGCGCTTCGACCGCATTCATGCCGTCAACATGGAAACTTTGGAGGTCGTCGCGTCCACCAAACCGTCGTCGCTGGCCGATCTGCTGGCGCTCGACGGGGCAGCGCGACGGGCCGCCCAAGCCGCAGCGCTACGATTCGCCGCTGCCTGACGTTTCAAATACAGGGGATTTCGATGCTCACAGTCGTTGCCTTCATCGTCGCGCTGGGTGTGCTGATTGCCGTTCACGAGTACGGCCACTATCGTGTGGCGGTGGCGTGCGGCGTCAAGGTGCTGCGCTTTTCCGTCGGCTTCGGGAAGACGCTGTACCGGTGGCAGCCCAAGCGCCAGCATCCGGGTCAGCAGACCGAATTTGTGATTGGCGCGTTTCCGCTGGGCGGCTACGTGAAGATGCTGGACGAGCGTGAAGGCCCGGTCCCGTCCGAGGAGCGGCATCGCGCTTTCAACACCCAGCCACTTCGTTCGCGTGCAGCCATCGTGGCGGCAGGCCCGGTCGCGAATTTGCTGCTGGCGGTCGCGCTCTACACCGTCGTCAACTGGATCGGCGTGCAGGAGCCGGTGGCGACGTTGGCCCGTCCGGTGGCGTCGTCGCTGGCCGAGCAAGCCGGCTTGCGCGGCGGAGAGCACATCACCCGTGCCGGCTCCGACGGTGAGCTCGACCCGGTCGATTCGTTCGAAGACTTGCGCTGGCGCATGACGCGCGCGGCACTCGATCGCCGCGATTTGACACTTGAGGTAGCGGGAGAGGGCGGCCGGCCCGCTCGAGAACTGCTGCTGCCGTTGAGCCGCGTCGAGGCCAAGGATGCCGATGCGCAGATGTTCCGCAAGATCGGCGTCATTGCGCCCTTGACCCGTCCCGAGATCGGCGACGTCGTCGCGGGCGGTGCCGGGGATCACGCAGGTCTGAAAAAGGGCGATCTGGTGCGCTCCATCGGCCCGGTGGCCATCGTGGACGGGCAGCAACTCCGTGAGGTCATCCGGGCTTCGATCGAGGAGGGCAAGCCGAAGACACAAGGCTGGACGATAGAGCGCGCCGGCCGCGCGCTGAGCATCGATGTCGCCCCGGAAGTACGTGAAGAGGGCGCTGCCAAGGTGGGCCGAATCGGCGCTTACGTCGGGGCACCGCCGGACATGGTGACTGTGCGGCAAGGGCCCGTTAACGGCCTTTGGCGCGGCGTGGTCCGGACTTGGGAAGTGTCGGCCCTCACCGTGCGCATGATGGGCAAGATGGTGATCGGCGAAGCGTCGCTCAAAAATCTCAGCGGACCTCTCACCATCGCCGACTACGCAGGCAAATCTGCGAGCATGGGGCTCACCCAATACCTCATCTTTCTGGCCCTCATCAGCGTGAGTTTGGGGGTGCTGAATCTCATGCCTTTGCCGGTCCTCGATGGGGGGCACCTGATGTATTATCTTTGGGAGGGCCTGACAGGCAAAAGCGTATCCGATGCTTGGATGGAACGCTTTCAACGCGGCGGCGTCGCGTTGCTTCTCGTCATGATGTCGATCGCACTGTTCAACGACGTAAATCGGCTCTTTGGTTAACTTTCGGTCATCTCTTTTCGAGACGGCCCATTTCACAGATGAACAAACACCTCAGTCGCTTTCGCTTGCGTAGCGTGGCAGCGGTAGTCGCCAGTGCACTGGCTGCAACAGCCGCGTGGGCTGTCGAGCCGTTCACGGTTCGCGACATCCGGGTCGAAGGCCTGCAACGCGTGGAGCCTGGAACGATCTTCGCGTCGTTGCCGCTCCGCGTCGGCGACACCTACAGCGACGATCGCGGTTCTGCTGCGATCCGGGCGTTGTTCGATTTGGGGCTGTTCAAGGACGTCCGGATCGACGTCAGCGGCAACGTGCTGGTGGTCATCGTGGAAGAGCGCCCGACCATTGCCGATGTCGATTTTTCCGGTACCAAGGAATTCGACAAAGCCGTGCTGCAAAAGGCGCTGCGTGAAGTCGGCTTGGCCGAGGGGCGCCCTTATGACAAAGCCCTGGCCGACAAGGCGGAGCAGGAACTGAAGCGCCAGTACATCAGCAAGAGTCTGTACAACGCGACGGTCGTGACCACGGTCACACCCATCGAGCGCAACCGCGTCAACCTGACTTTCACGGTGAACGAAGGCGACTCTGCCCGCATCCGCGAGATCCGCGTGGTGGGCAACAAGGCCTTCAGCGAATCGACGCTGCTCGACTTGTTCGATCAGGACAGCGGCGGCTTCATGAGCTGGTACACCAAGTCCAACCAGTACTCCCGCGCCAAGCTCAATGCTGACCTCGAGACATTGCGCTCGTACTACATCACGCGTGGCTACCTCGAGTTCCGCATCGACTCGACCCAGGTGGCTATCTCGCCCGACCGTCAGGATCTGACCGTGACGGTCAACGTCACGGAAGGCGAGAAGTTCGTCGTCGCCGGTGTCAAGCTGACCGGCAATTATCTTGGCCGGGATGAGGAGTTCAAGTCGCTGGTCACCATCAAGCCGGGCGAGGCCTATAACGGCGAAGACGTCACGGCGACGACCAAGGCCTTCACCGACTATTTCGGCACCTTCGGTTATGCCTTTGCGCGCGTGCAAGCGCAGCCCGAAGTGGATCGCGTCAACAATCGCGTGAACCTGACGCTGCAGGCCGAGCCTTCGCGTCGCGTGTACGTCCGGCGCGTCAACATCGGTGGCAACAACCGCACGCGGGACGAAGTGGTTCGTCGCGAGTTCCGGCAGTACGAAGCATCGTGGTACGACGGCGACAAAATCAAGTTGTCGCGCGACCGGGTCGACCGCCTTGGCTTCTTCACCGAGGTCAATGTCGATACGGTTGAAATCCCTGGCACACCCGACCAGGTCGACCTGACGGTCAGCGTCGTCGAGAAGCCGACCGGCACCTTGCAGCTCGGCGCCGGGTTTTCAAGTGCGGAAAAGGTGTCGCTCACTTTCGGTATCACGCAGGAAAACGTTTTCGGCTCGGGCAACTACCTCGGCTTGCAGATCAATACCAGCAAGTACAACCGCACGATCTCCATCACGGCGACCGACCCGTACTTCACGGCCGACGGTATCTCGCGCACTTTCAGCCTGTATCACACGACGACACGCCCCTATTACGCGGCGGACGGCGACTACAAACTCGCGCATGAAGGCGGTTCGATCAGCTTTGGCGTGCCGTTCAGCGAAGTCGATACCGTGTTCTTCGGTATCGGCCTCGAACGCTATCGCTTCGATCCGGGCACCAACGGCACTTACACGCTGGTCAACGGACAGTATGTCTACAGCGCGTCCCCGCAAGCCTATCGCGACTATTTCGGATGCGCGACAAGCGGCACGACGGGCATCGTCACGAGTTGCTCCGACCCCTCTGTATTCGGCATTCCGCTCACCATCGGCTGGTCGCGCGACGATCGCGACAGCGCCTTGGTGCCGACGCGTGGCCGCCTGCAACGCGCCGGGCTCGAGGTCGGTGTCGGTGGCGACATGAAGTACTTCAAGACGACCTACCAGTACCAACAGTTCTTCCCGATCAACAAGCAATACACGTTCTCGGTCAATGGCGAGGTCGGCTATGCCCGGCCGTACGGCGATAAGGTCTATCCGATCTTCAAGAACTTCTATGCGGGCGGTTTGGGTTCGGTCCGCGGCTTCGAGCAAAACTCGTTGGGTCCGCGAGACGCGATCACGGGCGCCTCGCTTGGCGGTACCAAGAAGGCCATCTTCAACGCTGAGTTGAGCACGCCGTTTCCTGGCGCTGGCAACGACCGCACCTTGCGCCTGTACTCCTTCTTCGACGCTGGCAATGTGTTCAGCAGCCGTGCCGACGGTGTCAGCGACGTGCAGTGGAAAGCGCAGCAGAAGGTCCGCGCGTCGATCGGTCTGGGTGTGAGTTGGGTGTCTCCGCTGGGGCCGCTGCGCCTTGCGTACGCCATCCCGATTCGCCAGCAAAAGCAGGTGCTCGACCCGAACAATTCGCAGATCGAATTGGTGCCTGCCGACCGGGTTCAACGTTTGCAATTTCAGATTGGAACTTCGTTCTGATGAACACTCTGGCGCGTGCGGCCGCTGCGCTGCTGATCCCGGCACTGGTCTTTGTTTGCGCGCCTTCGCACGCGCAGGAAACGTTTCGGGTGGGCTTCGTCAATCCGGACCGCGTGCTTCGCGAGGCGCAACCCGCCAAGGCGGCGCAAGCCAAGCTGGAGGCAGAATTTTCGAAGCGTGAGAAAGATCTGGCCGGGCAGGGCGACGCATTGAAGAGCGCCTCTGAAAAGTTCGAGCGGGAAGCGCCGACGTTGTCCGAAACCCAGCGCGCGTCGCGTCAGCGCACGCTGGTCGATCAGGACCGCGACTTCCAGCGCAAGCGCCGCGAGTTTCAAGAGGACTTGAATGCCCGCAAGAACGAAGAGTTGCAGCAGGTCTACGAGCGCGCCAACCGCGTCGTGAAACAGGTTGCCGAGGCCGAGAAGTACGACGCCATCCTGCAAGAGGCGATCTACATCAATCCCAAGCATGACATCACCGACAAGGTGATCAAGGCGTTGAACGCTCCTTCGTCGGCGCCTTCGCCGGCCGCCAGCAAGTAAGAGGGTAACCGCCATGGCACTGTCTCTTGGCGCCATCGTCGACGCCCTGGGCGGCGAGCTTCATGGCGACCGATCGGTGTCGATCGGGCGGCTCGCGTCGCTGAAGAATGCGTCGGCGGACGCGCTCACCTTCCTCGGCAGCTCGAAGTTCAACGATGACCTCGCTGCGTCGAAGGCGGCTTGCGTCATCGTGGCGCCCGCGATGCGCGAGCTCGCGGGAGCACGCGGCGCCTTCATCCTCACCCCCGATCCTCACTACTATTTCGCGCTGGTCACGCAGCTGTGGAAGGCGCATCTCCCGCGCCCGGATGTGCCGCGCATTCATCCCAGCGCGATCATCGATCCCGGCGCGGACATCGACCCGACCGCGCGCATCGGCGCTTTGTGCGTCGTCGAGCGCGGTGTGCGCATAGGTGCCGGTACCGTCCTCAAGTCGAACGTCACCGTAAGCGAAGACTGCATCATCGGCGCGCGCTGCAATCTATACCCAGGCGTGGTGATCGGCGCTGACGGATTCGGAAATGCCTTGCACGAAGGCAGGTGGATCAAGATAGAGCAACTCGGCGCCGTGCGCATCGGCGACGACGTCGACATCGGCGCCAACACCTGCATCGACCGCGGGGCGCTCGACGACACCGTGATCGAAGACGGCGTCAAGCTCGACAACCTGATTCAGATCGGTCACAACGTCCGGATCGGCAAGCACACGGCGATGGCCGGCTGTACCGGCGTCGCCGGCAGCACCAGCATCGGCGCGCATTGCACCATCGGTGGGCAGGGCATCATCATCGGGCATGTAACCATTGCCGACGGGGTGCATATCTCGGCCGGCACCACGGTCATGGGATCGATCCTCAAGCCGGGTCACTACACTGGCGTGTTTCCCATCGACGACAATGCCTCCTGGCAGAAAAACGCCGCCACTGTCAGGCAGCTGCACACGCTGCGCGATCGGCTGAGGGCGCTTGAAAAAGCGGCCACGCAAGACAAAAAAGTACCATGACAACGCCCGACACCACGCTCGACACAGCGGTTGATACATCGCTCGACATCCATCAGATTCTCAAGCTGCTGCCGCACCGCTACCCGTTCTTGCTGGTGGATCGCGTGCTGTCCATGGAAAAGGGCAAGCGCATCACGGCGATCAAGAACGTGACGATGAACGAGCCGTTCTTCAACGGGCATTTCCCGCACCGTCCGGTGATGCCTGGGGTGCTGATGCTCGAGGCCATGGCGCAAGCCGCAGCGTTGTTGTCGTTCCGCTCGCTCGACATGGTGCCTGACGAGAACACCATCTACTACTTTGCCGCCATCGACGGTGCCCGCTTCAAGCGACCTGTGGAACCCGGCGACCAGCTCACGCTCGAAGTCGAGATCGAGCGCATGAAGGCCGGTATTTCAAAGTTCAAGGGTCGTGCGCTGGTGGGGACCGAACTCGCCTGCGAAGCGACCCTGATGTGCGCGATGCGCCAGATCACCTGATCTTCGACCGCGCATGACGCAGGTTCATACGACGGCGATCGTCGATCCGAAGGCCGAACTCGACGGCTCCGTCGCGGTGGGGCCCTATGCGGTCATCGGTGCGCACGTGAAGATCGGCGCCGGCACCACGGTCGGCGCGCACTGCGTGATCGAGGGGCGCACGACGATCGGCAGCGACAACCGGATCTTCCAGTTCTCGTCGATCGGCGCGGTACCGCAAGACAAGAAGTACGCGGGTGAGCCGACCGAGCTGGTCATCGGCGATCGCAACACGATCCGCGAGTTCTGCACCTTCAATGTCGGCGTGCCTGGCGCAGGCGGCATCACCCGCGTGGGTCACGACAACTGGATCATGGCCTACACCCATATCGCGCACGATTGCGTGGTCGGCAACCACACCACGCTGGCCAACAACACGACGCTCGCCGGCCATGTCGAGCTCGGCGACTGGGTGACCGTTGGCGGGTTGGTGGGCATCCACCAGTTCGTGAAGGTGGGGGCGCATGCGATGGTCGGCTTTGCAACGGCGGTGTCGCAGGACGTGCCGCCATTCATGCTGGTCGACGGCAATCCGATGGCCGTGCGCGGCTTCAACGTTGTCGGCCTTCGGCGGCGCGGCTTCTCGCCGGATCGACTCGCCGCGGTCAAGCAGATGCATCGCCTGCTGTATCGGCAAGGCAAGACGCTCGACGAGGCGCGGGCCGCCATCGACGCCTTGACGGCGGAGCTGCCCGATGCGGGGGCTGACGTCACGCTGATGAGTGACTTTCTGTCCAGTGTCACGCGCGGCATTGCGCGTTGAGCCAAGTGAGCGAGCCAGCAATCCGAACCGCTGGGGCGGGCACGGATAACCAGACCGGGCCCCGGCAGTTCGCGATGGTGGCGGGTGAGCCATCCGGCGACTTGCTGGCCGGTCTGTTGCTCGACGGGTTGCAGGCCCGTTGGCCGACGCTCGAGACGGTCGGCATCGGCGGCCCCCGCATGCTGGCCCATGGCTTCGAGACCTGGTGGCCGCAAGAGAAGCTGGCGGTGCGTGGCTATGTCGAGGTGCTGCGCCACTATGCCGAGATCTCGGGGATTCGGCGCCAACTGAAAGCGCGGCTGCTGCGCGAATGGCCTGATCTTTTCATCGGCGTCGATGCGCCCGATTTCAATCTCGATCTTGAAACGGGTTTGCGTGGTCGTGGCATCAAGACCGTGCACTTCGTGTGTCCGTCGATCTGGGCCTGGCGCGCCGACCGGATCGAAAAGATCCGCGCCGCTGCCGATCACGTGCTGTGCATCTTTCCGTTCGAGCCGGCTCTGCTGGAAGAGCAGGGCGTGTCGGCCAGTTATGTCGGCCATCCGTTGGCCGATGTCATCCCGTTGAACCCCGATCGCGCCGCCGCACGCGCGGCGCTGGGGCTCGACGCAGAGGCGCCGGTCATCGCGCTACTGCCCGGCAGCCGCAGGTCCGAGGTGCGTTACCTGGCGTCGCGATTCTTCGCTGCGGCTGCGCTCATGAAGCGCGCACAGCCGAACATGCAGTTCGTTGCGCCGATCATTCCCAGCTTGCGCGCCGACGTCGTTGCGGCGCTTCAAGCCAGCGGCATGGCCGACCAGGTGAAGCTGATCGACGGGCAATCTCATGCAGCGCTCGCTGCCTGTGATGCGACCTTGATCGCCAGCGGCACCGCGACGCTCGAAGCCGCGCTCTTCAAGCGGCCCATGGTCATCGCGTACAACATGAATGGCATCTCGTGGCGCATCATGCAAAAGAAGCAGTTGCAGCCCTGGGTCGGATTGCCGAACATCCTGTGCGGCGAGTTCGTCGTACCCGAGTTGCTGCAGGATGCGGCCACGCCCGAGGCGCTGGCCGAGTCAACACTGGCCTGGCTACAGGCGCCGGACAAAGTGCGAGCGCTCGAACAACGTTTTACGACGCTGCATGAACAGCTGCAGCGAGATACCCCGACACTGTGTGCCGATGCGATCCAAAAAGTTCTTGAAAGCTGAACAGGCTCGACTGGCCTGGGATGCGCCCGGCTTGCTGGCGGGCGTGGACGAAGCAGGTCGCGGTCCGCTCGCTGGCCCGGTGGTCGCGGCGGCGGTCATCCTCGACGATTCACGGCCGATCAGGGGTTTGGCCGATTCCAAGACGTTGACCGCTCTGCAACGGGAGCGGCTCAACGAACAGATTCTGGCGAAGGCCTTGTGTTGCTCCATTGCGCAGGCCACCGTCGAGGAGATCGACACCCACAACATATTGCAGGCCACCATGATCGCCATGCGACGTGCTGTCGAAGGGCTCCGGCTGAAGCCTGCCAAGGTGCTGGTCGACGGCAACCGTCTGCCAACGCTCGACGTCCTGGCTGAAGCGGTCATCCAAGGCGACGCGATCATCAAGTCGATCTCCGCAGCATCGATCATCGCCAAGGTGCATCGGGACAAGTTGTGCCAGCAATTGCACGACGAGTTTCCGCACTACGGGTTTGCCGGCCACAAAGGCTACGGCACGCCCGAGCACCTCGAAGCCTTGCTGCGTCACGGTGCTTGCGTTCACCACCGACGTTCGTTCAGCCCGGTCGCGGCCGCCCTGGCACGCATGGCTTCGGGCGGCATCAGCGTTCGGGTCGAAGCCACGGTGACGCAAATCGACCTAGGCGCCGTGGCGGGGCCCACCGGGATGCCTGGATTCGGGCAATGACGTCATCCGACGTCAGTCACGTCAGTTCGCGCGACAACCCGCTTCTGAAAGACTTGCGCAAGCTGGCGCATGACGCGGGCGCGTATCGCAGGCTCGGCCGCCTGTGGCTCGAAGGCGATCATCTTTGCCGTGCCGCGCTCGATCGCGGCGTGCGGCCGGCCATTGCCGTGTTCGCCGAGACGTATTGGTCGCAGGCCCAAGGGCAATGGACTGGAGCAGCCGTCAAGACAATCGTGATCGAGGATGCTTTGCTGGCCGCCGTGAGCGCGCTCGAGTCACCCGCGCCGATGGGCTTCGTGCTCGATCTGCCCGAAGCCCCGATGATCATGCCGAACGCGCCCACGGTCATCCTCGACCGCTTGCAGGATGCCGGCAATGTCGGTTCGATTTTGCGCAGTGCCTCAGCGTTCGGATTCACGCAAGTCGTCGCCCTCAAAGGCACTGCCGCGCTGTGGGCGCCGAAGGTGCTGCGCGCCGGCATGGGCGCGCACTTCGGCTTGCGGCTGATCGAAGGCGTCGAGATCGACGTTCTCGACGCCCTGACTGTCCCGCTTGTTGCCACCAGTTCGCACCATGGCGAGTGGCTGCACCGGCTCCGCTTGCCCAGCCCGTGCGCCTGGTTGATGGGTCACGAGGGACAAGGCGTCTCTGCCGCGCTGGCCGCGCGCGCGACAACGCACGTTCGCATCGCGCAACCTGGTGGCGAAGAGTCGCTGAACGTGGCCGCTGCCGCCGCAATTTGCCTGCATGCGAGCGCTGCCGCAGCTTCGGGATAGCAGGGCGCGTCTATAATCAAGGGCTTTCCCGCTCACACCCCGCCCACAGCGAACGCTAGCCAACTCCTCGACGAAAGTCGCGACCCTTCGAGTCAAATCAGGGTTCGCTTTGGGCGTCATCCATCCGGAGAACCCCAGTGCTTTTGTCTCTCAAGGGAGCTTTCCCACCCGCCATCCTGGCGCTTGCAGACGGCACAGTCTTTCAAGGCAACTCGATCGGCGCCGCCGGTGCTACGACCGGCGAAGTGGTGTTCAACACCGCCATGTCCGGCTATCAGGAAATCCTGACCGACCCGAGCTATTGCCAGCAGATCGTCACGCTCACCTACCCGCATATCGGCAACTACGGTGTCAACGATGAAGACGTCGAAGCCGACAAGATCCACGCTGCCGGCCTCATCATCAAAGATCTGCCGCTCGTCGCATCGAATTTCCGGAAGACGGCCACGCTGAGCGAGTATCTGGTCGCCGGCAATGCTGTTGCCATCGCCAACATCGATACGCGCAAACTGACCCGCCATCTGCGCACCCACGGGGCCCAAAACGGCTGCATCCTTGGCTTGGCCGAAGGTGAAGCCGTGACGCAGGCCTTGATCGACAAGGCGATCGCTGCGGCCAAGGGCGCGCCCAACATGGCCGGGCTCGACCTGGCCAAGGTGGTGTCGGTGCAGCACGCCTACGAATGGAACCAGACCGAGTGGAAGCTCGGCTCAGGCTACGGTGTGCAGATCACGCCGAAGTTTCATGTCGTCGCCTACGACTACGGCGTCAAGAAGAACATCCTGCGCATGATCGCGCAGCGCGGCGCGCGCATCACGGTCGTGCCGGCGCAAACGCCGGCGGCCGACGTGCTCAAGCTCAAGCCCGACGGCATCTTTCTGGCCAATGGTCCGGGCGACCCGGAACCTTGCGACTACGCGATCGAATCGACCCGCGCTCTGATCGACATCGGTATTCCAGTTTTCGGCATTTGCCTCGGCCACCAGATCATGGCGCTCGCCTCCGGCGCCAAGACCTTCAAGATGAAGTTCGGCCACCACGGCGCGAATCATCCTGTGAAAGACCTCGACAACGGCCGCGTGAGTATCACCAGTCAGAACCATGGTTTTGCGGTCGACGAAAAGACGTTGCCGGCCACGCTGCGCCCGACGCACATCAGCTTGTTCGACAACACGTTGCAAGGCTTAGCGCGCACCGACAAGCCGGCGTTCTGCTTCCAGGGCCACCCAGAAGCATCGCCGGGTCCGCACGACATCGGCTATTTGTTCGATCGCTTCACGGCGTTGATGGAAAAGCACAAAGCAGGGAACAAGAATGCCTAAGCGCACCGATCTAAAAAGCGTCCTCATCATCGGCGCCGGCCCGATCATCATCGGCCAGGCGTGCGAGTTCGACTACTCGGGCGTGCAAGCCTGCAAGGCGCTGCGCGAGGAGGGCTACAAGACCATCCTCATCAACAGCAACCCGGCGACGATCATGACCGACCCGGCCACGGCCGACGTGATCTACATCGAGCCGATCACCTGGCAGACGGTCGAGAAGATCATCGCCAAGGAACGCCCCGATGCGATCCTGCCAACGATGGGAGGCCAGACGGCGCTGAACTGCGCGCTCGACCTCTGGCGAAACGGTGTGCTCGACAAGTACGAGGTCGAATTGATCGGCGCCACGCCCGAGGCCATCGACAAGGCCGAAGACCGCTTGAAGTTCAAGGACGCGATGACCAAGATCGGTCTCGGGTCGGCGCGCTCGGGCATTGCGCACACGATGGAAGAGGCGTGGGCGGTGCAGAAGACGCTCGGCTTTCCCACAGTGATCCGTCCCAGCTTCACGCTCGGCGGCACCGGTGGTGGCATCGCCTACAACCCCGATGAATTCGAGACCATCTGCAAGCGCGGCATCGAGGCCTCGCCGACCAGCGAACTGCTGATCGAAGAATCGCT
>CAXTCC010000043.1:0-23429 GCA_964242015.1 uncultured Variovorax sp.
TTCGGCCTCAAGACCGCCAAGGCGCTGCGCACCGACACGTCGGCCCGCACACCGCGCGTCGGCATCTTTCGCATCTACGAAACCCATGCCGACGAGGTCGTGCTCGGCGAGGACGACCGGCACCTGGACTTTCGGGTGTCGGTGCGCCGCGGGTCTTCCACGACGTCGGGCGAGGGCGACGAGCTGGTGGCGGTGACGGTGGTGCATTGCCACAACCTGCTGGGCCGCAACTACATCCGCCTGATCGCGCCGTTCCATCGCATGGTGGTGCGGTCGGCGCTGGACCGCGCAGCGCGCTCTGGCTGGCCGATGGCTGTTGCCACTTCATCGGCCTGACCGTTCAGCGACGGGTCAACGCACTTTCGACGCGTAACCGCCTTCGATCCACGCTTCGGCGCTGGCCGACGTCAGCTTGAAGCTCGGCGGCACGCGCGCTTCGCCCAATTGCACACCGGACTCGTCCTGCGCCGTGAGCGTGGCGTACGGGTTGTCTTCGTCCGGCACGATCTGCAGCGCGACGCGGATGCGCTCCGACCCCTCGCCGACGTTGACATGCTTGTTGAGCTGCCCGTGCAGTTGCTGCTCGTGGCGGCGCAGCACCTCGGCGGCTGTCTTCACCAGCGTGTGAAAGGCCGGCGCATCGAGCGGCTTCGGGTTCTTCTTGTCGCGGCCCATGGTCCAGGGCCCGACCAGCGCCGGCTCCGGGTCGCCGTGGCGCGTCATCTCGACGGCCCAGCCGTCGTCGTCCTCGTTCTTCACCACCTTGGCGGTCCAGACGTCGTCGCGCCAAAGCCTTGGTTCCTGGATGGGCTGGTTCTCTTCGCTATCGTGGCTGTTGTTGTCTGTGGTGTCGTTCATGCCCGAAGTTTTGCACAAGGAGTCATCGTGAATCTCATGTCCGATCGTTTGCGGCAAGCGCGCGCGCAATGGCATTACGTGGGGGACGAGCGGCCGGCTTTCGCCATCCCGCCGCAGCCGGGACAGGAATCGGTCTGGGACTATCCACGGCCACCGCGTGTCGCCTTGGACGCGCGCGAGGTCGTCGTCACCTTCGGCGCCACCGAAATCGCCCGGACGCGACGCGCATTGCGGGTGCTCGAAACGGCGAGCCCGCCGACGTTCTACCTGCCGCAGGCCGACATCCAGATGGGGCTGCTGGTGCCGGTCGGCGGCAACTCGTTCTGCGAGTGGAAGGGCGATGCGCGTTATTGGTCGGTCGCGGCGGGCGGTCAAAAGCTCGACGCGGTGGCCTGGTCGTACCCGGCGCCCTTCGAGGAGTTCGATGCCTTGCGCGACCACATCGCCTTCTATCCGCAGCCGCTGGTGTGCACCGTCGATGGCGTGCGCGCACTGCCGCAGCCGGGGCGCTTCTACGCCGGCTGGATCACGCCTGAGGTAGTTGGGCCGTTCAAGGGCGAGCCGGGGTCGGGCGGCTGGTGATCCGATGCGCCGGCCGGGAAATCAGAACACCGACAGCCCGGTCTTGGCGACGAACAACTCCAGCGCCTTCATGCCGAGCAGCGAGTTGCCGGTGGCGTCCAGCGCCGGCGACCACACCGCCAGCGTGAGCTGGTCCGGCACGACGGCGATGATGCCGCCGCCCACGCCGCTCTTGCACGGCAAGCCGATGTTGAAGGCCACGTCGCCGGCCGCGTCGTAGGTACCGCAGGTCAGCATGAGCGCGTTGATGCGCCGCGTCTGCCGCTCGTTGGTCACCTCGGAATCGTTGTCGAACGGATGCGCGCCGTCGCGGCACAGGAAGCCGGCGGCGCGCGCCAGTTGCTGGCAATTCATGCGAATGGCGCACTGGTGAAAGTAGGTGTCGAGCACCGCGTCCACGTCGTTGTCGAGCTTGCCGAAGCTCTTCATGAAGTTGGCCAGCGCGATGTTGCGATAGCCGGTCGCGGCTTCCGACGCGGCCACTTCGGCGTCGAACGAGATCGGCTCGCCGCACAAGCCCGACACCAGCGCCAGGATGTCGGCCTTTGCGCTGCCGCGATGGCCCTTGCCCTGCACGTGACTGACCAGGCGGTCGGCCACCGCGATGGCGCCGGCATTGATGAACGGGTTGCGCGGCTTGCCCTGTTCGTTCTCCAGCTGCACCAGCGAATTGAACGCGCTGCCCGAAGGCTCGCGACCGATGCGTTCCCACAATGCGTCGCCGATGCGCTGCATCGCGAGGGTCAGCGTGAACACCTTCGATACGCTCTGGATCGAGAACGGCGTGGCGCTGTCGCCCGCCGCGGCTTCTTCGCCATTGCAGGTGTGCAGTGCGATGCCGAGCTGCTTCGGGTCGACGCACGCGAGCGCCGGGATGTAGCTGGCCACGGTACCGCCGACACCGAGCAGCGGGTGCAGCGTGGTCACGATGTCTTCGAGGACGGCCTGGTAGTTCATTGCGTGCGATCGAGGTTGGGTGGCGGAGGCAATTGCAGCGCCGTGCAAATTGGAGAAATGATCTTCAATTCGCACGAAGGGCGACGGCCGACGTTTTCTTGTTCACCAGCACGATGCCTGCCGCCACGCCGATCAGCGCGAGCACCAGATGCAGCGTCAGCGCTTCGCCCAGCAGCGCGACGCCGAACACCAGCGCGAAGAGCGGCGTCAAGAAGCTGAAGGACGACATCTGCGTGGCGGGGTAGTGCCTCAGCATCCACATCCACGCGAGGTACGTCGCGAAGGCGCCGACGATGGTCTGCACGGCGATGGAAGTCCAGGCCCATGCTGGGTAGCTCAGGCGCCAGTGCTCGCCGAGTGCCATCGACACGAACGGGCAGACCACGGCGGCCACACCGACTTGATAGAACAGCGTCTTCTCGGGGCTGACGGTGGCGAGCTTCGTGGTGCGCAGCACCAGCGTCGTCAAGCCCCACAGCATGCCGGCCGCGAGTCCGAGTGCATCGCCGCGCCACTGCGTCGAGCTGGTGTGGCCGAAGCTCTCGCTGAAGGCCAGCACCACGCCGGCGAAGGCGATGGCCAGGCCGGTCCATTGCAACGCGCGCATGCGCTCCGACGGCACCCAGCGCGGCAGCAGCAACGCCACCCAGAACGGCGCGGTGTACAGGAACACGGTGAGCCGTGAAGCCGAGGTGTTCTGCAGTCCGATGTAGATGCCGATGAACTCGCCGGTGAAGAGCAGGCCGGCCAACAGGCCCGCGCCCAGGGTGCCGTCGCGCCGGAACAGCGGCACGCCGCGCCAGCGGCACCAGAGCCACAACAGCAGCGCGGCGCCGGCGGTGCGGATCGAGGCTTGCCACAGCGGCGGGACCTCGGCGACGGTGGTCTTGATGAGGATCTGCTGGCCGCCCCAGATGGCACAGCAGACGATGAGGAGGGTGATGGCGAGGGTGTCGAGATGGGTTTTGCGTTCGATCATTGAGGGCTGTCTCGGGGCTTGTCTGTCGTTCTTGTTTTCGTCGCTTCGTCGCTGTCGTTGCCGTGGTTGCTGTCGTCGTCATCGGTGTTCGGGCACGGCGTAGGGCGGCTTGCCGCGAATGCCGATCATCAGGTCGGGCACCACGGCCTCCACATCCGGCACGGCGCGCGCTGCGCGCTTGAGTCGTGCGCCCAGTTCGCGCGTCGGCACGCACCCCTGAAGATAAACCCATCGGCGTTGCACGATCACCCAGACACTGCCGCGACGCACACCCGGCACGGTAGCGAGGGCCGCGCGCACCTTGGGGGCGAGCGGATGGTCGTAGCGGTAGGCGTTACTGTCGGCGCACTTGCCGGCCAGCCAGCAACTGGTGCCGCGTTCGAGTCGCGAATGAATCTGCGTGCGGCGCTCGGCTTCGGTATAGAGCGGGCCTTCGGGGACGGGGCAGGCCGGCAGGCCGTTGGCGACCTGAAAGAAAGGATCGTCGAACCAGTTCTTCTTGACCTCGGGCGATGGCACGGTCTGCGCCGAGACGCCGCTTGCCGCGCTGGCGACCAGGATCGTCATGGTCGCGGCGATCGACCTGAACGACGCAACAGGCCGCGCCCCATCGACCCTTGGTTTGCCGGGGTACTGCATCCGTCGATCGTAGCGGCCTCTATCGCGCGAAGGCGCCGGCTTGCAGCCGGGGCTCGGCAGTGTCGAAGCGCCGTTTGATGTCGCGCATGGCGGTGTCGAGGAACGACAGGAACATGCCCATCGCGACCGCCGTTGTCTGGCCGGAGCGTTGGTACAGGCAGGTGAACGAGCGTGCGCCGGCATCGGCCAGACCGGTCCAGACCAGCTTGCCGGCGGCCACGTCTTCATCGACGTTCTCGGGGATCAGGAAGCCGATGCCGACGCCGCGTGCCACCAGCCGTCGCACCATTGCGACCGAACTCGTTTCAACGAGGGGACGCGCCTTGCGATGTTCGCGGTGGTCGATCTGGTCGACCATGGCGCGCAGCTCGGTGTCGGGCGTCATCAGGATCAGCGGGTGGTCGAGACAGTCGCGCAGTCGGGGCGCCTTGCCGAGCGCGGTGAGCGGATGGTCCGGCGCGGTGACGAGGCCCAGGTGCTGCGGAAAAGCGCGCACTTCTTCGATGCCGGGCGGTGTCTTGCGGCGCAGGCACAGGCCGATGTCGGCCTCGCCGTTGGCGACCCAGCGCAGGATCGTTTCGCCGCTGCCGGAGCGCACGCTGTAGCTCACGCCCGGATGGCTCTGCATGGCCGTCTCGATGACTTCGGGCACCAGTTGCTCGGCGGCCGAATGCGACACCGCCAGGTTGATGTGGCCGCGCCGGAGGGCCCGAAGGTCTTCGACCTGCGCCAGTGCGTTGTCGAAATCCCGTTGCCCGCGCCGGATGGCCGCGATCATGATTTCACCGGCCGTCGTCAACTGCATGCCGCGTGGCAAGCGGTCGAACAACTGCGTGCCGACCTGCTCTTCGAGATTGAGGATTTGCTGGTGAATGGCGGCTGCTGTGAGGTGCAACGTCTCGGCCGCTTTGCGGATGGAGCCGCGGCGGGCGACCTCGTCGAAACAACGAAACGATTGGGAGACGGCGGCCATGTTTTCCAGTCTAGCGCGGCTCGGTTTGTCGTGTACGGATTTTGCTAACGCGGCGTTCGAAACAAACAGCTTTTCCTGACGGAGATAGCGGCCTAGATTCCGGTCATCGCCACGCTGCACGCGTCCCGTTCGAATCAACCGGAGCCCCGTCAATGACCACCACCGTCGACCAAGTCACCCAGCGCCGCCGCGGCGTCGGCCTTATCGCCCACGATCCGGCCCTGTCCGCTGGCGGCTACACGCTGATGGCACCGCAAACGGCGGGCGGTCACGTCTACCTCGTCGACATGGACGGCGAAGTGGTGCACCAGTGGAAGATGCCGCTGCGCGCCGGTCGCCACGCGGTCATCCTGCCGAACGGCAACATGGGCTACAACGGCAGCCATCCGAATTCGCCCGAGCTCTACGCGCCCTGGTCGATGTGGCACGGCGGCGACTTCTCCGAAGTCACGCCCGACGGCGACGTGGTCTGGCACTACGAAGACCCGGCCCACCACCACGACGGCCGCTGGCTCGCCAACGGCAACCTGCTCTACGCCGCCTGCGCGCCGGTGCCGGCCGGTTTCGCCGAGCGCGTGCCGGGCGGCACCTCGCACGGACCGGACGAAACGATGTACGGCGACGTCATCCGCGAGGTGAACCGCGCGGGTGAACTGGTATGGGAATGGAAATCGTGGGAGCACCTGAAGCCCGAGGACTTTCCGATCCACCCGGGCTTCGGCCGCTACCACTGGCCGCTCGTCAACGGGCTCGACGTCGATGCCAACGGCCTGGTGCTGATGAGCCTGCGCACGACCGCCGGCATCGTCGGTGTCGACAAGGCGAGCGGCGACGTCAAGCTGCACATCCCGCCGAGCGTGGTGTCGCACCAGCATGCGCCGGTGGCACTCGCCAACGGCAACATCCTGACCTTCGACAACGGCAACTTCCGTACCGGTGCGCACGTGCCGTTCTCTCGCGTGCTCGAAATCGACCCGGCGACGAACGCCGTCGTCTGGTCGTATGCCGACGAGATGGTCAACGCGTTCTTCACCGCCTTCATGGGCAATGCGCAGCGCTTGCCGAATGGCAACACGCACATCACCGAATCGGCGACGGGTCGGCTGTTCGAAGTGACGCCGGCCGGCGAAGTGGTGTGGGAATACATCATCCCGTGGTTCGCGGAGTACCCCGATGCGGCCGCCCGCAAGACCGGCCCGGGACGGCTGAACAGCATCTTCCAAAGCTATCGGTACACCAAGGGACAACTGCCCTGGCTCAAGGCCTGAAGTTCGGCACGAAATTCGCACTGGCTTCCTCAACATTCAACGCATCGAGCACCGATACACCATGACTACGACCATGACCACGACCCTCTTCAAACGCAGCAACTTCGCCCTGGCATTGGCGGCCACCGCCCTTACCGCTTTGACCGTCGGCCTGCCCGCCGCCGCGCAGGAAGCCAAGCCGGTGCGCATCCTCACCAACTGGTTCATCCAGCCCGACCAGGCCGGCTACTGGCAGGCTGCGCAAGACAACCTCGGCAAGGAGGCCGGCATCAAGATCACGGTGACGCAGGGCGGCCCGCGCATCCAGACGATTCCGCAAGTGGCGTCGGGCCAGGCCGAGTTCGGCATCGGCAATGCCGACGACGTGCTGCTGGCGCGGCAACGCGGCGCGCCCGTGCGAGCCGTTTTCGCGCACCTCGACTACGTGCCCTATACGCTGGTCTATCACACCGACCCAACGGTGAAGTCGATCACCGACCTGCAAGGCCGCACCTTCGCAGTGAACATCGGCAACGCGTATTGGGAGTGGACCAAGAAGCAATACAAGCTGGCCAACACGCGCGAGATTCCGGTGTCGGGCGACCTGAGCCTGTTCCGCAACGACCCGAAGATGGTGCAGCAGGGCTACTCGCTGTTCTTGCCGGCGCGCATGGCCGGTGCCGGCATTCCGGTGCAGCAGATCACGCTGGCGTCGCTCGGCTACCGGCCGTACAACGTGCTCTTCACCACCGACGACATGATCCAGAAGAACCCGGCGCTGGTGAAGGCGACCATCGCCGCGGTGCAGAAGGGCTGGAGCAACTACGTGCGCAATCCGTCTGGCCTGAAGCCGATGATGCTGGAGATGAACAAGCAGATCTCGTCGGACGTGTACGACGCGGCCAACAAGGAAATGATCGAGAAGCTGATCTCGCACGACCTCGGCAAGATCGGCTGCATGACCGATGCGCGCTGGACCGAAATCGCCGGCCAGTTGCGCAGCGTGGCGTTCCTGCCTGCCGGCTTCAGCGAGAAGCAGGCGTACGACCGCACCCTGGTGCCGGGCTGCGGATCATGACCGGCGCAGCCATCGATCTCAACGGCGTTTCCAAGCGCTTCGGCAGCGGCCTGCAGGCGCTCGGCAACGTCGACTTCAAGTTGCGCGCCGGGGAGTTCGTCTCCATCGTCGGCCCTTCGGGCTGCGGCAAGTCGACCCTGCTGCGCATCATCGCCAAGCTGATCGAACCGAGCACCGGTGAGTGCGTCCGGCCGAAGGATCTGGAGAGCGCCTTCGTGTTCCAGGAGGCGGCCTTGCTGCCCTGGCGCAACGTCGAGCGCAACGCGCAACTGCTGATGGAGCTCGAAGGCTACAAGCCGGAAGACTACCGCCCGCGCGCCACCGAAGCGCTCAAGCTGGTCGGCCTCGCCGGTTTCGAGAAGTCGTATCCACATCAGCTGTCGGGCGGCATGCGCATGCGCTTGTCGCTGGCCCGCGCCCTCGCGTTGCGGCCCGGCTTGCTGCTGCTCGACGAGCCGCTCGCCGCGGTCGACGAACTGACGCGCGACGTGCTGCAGGAAGAGCTGTCTGCCATGTGGAAGCAGGCCGGCTTCACCGGCGTGCTGGTGACGCACAACGTGCACGAAGCGGTGTACCTGTCGGATCGCGTGATCGTGATGTCGCCGCGGCCCGGCCGCATCCTCGATGTCATCGACGTGCCGTTTCCGTTTCCGCGTGCGCCCGAGTTGCGCGCCACTTCAGAGTTCGCACGTCTCACGGGTGAGGTCACCGCGTCGTTGCGCCGCAAGCCTGCTGCTGCGGCCCTGGCTGCCTAGAAAGAACACCATGCCTTCCGTTTCCATCGCACCCCCGGCACCCCAGGCTCCTGCAGCCGGACCGAGCGCCGCCACGCGACTGGTCACCTTCGTTCGTGAAGGCTGGCCGGTCGTGCTGGTCGCCGTCATCGCCATCGCGCTCTGGTATCTGCTGACCGCCACGGTCTACAAGGGCAAGGGCTATCTCGTGCCGTCGCCGCAGGAAGTGGCGGGCGCCGTCGGCGAGAACGCGAGCGTGCTGTTGATCGCATCGCTCACCACGCTGAAGGAAGCGACGCTCGGCTACCTGCTCGCCATCGTCGGCGGCATCTCCTTCGCCGCGGTGCTGAGCCAGTCGAAACTGCTGGAGCGCAGCATCTATCCGTATGCCGTGCTGTTGCAGACGGTGCCCGTCGTGGCGGTCGCGCCGCTCATCGTGCTCTGGTTCGGCTACAACGATCTGTCGGTGATCATCATCAGCCTGATCATGTCGCTGTTCCCGATCGTCAACAACACGCTGCTGGGCTTGCGCTCGACCTCGCGCAACCTCACCGAGCTCTTCGCGCTGCACAACACCAGCCGGCTCACCGCCTTCTGGAAGCTGCAGCTGCCGGGCGCGCTGCCGCACATCATCGCGGGCTTGCGCATTTCGGCGGGGCTGTCGGTCATCGGCGCCATCGTCGGCGAGTTCATCATCGGCTCGGGCAATGCGGCGGGCGGACTGGGCGTGCAGATCGTGTTCGCGCAAGGGCGCATGTACACGTCGCTGCTGTTCGCGGAAGTGATCGCGGCGACGCTGCTGGGTTTCTTCTTCTTCATGATCGTGAGCGCGATCGGCAACAAGCTGCTGAAGAACTGGCACGAGTCGGCGGTCGGGCACTGAAACGATATCGATGACGACGATCCCACGCATCGACATCGCATCGCTGTCGTCGAGCGACGCAGCGGCACGGCGCGCGGTCGCGGCGCAGATCGGCACCGTCTGTCGCGAGGTCGGCTTCTTCGTCATCGAAGGGCACGGTGTGCCGGCCGCGTGGATGGCCGATGCCTTCGCGCAGAGCGCGCGCTTTTTCGCGCAGCCCATCGACGCCAAGCGCGCGCTGTCGATCGACAAGCTGGGCAGCAACCGCGGTTACGTCGGGCTCGGCGTCGAGGCGCTCGACGAGACCACCGCGGCCGACCACAAGGAAGCCTTCAACCTGATCTGGACCGATGGCGCGACGCGGCCGGTCAACGCGTGGCCGCCGTCGCTGCCGGCTTTCGAAGACGTGGTGCAGCGCTACTTCGATGCGACGCTCGATGTCGGCCGCGCATTGCACCGTGCCTTCGCACTCGACCTCGGGCTCGACGAGGCGTTCTTCGCCGACAAGATCGACCGGCCGCTCGCCACTCTGCGCCTGCTGCACTACCCGTTACCGCACGATTCCGCGGCGCCGGAACAGATCGGTGCCGGTGCCCACACCGACTACGGCAACGTGACGCTGCTGGCCACCGACGGCGTGGCCGGCTTGCAGGTGCGGCACCGCGACGGCACATGGGTCGATGCCCCTGCCGTGCCCGGCGCCTTCATCTGCAACATCGGCGATTGCCTGATGCGCTGGACCAACGACATCTACGTGTCGACGCCGCACCGTGTGCTGAAGCCAGCGGCCGAGCGCTATTCCATCGCGATGTTTCTGGACCCGAACCCGGATGCGCTGGTGTCGGCGATTGCATCGTGCGTGGCTGCGGGTGGGGCACCGCGCCATGCGCCGATCAGTGCTGCGGACTATCTGCAGCAGCGCTTTGCTGCGACCTATAAAAAGTAGCCGCGCCGAGCGCGTCGATCTACAGCGGATGCTCGGTATAGAAGCGCCCACCGTGATACAGCAACGGCGATGCGCCCACGGCGTGCGTGCAGCGCTCCACTTCGCCGACGAAGATCACGTGATCGCCTTCGTCGTAGCGGCTCCGGTTGAAGCACTCGAAGCTGGCCGCGGCACCGACCAGTACCGGGGCGCCATTGAGGCCTTCGGTGAAAGCGACGTCGGCCCAGCGGTCGATGTTCTTGGTCGCGAAGCGCTCGGCCAGCGCCTTCTGGTTGGCCGCCAGGATGTTGATGGTGTAGTGCGAGCCGGCGCTGATGGCCGGCATCGACGATGCGCTCATCGCCAGGCTCCACAACACCAGCGGCGGATCGAGCGAAACCGAGTTGAAGCTGTTGGCGGTGAGCCCGACCAGCGTGCCGTCGAGCGCGCGCGCGGTGACGATGGTCACGCCGGTCGCGAACATGCCCAGCGCATTCCGGAACTCGTCGACCGAGAAAGAAGGCGCTTGCGCCTGGGCAGGGAGGGTCACTGGCGTCGCTGGCTTCACAAGCTCGTGGTGGTCGAATAGAAGTCGATCATTCTGGCTGATCGCCCGACGTCCCGCTGTCGTCGAAGCGCCTGTTCGCGCGCCTGTTCCAGCCGCTCCGATCTGGCGCGGCTAGCCGAAGAACCAGTAGCAGACCGCGATCGCCGCGACGACCCCGGCGAGTTCTGCCAGCAGCGCACAGGCCACCGCGTGCCGCGCACGCTGAATGCCGACCGCGCCGAAGTACACCGCCAGCACATAGAACGTCGTCTCCGTACTGCCCTGGATGGTGGCGGCGACCAGGGCAGGAAAGCTGTCGACGCCCTGGCTCTTCATGGTCTCGATCAGCATCGCGCGCGCCGCGCTGCCGGAGAACGGTTTGACCAGGGCGGTCGGCAGTGCATCGACGAAGCGCGCATCGAAGCCGCCCGTGGCGACCAGCCAGCGCAACCCGCCGAGCACGATGTCGAGCGCACCCGAGGCGCGCAACACGCCCACGGCGCACAGCATCGCCACCAGATAAGGCAGCAGGTTCTTCGCGATGTCGAAGCCTTCCTTGGCGCCCTCGACGAAGCACTCATACACCTTCACGCGGCGCAGCGCACCGGCCACCAGAAAGGCCAGGATGATGCAGAACAGCACCAGATTGCCGAGCAGCGACGACAACGAGGCGATGGCCGCGGCGGAGAGCGTGCCGAGCAGCGCCATGAAGCCGCCGAGCAGCAACGCGCCGGGCAACAGATAGGCCAGCACGACCGGGTCCCACAGCCGGAGCCGCTGCACCACCGCGACCGAGAGCAGGCCGACCAGCGTCGATGCACTCGTCGCCAGCAGGATCGGCAGGAACACCATCGTCGGATCGGTCGCGCCTTGCTGGGCGCGGTACATGAAGATGGTCACCGGCAGCAGCGTGAGCGACGACGCGTTGAGCACCAGGAACAGGATCTGCGCATTGCTGGCGCTGGTCGTGCTCGGGTTGAGCGACTGCAGTTCGCGCATCGCTTTCAGGCCGATCGGCGTGGCCGCGTTGTCGAGGCCGAGTGCGTTGGCCGCGAAGTTCATCGTGATGAGGCCCAGCGCCGGATGGCCGGCCGGTACCTCTGGCATGAGGCGCCGAAACAGCGGCCCCAGGGCGCGGGCCAGCGCCGCCACCAGCCCCGCGGCTTCTGCGATGCGCAAGAAGCCCAGCCACAAGGTCAGCGTGCCGAACAGCAGCACCATGACTTCGACCGACAGCCGCGCCATCGCGAAAAGGCTCTCGACCAGCGCCGCGAAAACCGCCGGGTCGCCGCCGATGAGCCAGCGCCCGAAGGCGGCCACTGCCGCCACCATGAAAAACCCCAGCCACAACCCGTTGAGCACGCGCGTCCCTCTCGATGCCGGTCGATGATAGGGCGAGCCTGCGGAGTATCTGGACGTCGCCCCGGCGGCCGACCCGGGAATGACTCAGGGCGGAGTTGGGGACGACATAGGGTGACTCGATCAGGGCGCGCACGGGCACCGCTTCCTCACTACAGTTCGGCCATGCAGTTTTTCCCAAGATCTCTCGTCGGCGGCGTCCTGCTGCTGGCGACCCTGTTGCTCGGTGGTTGCTTCACCTTGCCGCCGGCCGTGCCGAGCACGCCCAGCTACACCCTCACAGACGTCGGCAAGACGACCCTTGCGAAGCTGGCCGCGCAGGATGCACCGCCTCCGGCGGCCGATGGCGCGCAGTATTCAGGTTTCAGGCTGATGCCCGAGGCTGCTTTCGCCTTCGATGCACGCATCTCGCTGGCGCGCAACGCCGAAAAGTCGCTCGACGTCCAGTACTACCTCATCAACAACGACGACGTCGGGCTGTTGTTGTTGAAGGAACTGCGCGAGGCGGCGGAGCGCGGCGTGCGCGTGCGGCTGTTGATCGACGATCTGTACACCGGCGGCGAAGACGATCTGTTCGCATCGTTCGCGGCGTTCCCCAACGTCGAGGTGCGACTGTTCAATCCGCTGCCGTCGCGGGTGAGTTCGCTGCCGGCCCGGGTGGCTCTGTCGCTCTTCGATTTCGCCCGCATCAACCACCGCATGCACAACAAGCTGATGGTGGCCGACAACAGCTTCGCGGTATCGGGCGGTCGCAACATCGCCAACGAGTACTTCATGCGCAGCACGGCGGCCAACTTCATCGACATGGACGTGGTGTCGAGCGGGCCGATCGTGCACGACATGTCGAAGGCTTTCGACATGTACTGGAACAGCGACCACGTGCGACCGATCGAGTCGATCGCGCCGCTCTCGGTGTCGAAAGAGGAGGCGCAAAAGCGCTTCGACGATGTCGCCCGCACCGCCGTGCCCGACGTGCCGCTGCGGCCACGCGACATCCTTCAAAAATCGCCGTTGGGCGAGGAGCTGTTGACCGGCAAGATCGAGCGCCGCTGGGCCAGGGCGCATCTCTTTGCGGACAACCCGGACAAGATCACGCGCGACCGCGAAGCGGCGTTTCGCGGCAGCGTGAGCGAAGGTGCGCTCGGCGTGATCGATGCGGCCCAGAAGCAGGTGATCATCGCTTCGCCTTATTTCATTCCAGGGCCTATCGGCATGGCGATGATGAAGAAGCAGATCGATGCCAAGGTGCGCGTGGTGGTGGTCACCAACTCGCTCGGCTCGACCGACGAACCGCTGGCCTACGCGGGCTACGAACGCTACCGGGCCGACATGCTCAAGGTCGGCGTCACGATCTATGAGATCGCGCCACGCTACAGCTTCAACAAGCGCTTCGGCGACTTCGGCAAGTCGATCAGCCGGCTGCACGCCAAGCTCGCGATGATCGACGACTCGCGCATGTTCGTGGGCTCGATGAACCTCGACCATCGTTCGGCCGCGGTCAACACCGAGCTCGGCCTGGTGATCGACAGCGCGCCGATGGTCGAGGAGTACAACAAGCTGGTCACGGGCCCGCGCACCGACGACATCGGCTATCGCTTGCGCTTGACGCCCGATGGCCGCCGCGCGCAGTGGCTCGAGTACGACGATCAGGGCGGCGACATCGTGCATGAAGACGTGCCGGGCGAGTTCCTGTGGCTGCGTTTCAAGAACTGGCTGCTGCTGCCGATCGTCGGGGAAGACCTGCTCTAGCCGTTTCGTTCCGCCTGCTTTTCACAATTCAGGGCGCCGCACAATTCGTGCGATGAACTTGCGTCGTCGTGATTTGAATCGGGCCGCCCTGTGGCTCGCGCTCGGAGCTTGGGGTGTACGGCCGACGCCGGCGCGCGCGGCAGCCGCGGTGAGCACGCCGCGCTGGCAGGGCAATCCGTTTTCGCTGGGGATCGCGAGCGGGCAGCCGCGACCGGACAGCGTGGTGTTGTGGACGCGGCTGCTGCCCGATGCGGCCATCGAATCGGGCTGGAATCCAGCGGCCGAATGCCCTGTTCGCTACGAAGTCTTCGGCGACGAGGGGTTGCGGCAGCCGCTGCGAAGCGGCGAGGTCATGGCCTGGCCATCGCGTGCGCACAGCGTGCATGTGCGACTCGATGGCCTGGCGCCAGGCCGCAGCTACTGGTATCGCTTCAGCTGCGGCAACGCGGTGAGCCCGGTCGGGCGCACCTGCACCGCGCCCGCCGCCGATGGCGAGGTGGGGCGGCTGCGGTTCGCGCTGGCGTCCTGCCAACACTGGGAGCAAGGCTTCTTCACCGCGCACCGGGAGATCGCGCAGCGTGATCTCGACTTCGTGCTGTTCGTCGGCGACTACATCTACGAGGGCAGCAACCCGGCGTACACCGTGCGCCAGCATGGCACCTGGACGCCGCACACCCTGTCGCAATACCGGGCGCGGCACGCGCTCTACAAAAGCGATGCCGACCTGCAAGCGTCGCACGCCGCGCACCCGTGGATCGTGACGCTCGACGACCACGAGGTGGTCAACGACTATGCCGACGATCGCGATCCGGCCTACACCGATCCGGCGAAATTTCTGCAACGGCGCGCCGCTGCGTATCGCGCGTACTTCGAACACATGCCCCTGTCGGTTCCGCCACAGGGCGCGGCGATGCAGATCTACGACCGCTTTGCGTGGGGCCGGTTGGCGGACGTCTGGACGCTCGATTCACGCCAGCATCGCAGCCACCATGCGTGCCCCGATCCGCAGCGCGACAACGGCCGCAGCGTGACCGGCTGCGCCGAGCTGGATGACGCCTCCCGCACCATGCTCGGCACCGAGCAGGAGCAATGGCTGGCGGTGGGCCTTGCAGGTGCAACGCGGCGCTGGAAGCTCGTCGGTCAGGAAACGCAGATGAGCGCGACCGGCATCGACACACCCGAAGGCCGCAGCGTCTGGACCGATGGTTGGGATGGCTATCCGGCCGCGCGGCGGCGCCTGTTGAAGGGCATCGCAGACGCTGGTACGCGCAACGTCGTCATGCTCGGCGGCGACGTGCATCGGCATGCGGCGGCCAATCTGCGCGTGGTGCCGAACGATGCGGCATCGCCGATCGTGGCAACGGAATTCGTCGGCGGCTCGCTCACCTCGCGCGGTGCCAGCCAGGCCGCGATGGCGCACATGCGCCGCAACAACCCGGACGTGCTGCATGCACGCGGCGACGAGCGCGGCTGGGCGCTGGTCGATGTTCGGCCGGACAGGCTTCAGTGCGAATTTCGAGCGACTGCACACCCGGTCGCGGCCGATGCGGTTTTCAACCGACAAGCTGCCTTTACCGTGCAGGCGGACCATGCCGGCATCGAAGCAACTTAGCGAGGCGTCTTTATCTTTAGCGAGGCGGCTTAGCGAGGTGAGCGGGCACGTCGATCAGCATGTCAGGTCGAAAGGCATCCTGTTCACCCTTGCTGCGGTATCCCAACGGATTGGCGACGATGCGGCAGCCGTCTTTGACGTAGTCGAAGGCGCAATGCAGGTGACCGTGCAGCCACAGGTCGGCGAAGGGCAAAAGCGCGTCCAGCGCGTTGCAGAAGCCCGCGGTGCCGGGTGCCAGACCGTAGCGTGGATCGGCGCTGGCGAGCGTCGGCGCGAAATGGGTCACGGCGACAGTGGGCCCGGCGAAGGGCTCAGCAAGGGCTTGGCTAAGCCACGCTTTGCACGTAAGTGAGTGCTCTCTCAAGGCGCCAGACATGAAGGGCTGTCCGTGTCGCGTCGTGTCGGCCTTCTTCAAATAGAAGTCGGCCGCGCGCATCGCCTTGCCCCGCTTTTTCAAAGCTTGTGCCAGGTCGTCAGTCGGTGCGACGAGTGCGTCGAAATCGGCCCACAGCGTGGTTCCCAGGAAGCGCACGCCGTCGATCACGCGTGTTTCGCGTTCGAGCCACTGGATGCCGAGCCCCTCGCAAGTGTCGCGCAGCCGCGCGTGTGTGACGTCGAAATCGGCGTTGTCGTATTCGTGGTTGCCCGGCACGTACAAGACAGGCATCGGCCAGCCGTGCAGTGGAGAAAAGCGGGTGAGTCCGAAGTCCGGCTCGGTCAGCCGCGAGCCTTGCTGGTAGGAGCCGACATCGCCGGCCAGCACCAGCAGATCGGCACCAGGCGCCGGCGCGATCTGGAGACGAGGATGCGACTCGATGTGCAGATCAGAGAGCAACTGCAGTTTCATCGACGAACGGTTTTCATGGTGTCATGCATAGGGCGCATAAGGTTGCTCTGGATATCTACGGGATAACCCTTATTCTTCTTCTCTACCTACTCAGGCGCCGCTTCAAGCTGCGCAATGTCATGTTCAGTTTATTTGCCTTTGCAACCACTTTTGTTCGTTCGTTTCTCCACACCAGCGCGAGCGCGGCTCCTCAAAGCCCGGCCGCCCTGTTGATGGAAAGCGCCGACCGCCGTGCCGGCAGCGACGCCCATCAGGCGCAAGAGCTGCGCGTCGCAGCCAGCGCCTGGCTCAGCGTCGTCCGCTGAGCACCGATTCCGCAAACGCCGCGGCGGCAGACCTCAGCAACGCGTCGCGCAGCCACTCGTGCGCGTGGATGTGTTGCGCGCGCCGATGCCAAACCGCATCGACGTGCACCAGTGGCTGGTCGAACGGCAGGTCGCGCATCACCAGCCGCTCGTCGACGCCGGTGACATTGACAAAGTGGCGCGGCAGCACCGTCAGCAAGTCGGAGCCCGCGACCA
This sequence comes from uncultured Variovorax sp., assembly GCA_964242015.1. GTDB lineage: Bacteria > Pseudomonadota > Gammaproteobacteria > Burkholderiales > Burkholderiaceae_C > Variovorax. Next base: position 16,470 of record CAXTCC010000043.1, read on the forward strand.
CACGGCCGGCGGTAAAGAACTGGTTGACCGTGACGGCGATGCGTCGCTCGCGGCCCATTGCCCCCAGCGTCTGATCGACAAAGCCATAGGGCCGCCCGGAGAAGCTCACGAGCAGATGCCGCGCCGCGCAATACGCGTCGAGCGTCAGTGGGGTGGCGGCCAGCGGATGGTCGCGCCGCATCACGCACACGTATTGCCCCACGTACAGCCGCTGTGTCTCGAACGGCACGCCGACGCCCGACTGGCTGCGGGCGGCCAGGCTCGCAGTCACCGCGGGGAAGTAGCCGATGGCCATGTCGGCTTCTTCATGCTCCAGCAATCCGCGCGGATCGCGTGTCGTGAGCGGCAGCACGCGCAACGAGATGCCGGGCGCCTCCAGTTCGGCGATGCGCACCAGGCCGGGCATGAGTTCGGCTGCTGTGGCATCGGCCATGGCGAGCAGAAAAGTCGTGTCGGCCGTACCGCTGTCGAACTCGCCCGGTGCCAGCGTGTGCTGAAGCTGCCGCAAGGCATCGCGCACGGTGGGCCACAACGCCAGCGCGCGCGCCGTGGGTTCGACGCCGGCACCCGAGCGCCGCACCAGTTCATCGCCAAGCACTTCGCGCAGGCGCCGCAGCGAATTGCTGACGGCGGGTTGGGTGATCGCCAGGTTGCGCGCGGCGCGTGTCAGGTTGCGCTCGGCCATCACCTCGTCGAAGACGCGGAGCAAATTGAGGTCGAGTGTGCGGAAGTTAACGTCCATCAGTGGCGTGAATGATAAACATCAAGAAGATAAAGTGGCGGAGCAGTAGGGGAAACCCTAATATCAGGGCATCGGCTCACGCCACACCCGTTCCTTAGGAGGAGCACCATGACTTCTTTTGTACATGTCGACCAACCCTCGCAGCACGCCGGCCTGAACCGCGCAACTGCCGCCTTCGACCATATCCGTCACGCTGGCCATGGCGTGGGCCGCTTCGGTCTGGCCTTTCGCTTGTTGATCGCTGCTGGCGTCGTGCTGCTGGCGGTGTCCACGCAGCTCACCACGCATGAATTCGATGCAGGCTGGATGGTTGCCTGGATCGCACTGTGCGCCATCGCTTTCGGCGTGATCGCGTTGAGCGCCAACAAGCTCGGCCCGGCGACCAGTGGCATCGTCCAGGCGTGGCGCGGTATGGCAAAACGCCGTGCCAGTGCCTTGGCCGACGAACGTTTCCTGGCGCACGCTTCGTACGATCCGCGCGTGCTGAAGGAACTGCAAGCTGCCATCACGCGTCAGCAAGCCGACGGCGCAATGCCAGTCGTCGCCGCTGCCAAGGTCGACGCTGTGGTTCGCGCTCAGCAAAGCCGCCGCGCACCGGCACTGCATGAAGTGCTGGCCAACCACAAGAACCTGTCGCGCTACTACTGATCGGTATCGATCTTCATCGGCAGCCTTGAACGGTTGCCGCTCAACGACAAAGCCGCCCGAGGGCGGCTTTGTCTATGGTCGACGCGCTGTAGCCGATCGTTCAGCCGATCGGGCTCGCGCCACCAGATCCATCAGGCAGCCAGCCGCTTCTCGATCGCTGCCTTGGTCGCCGGCAGCTCCGCCGGCAGATGGTGCGCCAGCTGCGTGAACAATTCGTCGTGCAGCTTCAGTTCGGCCAGCCAGGCGGCCTTGTCGATGCTCGTGACCGTCTTGAACTGCTCCGCGCTGAAATCGAGGCCGGTCCAGTTCAGGTCTTCATAGCGTGGGCTGACGCCGGTGATGTGCTCTTCGCCTCGGCCCTTGCCTTCGATGCGATCGATCATCCACTTGAGCACGCGCATGTTCTCGCCGTAACCGGGCCAGACGAACTTGCCATCGGCGCCTTTGCGGAACCAGTTGGTCGTGTAGATCTTCGGCAGCGTGGCGCCCGACGCTTTCAGCTTCTTGCCCAGGTCGAGCCAATGCTGGAAGTAGTCGCTCATGTTGTAGCCCATGAACGGCAACATCGCGAACGGGTCACGGCGCACCACGCCCGCCTGGCCCGTGGCCGCAGCGGTGGTCTCGGAGCCCATGGTCGCAGCCATGTAGACGCCTTCGACCCAGTCTCGCGCCTCGGTCACCAGCGGCACGGTGGTCGAGCGACGGCCGCCGAAGATGAAAGCGTCGATCGGCACGCCCTTCGGGTCGTCCCAGGCTTCGTCGAGTGCCGGATTGTTGGTCGCAGCCACGGTGAAGCGCGCGTTCGGGTGAGCGGCGGGCTTGAGCTTGCCGCCGACACCGGTTTCCTTCGCAATAGCGGGCGTCCAGTCCTTGCCTTGCCAGTCGATCAAATGGTCGGGCAATGCCTTGCCCGGCACGTCCTGCTCCATGCCTTCCCACCAGACGTCGCCGTCGTCCGTCAGCGCGACGTTGGTGAAGATCACGCCGTCGTTCAGGCTGCGCATGCAGTTGGGATTGGTCGTGTAGTTGGTTCCCGGCGCAACGCCGAAGTAACCGGCTTCCGGATTGATGGCACGCAGCGAACCATCGGCCTGCGGCTTGATCCAGGCGATGTCGTCGCCGATGGTCGTGACCTTCCAGCCGTCGAAGCCAGCCGGCGGTACCAGCATCGAGAAGTTGGTCTTGCCGCACGCACTGGGGAAGGCCGCAGCCACGTGGTACTTCTTGCCCTCCGGGTTGGTCACGCCGAGGATCAGCATGTGCTCGGCCAACCAGCCTTCGTCACGGCCCATGGTCGAGGCGATGCGCAAGGCGAAGCACTTCTTGCCGAGCAATGCGTTGCCACCGTAGCCCGAGCCGTAGCTCCAGATTTCGCGCGTCTCCGGGTAGTGAACGATGTACTTGGTCGTGTTGCAAGGCCAGGCGACATCTTTCTGACCCGCTTCGAGCGGCGCACCCACGGTGTGCACGCAGGGCACGAATTCGCCGTCGGCACCCAGCACGTCGTACACGGCCTTGCCCATGCGGGTCATGATCTTCATGTTGACCGCGACATACGGCGAGTCGGACAGCTCGATGCCGATGTGCGCGATCGGCGAGCCCAGCGGGCCCATCGAAAACGGCACCACGTACATCGTGCGGCCCTTCATGCAGCCGTCGAACAAAGGTTGCAGCGTCGCGCGCATCTCGGCCGGGGCCATCCAGTTGTTGGTCGGGCCGGCTTCTTCTTTCTTGGCGGAGCAGATGTAGGTGCGGTCTTCCACGCGCGCCACGTCGACCGGGTCCGAGTTGGCAAGAAACGAGTTCGGCCGCTTGGCCGGGTTGAGCTTCTTGAAGGTGCCGGCATCGACCAATTGCTGGCAGAGGCGGTCGTATTCTTCTTTGCTGCCGTCGCACCAGTGAATGGCGTCTGGCTTGCACAGCGTCGCCATGTCGGCGACCCAGGCAACGAGCTTGGCGTTTTTGACGTACGAGGGCGCCTGAATGTTCAGGCCCTGCATCACGGGTGCGTTCATCGGAAGTCTCCTAAGTTGAAAATCGTCTTTTCGAACGGGACTTGCGGGTTGCAGAGACTTCCGCAGAAGACGCTGGCGCAAAGACCGTTTGAGAAAACGTTTCTTCCGTCGGAGGATGCATCGATGCGGGCCGCACTGCCCACAGACGAACGCGCGAAGCGCTGTCAGGCCAGGAAGACGGCGATGGACGCCAGCAGCAACATCAGGACGGCGCCGGCGAGCGGCAGGACGATGGGCATCATCGGCACGATCGACTCGACCGCATCGTGTTCGACAGCGGCGGCGTGGCCAGGATCGACAGGGGTGGGGGTGGACATCAAACTACCTTTACTAAGCATCTAAAGACTGGCAGCCATTTTACCGGCGAGGTTCCTTTATGCAGTCTAGGTGCTTGCCAGACCCTGCACCTTGGCGACACCCCTTTTTCGTCGCGGTCAATGCTGCTCTTCGGCCTCGAAGCCGGCAGCGTGCAACGCATCGAGCACGCTCGCAAGATGGGGTCGACCACGGGTCTGCAGGACCAGCTCGACATCGACGTTTTGCGCAGCCTGCATGGTGAAGGCGCGCTGGTGATGCACCTCGTCGACGTTAGCGCCCGCTTCCGCGACGGTGGCCGTGATCTCTGCGAGTGATCCCGGCACGTCGCGTGCACTGACCCGCACGCGGGCAAGTCGGCCGGCGCGCACCATGCCGCGCTCGATGATGGCCGCGAGCAGCAGCGGGTCGATGTTGCCGCCCGATAGCACCAGCCCGACACGCTTGCCCTTGAAGCGCTCCGGGTGCCGGATCAGCGCGGCCAATCCCGCAGCGCCGGCCCCTTCGACCAATGTCTTTTCGATTTCCAGCAGCATCAGCACCGCTTGCTCGATGTCGCCTTCGTCGACCAGCAGCAGGTCGTCGACATGCGTTGCGACGATGGCCTGTGTCAGCACGCCGGGCGTGCCGACCGCGATGCCCTCGGCGATGGTGCTTTTCCCTTGGACGTAGTGCGTGCCCTGAATCGCATTGACCATCGCCGGAAAGCGCGTCGTCTGCACGCCGACGATCTCGATGCCCGGCTGGATCGCCTTGGCCGCTACCGCCATGCCGGCGATGAGCCCGCCGCCGCCGACCGAGACGACCAGCATGTCGAGGTCCGGCACGGTCTGCAGCATTTCGAGCGCGACGGTGCCCTGGCCCGCGATGATGGCTTCGTCGTCGTAGGGGTGCACGAAGGCCAGGCCTTCGCTCTCGGCCAACCCGTAGGCATGGGCGCGCGCTGCTTCGAGCGTGTCGCCGTGGAGCACCACTTCCGCGCCGAAGCCGCGGGTCCGCTCGATCTTCACGCCCGGCGTGAAGCGCGGCATGACGATCAAGGCGCGCATGCCGAGCCGCTGAGCGTGGTACGCGACGCCCTGTGCGTGGTTCCCGGCCGACATCGCCACCACGCCCTCGATGCCGCTGTCGCACAGGTCGACCAGCTTGTTGCAGGCGCCGCGTTCCTTGAACGACGAGGTGAACTGCAAATTTTCGAATTTGAGGAACACCTGCGCGCCGACGATCTCCGACAACGTGCGTGACTCGACGCACGGGGTGTCGAGCAACTGCCCTTGCAGGCGCGCCGCAGCACGCCGGATGTCTTCGATACCAACCATGTGAGACATTGTGGACGGGATCGTGAACATGAGGGTTTTTACTCTTCCCAAGTCTTCCCCAACCCAAAAGTCTGCGTTATGGTTTGCGTGGGTTTCCTGTGCGTTGTTGTTAGCTAGCTGGAGATTGTCCGATGGTCAAGCGTTCCGGGGTCGATGTGGTGGCTGCTGCCGTGCGCGGCCATGCATTGCCGTCGCCCGGCCTGAAAGAAGCGCCGGTACTGGAGCTCATGTGTTCGCACTTCGTGCTCACGCTGGCGGCCAAGCAGGGGCCGCGTTTCAATGTGCGGCGCGACCTGAACGGGCTGCTATCGCTGACCGGCCGTCATCTGGTGTGGCCCGAGACGGTGTTGAAGCGCCTCGGCGAATTTCTGGGCCGGCGCTGCGCCGGCAACGAAGCCTGGAAAGGCGTCGAAGCGCTGGACGGCCGCACCCTGCTGGAACGCCATGGCATGTGGCGCGGCCCGTATGAAGAGGGCACGCTCTTCTTCTATCTCGACGAGTACGCCAAGGACCAGCCGAAGGATCTGTTGTCGGTGCTGTCGGTCACGCGCGACTGGCTGACGCACGCGTTGCGCAAGCAATCGACGCTGGTCGAAAAGAACATCGATGCGCTGGCTGGGCTGCTGCAACTGAACAAGGCCGAACGCGCGTTGCTGCTCTACGGCACGCTGGCCCGCTACCAGCGCGACCTGCGCTCGTTGCTGGTCGAGTTCAAGGTCAACAACGCACCGGAGGCGTATGCCGCCATCGCCGACATCGCCGGCGTGAGCGCCAGCGACGTGGGCGAAGCGTTGCGCGCGGGCTCGCGGCTGGAGCGCATCGGGCTGGTCGAGAACCTGATCTCCGAACACAACATCACCGACCTGGCCGACCTGATGAAGGTCAGCGAAAAGCTGCCGCCGGTGCTGATGCGCGAGTACCGCGACCACAACGAGTTGATGGCGGTGTTCACCCGACCGTCGGCCAAGAGCGCGCTCACGCCGCACGACTTTTCTTTCGTGCAGGACGACGCGCAGATGCTCGTCACGCTGCTGCAAGCCGCGGTCGCGCGCAAGGAGCCGGGCGTGAACGTGCTGCTCTACGGCCCGCCCGGCACCGGCAAGACAGAGCTCGCGAAGGTCGTGGCGCAGGCAGCGGGGCTTGAATTGTTCGAGGTCGAGTACGCCGACCGTGACGGCAATTCACTGAGTGGCCGCGACCGCTATCGGTCGTTGCAGATCGCGCAGGTCTTCTTGAAGGGCAGCGCGCAAGCCGCCTTGCTGTTCGACGAGGTCGAAGACGTGTTCCCGCCGATCAGCACCGAGGCCGCGCAATTCATGGCGCGCGCCGAGCAGGTGTCGTCGGCCACCAGCGGCAGCGTGAGCGGCAAGGCCTGGGTCAACCAGATCCTCGAGTCGAACCCGGTGCCGACGTTGTGGGTGACCAACCGAATCGAGCAGATCGACCCTGCCTTCCGGCGCCGCTTTGCCTACCACCTCGAACTCAAGTCGCCGCCGCCCGGTGCGCGCGAGCAACTCATCAAGAAGACGCTCGAAGGCGTGACCGTCTCCGAAGCCTTCACCGCCAAGCTGGCCGAGCGCAAGGGACTGACGCCGGCGCAGATTCGCACGGCGGTGCGCTTTGCCGGCCTCGCCAAGACCGACGATGCCTCGGTCGAGTCGTTGATCGAGCGCCAGTTGAAGAATGCCGACCTCGCGCTCGGCACGCTCGACAAATCGCATGGCGACCGGCGCAGCGTGACGACCTACGACCTCGACATGCTGAACGTCGAGACGCGTTTCGAGATCCCGCGCATCGTCGAAGCGCTGAAGGCGCGCGGCCACGGCACGATGTGCTTCTACGGTGCGCCCGGCACCGGCAAGACGGCCCTGGCCGAGCACATCGCCAAGGCGATCGGCCGGCCGCTGATCATCAAGCAGGC
>CAXTCC010000044.1:0-22166 GCA_964242015.1 uncultured Variovorax sp.
GGTGACGTGATCGCTGTACGCGACAAGTCGAAGAAACAAACGCGCATTGCAGAGGCACTGCAGTTGGCTCAGCAAGTCGGCATGCCGGCCTGGGTCGAAGTCAACGCCGACAAGGGCGAAGGCACCTTCAAGAAGGTACCTGACCGCGATGAATTCGCAGCTGACATCAACGAATCGTTGATCGTCGAACTGTATTCGCGTTAAACGGACGATAGCGAGGCTGCTGCGCAGCCTTGTACTTGTGATTTTTTGTTCCCTCCGCGCTGCACCGCGACAGGGCACTTCACCAGCCTTACCGGTGTAACGAACCGGGGGTATTGAGAGGAAGTCTGCATGCAAACCACCCTGCTGAAACCCAAGACCATCCAGGTCGAGCAACTTGCGCCAAACAAGGCGAAGGTGACGCTCGAGCCTTTCGAGCGCGGCTACGGCCACACGCTCGGTAACGCGCTGCGTCGCGTTCTGCTGTCATCCATGGTTGGCTATTCGGCTACCGAAGTGACGATTGCCGGCGTGCTGCACGAATACTCGTCGATCGACGGCGTGCAAGAAGACGTCGTCAACATCCTGTTGAACCTCAAGGGCGTAGTGTTCAAGCTCCACAACCGCGATGAAGTCACGTTGAGCCTGCGCAAGGACGGCGAAGGCCCGGTCCTCGCTTCCGACATCCAGACGCCGCACGACGTCGAAATCATCAATCCGGATCACGTGATCGCGCATTTGTCGCAAGGCGGCAAGCTCGACATGCAGATCAAGGTCGAAAAGGGTCGTGGTTACGTGCCCGGCACGATGCGCCGTTATGCGGACGAGCCGACGAAGTCGATCGGCCGCATCGTGCTCGACGCTTCGTTTTCGCCCGTCAAGCGCGTGAGCTACACCGTCGAAAGCGCACGGGTCGAACAGCGTACCGATCTGGACAAGTTGCTTGTCGAAATCGAAACGAACGGCGCGATCACCGCTGAAGACGCGGTGCGTGCTTCGGCCAAGATCCTGGTCGAGCAACTCGCTGTGTTCGCGCAGCTCGAAGGTGGCGAACTCGCTGCGTTCGACACGCCGGCTCCGCGCAGTGCTCAGCAGTTCGATCCGATCCTGTTGCGTCCAGTCGATGAACTCGAACTCACGGTCCGTTCGGCGAACTGCCTGAAGGCCGAGAACATCTACTACATCGGTGACCTGATTCAGCGCACCGAGAACGAGTTGCTCAAGACCCCGAATTTGGGTCGCAAGTCGCTCAACGAAATCAAGGAAGTTCTCGCTTCGCGCGGTCTCACCTTGGGGATGAAGCTCGAAAGCTGGCCACCGGCCGGTCTCGACAAGCGTTAATTTTCAGGAGCTTTTAAAAGCTCAGTGCACGGGCAGTACCTGATACGGCTGCCTTTTTAATAAAGTAAAGGAAAAGCACCATGCGTCACGGTCACGGCCTCCGCAAACTCAATCGCACCAGCTCGCATCGTCTTGCGATGCTGCAAAACATGATGAATTCGCTCATCGAGCACGAGGTCATCAAGACCACGCTGCCGAAGGCAAAAGAACTGCGTCGCGTCATCGAGCCGATGATCACGCTGGCCAAGAAGCCGACGGTCGCCAACAAGCGCCTCGCGTTCGACCGCCTTCGCGATCGCAACAGCGTCGTCAAGCTGTTCGCTGACCTTGGCCCGCGCTACAACACGCGTCCTGGTGGCTACACGCGCATCCTGAAAATGGGTTTCCGCGTCGGTGACAATGCACCGATGGCATTGGTTGAATTGGTCGACCGCCCCGAAATTAAAGAAGATGCGACTGCTGAGCAGAACGCCGCTGAATAAGCTATAATTCCATCTTGCCGCGCGATGGAGCAGCCTGGTAGCTCGTTGGGCTCATAACCCAAAGGTCGCAAGTTCAAATCTTGCTCGCGCAACCAATTTAAAAGGCCCTTTGAGAAATCAAAGGGCCTTTTTTCTTGTGCGCCGGAAATGAGCGTGGGACGGAAAAGAGGGTCGGCAGAATCGCTTACCGCTCGCGAGCAGATCTGGATTCGGTCCGCTCCCGACTTCCCATCAAGTCAGTCCGGCAACACCGCCGTCACTTCGATCTCGACCTTGGCCCGCGCTTCCACCAGCGCCGCCACCTGCACACATGTCATCGCCGGAAAGTTGCGGCCCATCGCATCGCGATACACGGGGCCCAACTCGCTCAGCCGCGCGTTGTACTCGTTGCGATCGGTGATGTACCAGGTCATGCGGACCATGTGCTCAGGCCCAGCACCGGCTTCGTGCAAGACCTCGGCGATGTTGCGCAATGCCTGGCCGGTCTGAGCGATGAAATCGTCGCTTTCGAACTGCTGCTGCGCATTCCAGCCGATCTGTCCTCCGACGAAGATCGTCGTGCCTCTGGCAGCGATGCCGTTGGCGTAGCCCTTGGGAGCCGTCCAGCCTGGCGGTTGGAGAAATTTCATCATGGTGTTTGTCTCAGTCGGAATCGTTGGAGCTTGCCGGTTTCGGTGCGAGGCAGCACCGTGACGAACTCGATCTCCCTCGGGTATTTGTACGGCGCGATGGTCGCTTTGACGTGGTCTTGCAGCGCCTTGACGAGCGCCGCGTCGCCGGTCTCGCCCGGCTTGAGCACGCAATACGCCTTGACGATCGTTCCGCGGTCAGCGTCTGCCTTCCCGACCACGCCGCATTCCGCGACGGCCGGGTGCTTGAGCAGCGCGTCTTCGACCTCGGGTCCGCCGACGTTGTAGCCGGCGGTCACGATCATGTCGTCGGCACGTGCCTGGTAGAAGAAATAACCATCGTCGTCCTGCATGAAGGCATCGCCGGGGTAGTTCCAGCCGTTCTTCACGTACTCGGTTTGCCGCGCGTCGTCGAGATAGCGGCAGCCCACCGGTCCGACGATGGCCAGCTTCCCGACCGTGCCGCGCGGCACTTCGTCACCCTTGTCGTCGACGACCTTGGCGGTGAAGCCGGGCACGGCTTTGCCGATCGCACCGCGCCGTACTTCATGGTTGGCGGCCGAAATATAGATATGAAACACCTCGGTGCCGCCGATGCCGTCGAGCATCTCGATGCCCGTTGCATCCTTCCAAAGCTGGCGCGTCGCATCGGGCAATGCTTCGCCAGCGCTGACGCAGATGCGCAGGGTCGGCACGCCTTGCTGCTTTGCGAAGGGTGCCATCTGCCGATAGAAAGTCGGCGCCGTGTAGCAAATGGTCGCGCCGATCTCGTTGATCAGCTTGACCACACCTTCGGGCGTGTAGGGCGCGTCGTGAAAGTAAACAGAGGAGCCCGACCACATCGGATAGATCAGCAGCCCGCCGAGCCCGAAGGTGAACGCCAGCGGCGGCGAGCCGATCACGATATCGTCGCTGCGCGCTTTCAGGATGTGCCGCGGCCACGTCTCGCACATGGCAAGCACGTCGCGGTGCGTCGTCACCGGCGCTTTCGGCTTGCCAGTGGTGCCTGATGTGAACGCCAGCAGCGCGACATCGTCTGCCGATGTCGCACAGGCTGTGAACACGCCGCTCTTCGTGGCCGCACGCGACGACAACGAAGCCGGGTCGTCAGGCAGATTGAACGCAACGATCGTGGACAACGACGGGTATTCGCGCTGAGAAGTTTCCAACTCAGCCATCAACTTGCCATCGCACAACGCGAGGACAGGTCTCGATTTGTCGATGATTTCGCCCAGCTCTTTGGCACGCAGCAACGGCATCGTTGCAACCGCGATCATGCCGGCCTTGACCACCGCCAGCCAAGACAACGCCATCGCGATCGAGTTGCCGCCACGCAGCAACACGCGGTTCCCCGGCACCAGGCCGAAGTCCTCGACCAGCACCTGCGCGATGCGGTTGACCTCGACAGCCGCTTCGGCATAGGTCAGCGTTAGCTTCGGCGAACGGAGCATCGGCTTGTCGCCGAACCCCTTGGCCGCGGCTTTGTCGAGCAGCTCTTCCACCAAGTTCAGCTGATCGGGCAACTGCAGCTCGGGCAGGTCGTAACGAAACATCGGCAGCTGCTCAGCCGGCGGCAACCGGTCATGAACGAACCGATCCACTTGCGCGCTCAAAGACATTTTGGCCTCCACGTCATCCCTTCAGGACAGACTTGCCGATGATCAGTTGCTGCACCTCGGTCGCGCCCTCGTAGATGCGCAGTGACCGGATGTCGCGATACAGACTCTCAACTTTCGTGCCCACTTTGACGCCGAGGCCGCCGTGCATCTGCAAGGCCATGTCGATCACGCGGCTGGCGTTTTCGGTGGCGCACATCTTGGCCATCGCTGCGGCTGCCGAAACGTCGCCGACGGCAGGTGCGCCGCGTTTCTCCGCGTCGTCGCGCATCCATGCGGCGCGGTAGGTGAGCAGGGCGGCACTGTCGATCAGCGCGGCCATCTCGCCGAGCTTGGCTTGCGTCAATTGAAAGTCAGCCAGCGTCTGGCCGAACATCTTTCGATGCTGGGCATGGTGCACCGCCTCTGCCAGTGCGCGCCGCCCCATGCCGAGCGCGGCCGCCGCGACGGACGCGCGAAAGATGTCGAGCGTGCGCATGGCCAGCTTGAAGCCGCCGTTCAGGTCGCCTAGCTGCGCCTCACGAGGCGCGCGGCAATCCTCGAAGCGAAGCGTCGCCAGCGGATGGGGCGCCATCACTTCGATGTGCTCGGAAGCGTCGAGTCCCGCGAGCCTTGCATCGACGATGAACGCCGTGATGCCGCGCGTGCCTGCGTTGGGTTCTGTCTTGGCGAATACGCAATAGAAGTCGGCGATGCCACCGTTGCTGATCCAGGTCTTCTCGCCGTCGAGTCGCCAGCCATCGACCGTCGCGGTCGCCTTCATGGCCATGGCCCCGACATCCGAGCCGGCCTCCGGCTCGCTGAGTGCGAACGCGGCGATCTTGCTGCCGTCGGCGACCGCCGTCAGGTATTGGGATTGCTGCGACGCGCTGCCCGCAAGCGTGATGGCGCCGCTCCCCAGGCCCTGCATCGCGAACGCGAAGTCTGCCAACGGCGAATGGAAAGCCAGCGTCTCGCGCAGCAACACGAGCGCGCGCGAATCCAGCCGTTCCAATGCGCCACCCGACGACGCCGGCACGCAGTAACGCAACCATCCGCCATCGCCCAGCTTGCGGACCCACTCGCGGCAGGCCGCACGGTCATCGCGCTCGTCTACCCGCTGCGCTGCCGCCCACGGTAAAAGTTTGTCCGCCAGCGCTCGGTGCTCGTCGCCAAAAAAAGGCAACGCAAGGTGCGCCGTCGACGGTGGTGCTGGAGGCGCGACAAAGGCTGACATGGCTGCTCAATCCCCTTGAAATGCGGGCTTGCGCTTGGCCGAGAAAGCCTCGTACGCGCGCTTGAAGTCTTCGGTCTGCATGCAGATCGCTTGCGCCTGAGCCTCGGATTCGATCGCCTGATCGATGGTCATCGACCACTCCTGCGCCAGCATCGTCTTCGTCATGCCGTGCGCGAAGGTCGGGCCTTCGGCCAGGTCACGGGCCACCGCCGTCGCGGCGGCAAGCAGAGCATCGCTCTCGTGCAACGCGTTGAAGAATCCCCAGGCAAAACCTTCTTGTGCCGTCATCGCGCGCCCGGTGAAGAGCAGCTCCGACGCACGACCTTGGCCGATCATGCGCGGCAACAGTGCGCAAGCGCCCATGTCGGCACCGGCCAGGCCGACGCGCGTGAACAGGAAAGCGGTGCGCGTGGCGGGCGAGCCGAAACGCATGTCGCACGCCAGCGCGATCATCGCGCCGGCACCTGCGCAGATGCCGTCGATGGCGCCGATGATCGGCTGCGGACACTGCCGGATCGCCTTCACCAGGTCGCCGGTCATGCGGGTGAACTCGAGCATTTCCGGCATGGTCATGGTCGTCAGCGGACCGATGATTTCGTGCACGTCGCCACCCGAGCAGAAGTTGCCGCCGGCACCGGTGATGACGATCGCCTTCACATCGGTCGCGTAGTTCAGCGCGCGAAACAGGTCGCGCAGTTCGGCGTACGAGTCGAACGTGAGCGGGTTCTTGCGCTCCGGCCGGTTCAAGGTGATGGTGCCGACACCGGCTTCGTACGACCACGCGAAATGCCTGGCCACGTAGCCGGCCTTCGCCTCGAACTGCGCGCGCATGGGGTTGCGCTCACCGATGTACTGTTTCATTTTTCGGCCTCTGCCAACGGGCTGTGGGAGTGTTGCTTCACCTTGCCGAGCAGGCGGTGAAGTTGCGTGATTTCCTTGGCGCTCAAACCGCCGAAAGCCTCGACGATCCAGCTCTCGTGCTGCTCGGCCATGTCGATGAAGGCCTTGCGACCTCGCGCAGTCAGCCGCACGCGCCAGGCACGGCGGTCACCGGCCACGTCGACGCGTTCGACCAGGCCTTCGGTCACCAGCTGGTCGGTGATGCCGGTCACATTGCCGCCGGTCACCATCATGCGGCGCGACAGCTCGTTCATCTTCATGCCGTCGGGCGCGCGCTCCAGCTGCGACATCAGATCGAAGCGTGGGAGCGTGGTCGCAAAGCGCTCACGCAGACCGTTGCGCACCTGCTTTTCGATCAGCTGCGTGCAGGTCAGCATGCGCAGCCAGAGCCGCAATTCATCGGGATGTTCGCTGTGCGCGCGGGCTTCGAGGTCCATCTTCTTATTCCTCGGGCGGCAACGACTTCGACGACGCAGCACTGGCCCCAACGCCGCTGGCAGCACCGGCAGCCGCCAGCATGTCCTTCTGCTTGGCGATCTCGCGGTACATCTGGTCGCGCCCGCTCAGGTATTGCTTCGGCCATTCGACAGCGCGGCTTTGCAGCTTGGCGGCTTCGTGCAGCGTCCACGCCGGATCGGCCAGATGCGGACGCGCCACCGCGCACAGGTCGGCACGGCCCGCGGCGATGATGCTGTTGGCCTGGTCGGCATCGGTGATCGCGCCCACAGCGATGGTGGCGATGCCGACCTCGTTGCGGATGCGATCGGAAAACGGCGTCTGGTACATGCGTCCGTAGATCGGTGCCGCCGCACGCGTGGTCTGACCGGACGACACGTCGATGACATCGCAGCCGGCCGCCTTGAAGGCGAGCGCCATCGCGATGGCGTCTTCGTCGGTATTGCCGCCGGGCGCCCAGTCGTGCGCCGAAATGCGCACGCTCATCGGTCGCTCTTCGGGCCACGCCGCGCGCATCGCAGCAAACACTTCGAGCGGGTAGCGAAGACGGTTTTCTCGTGCGCCGCCGTATTCGTCGTCGCGCAGGTTGGCCAAGGGGCTCAGGAAAGCCGACAGCAAGTAGCCGTGGGCGCAATGGAGTTCGAGCCAGTCGAAGCCGGCCTCGGCCGTACGCCGCGTCGACGCCACGAACTGCTCGCGCATCAGGTCCATGTCGGCGCGCGTCATCGCTGCGGGAAGCTGGTTCTGTTCGCCATAGGCCAGCGCACTGGCGGCCAGCAGCGGCCAGTTGCCGGCTTCGAGCGGCTCATCGGTGCCTTCCCAGCCCACGCGGGTCGAGCCCTTCGGGCCGCTGTGACCCAACTGCATGCCGATCTTCGCGCTGCTCTGGCCGTGCACGAAGTCGACGATGCGCTTGAACGCAGCCGATTGCGCGTCGTTGTACAGGCCGGTGCAGGCCGGCGTGATGCGGCCTTCGGGTGTCGGGCTCGTCATCTCGACGAAGACCAGCGCCGCGCCGCCGAGCGCACGCGCGCCCAGGTGCACCAGATGGAAGTCGAGCGGCACGCCGTCGACGGCGCTGTACATCGCCATCGGCGAGACCACGATGCGGTTCTTCAGCGTCAGCCCGCGCACGGTGAGCGGCATCAGCATCGGCGGGATCGCCTTCTTGCCGCCAGCCAGCCATTGCTCGTAGCCACCGAGCCAGTCGGCGTCGCGCAGGCGAAGGTTCTCGTGGCTGATGCGCTGCGAGCGGGTCAGCAGCGAGTAGGCAAACTGTTCGACCTTCATGCCGGTGTAGCGCCCGACGTTCTCGAACCATTCGGTCGAGTTGCGCGCCGCGTTCTGGATCTTCAACACCTCGACGCTGCGGTGCGCTTCGTAGGCGGTCAATACCTCGTCGATGTTCTGGCCGACGGCAAATTCGTTCGCCAGATCGATCGCGTCTTCCAGCGCGAGCTTGGTGCCCGAGCCGATCGAGAAGTGCGCCGTGTGCGCGGCATCGCCCATGAGCACGACCGGTACCGTCTTGCCGTCCACGTCGATGCGGTGCACCCAGTGCTTGCACACCACGCGCGGAAAGCGGATCCAGTTGGCAGAGCCGCGCAGGTGCTGCGCGTTGCTGATGAGCTTGTGGCCGCCGAGGTACTTGGCGAAGAGGTTTTCGCAGAAGGCGATGGCCTCCGGCTGCTCCATGGCGTCGAGTCCGTGCGCCTTCCAGACCTCTTCAGGCGTCTCGACGATGAAGGTCGAGGTGTCGTCGTCGAACTGGTAGGCGTGGGCCTGGAACCAGCCATGTTCGGTCTTCTCGAAGGCGAAGGTGAAAGCGTCGAAGGTCTGGTGCGTGCCGAGCCAGACAAAGCGGCACTTGCGCAGGTCGACATCGGGCTCGAAGGTCTCGGCGTAGCGCTGGCGGATGCGGCTGTTGAGGCCGTCGCATGCGATCACCAGATCGGCGTTGTACTTGGCCGCAGCCGCCTGGTCGTCCGCTGCGTCGGTTTCGAAGACGAGGTTGACGCCCAGCGCCAGGCATCGCTCTTGCAGGATGTTGAGCAGCCGCTTGCGTCCGATGCCGCAAAAACCATGGCCGCCGGAGCGTACCGCTTCACCTTTGAAGAAGACCTGGATATCGTCCCAGTGGTGGAACGAGTCGCCGATCAGCTTCGCACTTTCGTGGTCTGCCGCGTCGAGATTGGCCAGCGTCTGGTCGCTGAGCACGACGCCCCAACCGAAGGTGTCGAAAGGCCGATTGCGCTCCAGCACCGTGATTTCAAGCGACGGCTGGCGCGCTTTCATCAGCAGCGCAAAGTAAAGACCTGCAGGGCCGCCGCCGATGCACAGGATGCTGTTGAGGCTGTTCATGGATGAATAGTTTAAGCATAAACATTTTGATGTCAACGAACATTCCGCATCGTGCTACGAGCAGGAAGTGCTGAAATTCAATAGGATATTTAGATCATGCAAAGCCTGATTCCTAAAATCGAGTCGCAGCTGGCGACGCTCTCCGTCCCGATCGCCTTGCAGTTGCCCGATGGCCGAAGGGTCTCCGCACCGGGTTCTCGCGTCACCCTCGCATTCTCAGAATGGTCGGCCCTGGCCAAGCTCGCCGCCCGACAGATAGGCTCCATCGGCGAGGCCTACGTCGAAGGCAAGGTGCAGATCGAAGGCGCCATGCGCGACCTGTTCGAGGCTGCCGTGGCCCTGGTTCCAGGCAACCCGATCGAAAAATCCGACACCAGCTGGTGGAGCCGCCTGCAGCGCCACGCCAAGTCCCGCGGCTCGCACTCTCTGCACAAGGACGCCAAGCAGATCGAGTTTCACTACGACGTCTCCGACGACTTCTATGCGCTGTGGCTCGATCCGCGCCGCGTCTATTCGTGCGCCTATTACCGCACCGACGACCTGACGCTGGCCCAGGCGCAGGAGGCCAAGCTCGACCACATCTGCAAGAAGCTGATGCTGCAACCGGGCGAGCGCTTTCTCGACATCGGTTCGGGCTGGGGCGGCTTGTTGCTGTGGGCCGCCGAGCACTATGGCGTCGACGCCACCGGCATCACGCTGTCGAAGAACCAGCACGCCCACGTGCAGAAGCTGGTCGAAGAAAAAGGCCTGCAAGGCCGGGTTCGCGTCGAGCTGCGCGACTACCGCACCCTCGATGAGTCGCAGCAGTTCGACAAGATGTCCTCCGTCGGCATGTTCGAGCATGTGGGCGCGGCCAACATGCCGACCTACTTCAAGAAGATCCATGCATTGCTGAAGCCGGGCGGTCTGGTCATGAACCACGGCATCACCTCCGGCGGGCTCGACTACCAGCAGCTCGGCGCCGGCATGGGTGACTTCATCGAGAAGTACATCTTTCCGGGCGGCGAGCTGCTGCACGTCACGCACGTGCTGCGCGACATGGCGGCGTCGGGTCTGGAGATGGTCGATACCGAAAACTTGCGGCCACACTACGCGCGCACGCTGTGGGCATGGTCGGACTCGCTGGAGTCCAGGCTGGGCGAGGCCCGCGAAGTGCTCGAGCACACCAGCAATCGGGCTGGCAATGCCGAGCGCATCCTGCGGGCCTATCGCCTCTATCTGGCGGGTTCGGCCATGAGTTTCGAGCAGGGATGGATCTCGCTTCACCAGATGCTGGCCGCCAAGCCGGACGGCAACACGGCAACGGGACGTTTGCGCGGTGCGCAATCGGTGTACCCTTTCGCCCGTGATTACATCTACAAATGAGTGAGACGACCATGCTTTACAGGTTCAAGTCCCGGGCTGCGCCCGATTTCGTGATGCTCGAAGTGCACGCGCGCCAGCTGTTCGACGTCATCGGCAAATCGCCGTCGCCCAAGGGCGTCATCACCGTGGAGCAGATTCCATCCGCCATTGCCGCGCTGCAGGCGGCCATGACGACGGAGAGCGGCAACGCCCACAACAACGACAGCTTCGCAGTCGAGGGCCATGCCGCCGACGCTGAAGCGCAACACGTCGGCCTGAGCCAACGTGCCTCGCCGTTGCTTCACATGCTGAAGGACTCGCTGGCCGACAGCAAGGACGTGACCTGGGAGACTTGAGCCGTCCGGGTTGATCCGTCGGAGTTGATCAGCCGGTCGCTGGTCAGTCGACCTTGGCGCCGCTGGTCTTCACGACCTTGGCCCATTTGACGTGCTCGCTGGCGATCAGCGTGGTGAACGCCGCCGGCGTGTCACCGCTCGGGATCGCGCCTTGCAACTGCATCTTCTCCTTCATGGCAGGCGTTGCCAGTGACTTGGCGACTTCCTGCTGAATGCGGTTGACGATGTCGGGCGACGTGCCGGCCGGCGCCAGCAGCCCGAACCATGAGCTGGCCTCGAAGCCCTTGAGCTGCGGACCGCCGACTTCTTCGACCGTCGGCACGTCGGGCAAGGCCGACGAGCGGGTCGAACTGGTCACGGCCAACGCCTTCAACTTGCCGCCCTTGATCTGCTGCATCGACGAGGGCAGGTTGTCGAACATCACGTCGGCGCTGCCGCCCACCATGTCCATCAACGCCGGCCCCGAGCCGCGGTACGGGATGTGGATCATGTAGGTGCCGGTCATGCTCTTGAAGAGTTCACCGGCCAGGTGGATCGACGTGCCGCTGCCGCTCGACGCCATGTTCAGCTTGCCGGGATTGGCCTTGGCGTACTTGATGAAATCGGCCACGCTGTTGATGTTCAGTGCCTTGGCCTTGTCGGCGTTCATCTCCATCACGTTGGGCACGGCGGCGACCAATGTGATCGGCACGAAGTCCTTGATCGGATCGAACGGCAGCTTCGGGTAGAGCGCGCGGTTGATGCCGTGCGTGCCGACCGTGCCCATCAACAGCGTGTAGCCGTCGTTCGGGGCGCGCGCGACGATTTCAGCGCCGAGGTTGCCACCGGCACCGGGGCGGTTGTCGATGATGAACTGCTGGCCGAAGGCCCTGGAGAGCTCGGGCGCGACGGCGCGCGCCAGGATGTCGGTCGTGCCGCCGGCTGCGAACGGGACCACGATACGCACGGGTTTCGTCGGCCAGGTGCTTTGTGCGAAGGCCGGGCTCGTCGGTAGTGCGGCAGTGACCAATGCGAGCGCCGACACGGCCAGCGCGGTGCGGCGAGGAATCTTGATGGATGAAGTCATGTGCATATTTTTACAGGCGAAGCTGCTGCCACCAGGCGAGTAGTAACCCCGTGACAGTCACCGCGCTCAGCGTCGGTCCATCCGCTTCGCGAACCCATCCTTGCGAAGGCGCTCGGCCACGAAGTCGATGAAGGTCAGTCAGTCAGTCAGTCAGCCAGCTTCTTCGCAGCGACCACGATCGCTTCGACGGTAACGCGCGACTGCGCTTCGAGCACGCTGGCGTAGCCGACCGGAATCCGCGGCGCACCGAGCCGCGCGATCTTGCAGCCGGTGGCCTCCGCGGCGCTGGCCGCGATCTCGGCACCGAAGCCGGCTGCCTGCACCGCCTCGTGCACGACCAGCAGACGCTTGGTCCGGGCACACGATGCCAGCACGGTGTCGCGGTCCCACGGCCACAGCGTCCGCAGGTCGAGCAGATCGACGGTCACACCCCGGTCCGCCAGCGTGTCGCAGGCCGCGGCGCAGGCCAGCAACTGCTTGCCCCAACTGACCATCGTCAAGCGATCCCCACCACGACGCCGTGCGGCCTGGCCGAGCGGCACTTGCAACCCGACGTCGACCGGCCCGCGTGCGCCCCACAGCGCCTTGTGTTCGATGTAGACCACCGGGTCGCCGCATTGCAGCGCGGCGCGCAGCAGGCCGTAATTGTCTTGTGGCGTCGACGGGCTCACCACGACCACGCCGGGCAGGTGCGCGAACCAGGCTTCGAGCGACTGCGAATGTTGCGCGGCCGACGCGTCCCAGATGCCGCCGGGCATGCGCGCCACCAGCGGCACGCGGCCCTGACCGCCGAACATGAAGCGGTTCTTGGCAGCCTGGTTGACCAGCTCGTCCATGCCGCACAGCGCGAAGTCGACGACGCGCATCTCGACCACCGGCCGCAAGCCGGCGAGCGCCATGCCGACGCCCGCACCCATGATGGCGGCCTCGCTGATCGGCGTGTCGATCACGCGGTCGACACCGAAGCGCTGCTGCAAGCCCCGGTACTGGCCGAAGATGCCGCCGCGGCCGACGTCTTCGCCGATCACGACGACGTTGGCGTCGGCTTCCATCTCATGTTGTACCGCCAGCGCCGCGGCTTCGGCGTAGCTCAGTTCGATCAATGCCATTGGCCGGCTCCGATGGTCTGGATGTCGGTGTAGGCAGCGCTCGCGTCAGGCCACGGTGCGGCGTCGGCGGCGGCGAGGGCGGATTCGACTTCGGCATGCGCCTCGGCGTCAATGGCGTCGAGGGCGGATGCTTGGATGCCGGCCTTCAGGCATTGCGCACGCGCATTGGCGATCGGGTCGGTCTCCAGTGCCGCGGCCAGTTCAGCGGGGTCGCGGTAGGCCGCAGGGTCGACCGACACGTGGCCTTTGACGCGGTAGGTCAGCGCGTGCAGCAGGCGCGGTCCGGCGCCGCTGCGCACTTCGGCGACCAACCGGGCGGCAACCGCATGCACCGCGAAGACATCGTTGCCATCGACCTGCGTTGCCGCGATGTCCATCGACTGTGCGCGGGCCGATGCGCCGTCGCCGGCTGTCATCGGGCCGCTCGCGGTGGTGGCGCTCCAGCGGTTGTCTTCGCAGACGAACAGCACCGGCAAGCCGTAGACCCGCGCCCAATTGAGCGACTCCAGAAACGGCCCGCGGTTGATCGCGCCGTCACCGAAAAAGCAGACGGTGATGGCGTCGCACTTCTGCAGCTTTTGGGCGTGCGCCGCACCGACCGCGATCGGCAAGCCCGCTGCCACGACGCCATTGGCGCCAAGCATGCCGACCGAGAAATCGGCGATGTGCATCGAGCCGCCTTTGCCGCCGTTGAAGCCGGTCGCCTTGCCGAACAGCTCGCACATCATTCGCGTGAGGTCCGCGCCCTTGGCCAGCGTGTGACCGTGGCCGCGGTGCGTCGAGGTCAGGTAGTCGGCGTTGTTCAGGTGCGCGCAGACACCGGCCGGCACTGCTTCCTGGCCGGTCGACAGGTGCAGCGGGCCGCGCACCTTGACGATGCCCGCCGCCTCTTGCCCATAAGCGCTCACGCCTCCCTGGCTGGCGATCTCCGCCGCGTTCTCGAAAGCGCGAATGCGCACCATCGTGCGATAGAGCGCACCCCGTTCGTCGTCTGACACCTGCAAATCCATATCGGCTCCAGCACGGAACCGCCCGCGCAAGCCGGCAGATCGTATCGATCGAGACAGGTGGCGGTGAGCGGGCTTACCCGGTCGCGGGATCGAGGCTGGCGTGCTCGGCATCGGTCTGCGACCACCGATGCAGCCGCCGATACAGCATGCCGCGCGACACCTTCAATTGGCGCGCAGCCTGCGCGATGTTGCCGCCGTGCGCGGCAAGCGTGTCTTCGATCAGCTTTCGGCTGTGACCACTTAACGTGTCGGCTTCGGAGGTTGCGGCGATCGCGGCCTTTTCTGCATCGGGTGGTGTGTCGGCCTGCGCCGCAGGCATGGCCGCACCGACATCGCTTCGAGGCGCCGGCCCGACGTCGACGACTCGCGCGGCCGGCAACGCCGTGTGCAGGTGCGTCGCATGCCTGAAGTCGATGCCGTCACGCCCTTGCCATGTCGCCTGCAACCAGACCGACAAGCCGCTCGCCAGCCGCACCGGTTGCGGCCCACTGCGGCGTCCGAGTCGCAGCAGCGCGCGCAGGTCGAGGCCGAACAGGCGCTCGACGTCGCCCGGCCCGCTTTCATCGAAGTGGCCGGGCTGGATCAGGCCCGCACCGGCAGTGTTCATCCACGCCACCGTGCCATCCGTCGCAACGCCGGCCAGCCCTTCGAGCGGCGTGCCGAAGAGCGACGGGCTGGCCTGAAAGCGCAGCACCAGATGGTCGTGCGCCTGCGCCTGCAGCAAGCGGTTCTCGATGGTGGTGGCGAACAGCGCGACCATCGACGCCGCATCGAAGCCGAAGCGCCGCGATTCGGCGGTGACGTCGAGCACGCCTGCCAGATGGCCGTGCACATCGCGGATCGGCGCGGCGGCGCATTGCATCTCGCCCAAGCAGTCGTAGTAGTGCTCTGCGCCGTTCACGGTACAGGCCTGGCCGGTCGCGGCGGTGATGCCCGGTGCGCTGGTGCCGATCACGCTCTCGGCGATGTTGATGCCGACGCGTGCGGTCTGCCGCAGGATGGGTTGCTGCGCTGCCGCGTCGTGTTGGGTGGCGTGCACGATCACGCCTTGCGCGTCGGTCAACAGCACACGGCAATCGGTCCCGGCCAGTGCGCTTTCCATGCTGTGCAGGTCGAGTTGCGCGGCCTCTAGCAACTCGCGGTTGCGTCCGAGCGTGGCGTGCAGCCGGCTCGGCGTGACGGCATCGAACACCACCACGCGGCGCGTGTTGTCGTGCGCCCGGCTGCAGCGCATCCACGACTGGATCACAGCCTCGCCGACCAGGCCCGATGGCCGCACGCCTTCCTCGAAGAACTGCCGGCGCGCCAACGCGGTCCGCTCGGCGGCCGTGTTGGCGAAGAGTTGCCAGGGCGTGCTCGCGGGGCGGCGTGTCGTCAACGGCATGCGCCGAATGTGTTCCGCAATGGAACAGTCGTGCTTCAGGGAATTCCCGAAGATGAACTCAGGCGCGGTGCGCGCCATCCTTGCGCCCATAACGACAGGAGACATCACGATGAAGACCCACCTTGCCGTGCGCACGCTCGGCGCGCTGCTGTGCCTGGCCGGTGCTGCTGCAGCAAGCACCACCGCTACAGCGCAGACCAACCCAGCGGCCAAGGCTCCCTCGAAGGTCGACGCCGCCTTCATGCGCGCCAACGCCGCCAAGACGCCCGACTGGCCGAGCTACGGCCTCGACTACGCAGAGACGCGTTTCAGCAAGCTCGACCAGGTCAACGCCGGCAACGTGATGGACCTCGGGCTGGTCTGGTCGTACGACCTGCAGTCCACGCGCGGTGTCGAGGCCACGCCGCTGGTGGTCGACGGCGTCATGTACGTCACCGCGTCCTGGAGCGTGGTGCACGCGATCGACGTGCGCACCGGCAAGGCGCTGTGGACCTTCGACCCCAAGGTCGACAAGTCGAAAGGTTTCAAGGGCTGTTGCGACGTGGTGAACCGCGGCGTCGCGCTCTGGCAAGGCAAGGTGTATGTCGCTTCATACGACGGCCGCCTCATAGCGCTCGATGCGGCGACCGGCAAGACGGTGTGGGAGAAAGACACCATCGTCGACCACAAGATGTCGTACACGATCACCGGCGCGCCGCGGGTCTTCAAGGGCAAGGTGGTCATCGGCAATGGCGGCGCGGAGTACGGCGTGCGCGGCTACGTCACCGCCTACGACGCGGCCACCGGCGACCAGAAATGGCGCTGGTTCATCGTGCCGGGCGATCCGTCGAAACCGTTCGAAGACGCGTCGATGGCCAAGGCCGCCAAGACCTGGGACCCATCGGGCAAGTACTGGGAGGCCGGCGGTGGCGGCACCGCGTGGGACTCGATCACCTACGACCCCGAGCTCAACCTGATGTACGTGGGCACCGGCAACGGCTCGCCCTGGTCGCACAAGGCACGCAGCCCTGGCGGCGGCGACAACCTCTACCTGGCGTCGATCGTCGCGCTCAACCCCGACACCGGCAAGTACGTCTGGCACTACCAGGAGACGCCCGGCGACAACTGGGACTACACCTCGACGCAGCCGATGATCCTGGCCGACATCAAGATCGACAACAAGCCGCGCAAGGTGATCCTGCATGCGCCCAAGAACGGCTTCTTCTTCGTGCTCGACCGCACCAACGGCAAGTTCATCTCCGCCAAGAACTTCACCGAGGTCAACTGGGCGACCGGCTACGACAAGAACGGCCGGCCGATCGGCGTCGCCGCAGCGCGCGACACCACCAAGCCGAACGACAGCATTCCCGGCCCGTTCGGCGCGCACAACTGGCAACCGATGTCGTTCAACCCGATGACCGGCCTGGCGTACCTGCCGTCGCAGCACGTGCCGCTCAACCTGATGGACGACAAGGACTGGAAGTTCAACGAGAACGCGCCTGGCCGTCCGCATGCGGCATTGGGCTGGAACACCGCAAAGTTCGCCAACGCGGAGCCGCCGACCAGCAAGCCGAGCGGTCGGCTGGTCGCATGGGACCCGGTCGCTCAAAAGGAGGCATGGGGCGTCGAACACGTCTCGCCATGGAACGGCGGCACGCTGACCACCGCTGGCAACCTGGTGTTCCAGGGCACGGCCGACGGCCGCCTGGTCGCCTACAACGCCAGGACCGGCGACAAGCTCTGGGAAACGCCGACCGGCACCGGCATCGTCGCCGCGCCATCGACGTACATGGTCGACGGCAAGCAGTACGTGTCCGTCGCAGTGGGGTGGGGCGGCGTCTATGGCCTGGCGCAACGCGCAACCGAGCGCAACGGCCCCGGCACGGTCTATACCTTCGCGACCGGTGGTACCGCGCCCAAGCCCGACTTCGTGCAGTACCGGATGGACAAGCTGGTGCAGGGCGTCAAGTACGACCCTGCCAACGTCACTGCCGGCACGTACCTCTATGTCAGCAACTGCGTTTTCTGCCACGGCGTGCCCGGCGTCGACCGCGGCGGCAACATTCCCAACCTCGGCTACATGAATTCCAGCTACATCGAAAACCTGGACAAGTTCATCTTCAAGGGCCCCGCCATGGAGCGCGGCATGCCCGACTTCACCGGCAAGCTGACCATGGAGGACGTCGAGAAGATCAAGGCGTTCATCCAGGGCACCGCCGACGCAGTAAGACCGAAATAGCCATAAAAAAAGGCCCGTCGAAGACAGGGCCTTGTTCGTGAAACACCGCGGAACTGGCTTCGCCAGGCCGCTGGTGTTGCCCCCGGTCAGGGGGTGGGAGTCGCGACACGAAGTGCGCAGCGACCTGGGGGCGAGCTAGTCAGCATAGACTCCCGCCGCTTTGATGATCGGGCTCCACTTGGCGATCTCGGCCGCCACGAACTTCTTGTGGCCGTCGGGCTCGATGCGGCCGTCGGTCGCGACCACGGCGCCGAGCGCTTCTTCCTTCTTCAGGAAGTCGGGGTCTTTCAGCGCCACCTTGAGTGCGTCGTTCAGCTTCTTCAGCACCGCGGGCGGCGTGCCCTTGGGTGCGTAGAGGCCGTGCCAGATCGTCACTTCGAAGTTACCCAGGCCGGATTCCTGCAGCGTCGGCAAGTCTTTCAGCAGTGGCGTGGTCAGGCGCTTGGGCGTCGTCACTGCAAAGGCCTTGACCTTCTTGGCTTCGATCTGGCCGGAGGTGTTGGTGGTCTGGTCGCACAGCAAGTCGATCTGACCGCCGATCAGGTCGGTGATCGCGGGCGCGGTGCCCTTGTACGGCACGGGCGTCATCTCGGTCTTCATCGCGCTCTGATAGAGCAGGCCGCACAGGTGCGATGCGGAGCCGACGCCGGCGTTGCCGAGGTTGATCTTGCCCTTGTTCTGGCCGATCCAGCTCACCAGTTCCTTGTAGTTGTTGGCCGGCAGGCTCGGCTTGGAAATCAGGGTCATCGGCACGTCGTTGACGATGCCGAGGTACTCGAAATCGGTCTCGACCTTGAAGGGCACGTTGCGCACCAGCGTCGGGATCGTCGACATGCCGATGTGATTGAGCAGCAGCACGTAGCCGTCGGGCGCCGCGCGGGCTACCTTGGCTGCGCCGATCGAACTGCCGGCGCCGGGCACGTTGTCGATGAGCACGCTGACGCCACCGAGCGGTTTGCGCAGCGCTTCGGCCAGGTCGCGCGCCACGCGGTCGGTCGGGCCGCCGGCCGCGAAGGGCACGACGATGCTGATCGGCTTGCCGGCCGGGAATTCCTGTGCGTGCGCCACCGAGCCCAAAGTGCCCAGGGCGGCAACGGCAGCTGCCGCGAGGGCGATCGAAGTTTTCATTCGTGTTTCCAAAGGTAAAAGCCCGATCGTATCGGCTGACCGGAACCTGACCAATCCCGACTAGCCCTTAGTCCAAAGCCCTGAGTCGAATGCGCGGTGCCAGCCGACAGGCCTGCGCCATGGCGTTCCATAGCCTTGGGTGTTCCTAACCACCACCTCAGACCACTTCGTCCGGAGCAAGCGCCATGGCCAATGAGCCCCTCGTCAAGAAACACCGAAAAATCCAGCGCGAGCAGGCCGCCAAAGACAGCAAGCCCGCGGCGAAGAAATCGACTGCAGCGGTGCAAGCCGGCGCAAGAAAGCAGCCCGAGAGCCAGACCGGCGAAAAGCTCGCCAAGCCCGGTCGCGAAGCCGACATGAAATTGAAGCCGCGCTTCATGGCGCCCGACTACCAGGGCAGCCGCAAGCTGGCCGGCATGAGCACCATCGTGACCGGCGGTGATTCAGGCATCGGCCGCGCCGTCGCCGTGTTGTTCGCCCGCGAAGGCGCCGATGTCGCCATCGTCTATCTGAGCTCGGACGAAGACGCGCAGGAAACCAAAGCCCGCATCGAAGCCGAAGGCACGCGCTGCATCCTGATCAAGGGCGACGTGCGCCGCGGCGCCTTCTGCGAGCGCGCGGTCGAGCGCACCGTCAAGGCCTTCGGCAAGCTCGACGTGCTGGTCAACAACGCTGCCTTCCAGATGCACGCAGACCAGCTGGAAGACATCAGCGACGAGCGCATGGACCTCACGCTGCAGACCAACATCGGTGGCTACATGCGCATGGCGCGCGCCGCGTTGCCGCACATGAAGGAGGGCGCCTCGATCGTCAACACCGGCTCGCGAACCGGCTTGCAGGGCAGCAAGACCTTGATCGACTATTCGGCGACCAAGGGTGCGATCCACGCGTTCACCAAAGCCCTTGCGTCGAACGTGATCGACCGCGGCATTCGCGTCAACTGCGTGGCGCCGGGCCCGGTGTGGACGCCGCTCAATCCGGCCGACAAGCCCGCGGCCGACGTCAAGAAGTTCGGCAAGGAGACGGACTTCAAGCGGGTGGCGCAACCGGAAGAACTGTCGCCGGCCTATGTGTTCCTGGCGTCGCCGGTGTGCGCGGGGTACATCACCGGCATCGTGTTGCCAGTGACGGGGAGCGTAGCGGCGATCTAGGCGCGCGTCGCTTCCCGCAGAGGTCGCGAGCTACTTGTAGCTGCGCGCGTCTTCGATGACCTTGCCGTCGTTCGGCAGGCTGGCAGGCAGCACGAACTCGACCGTGCCGCGCAGCTTGGTCACGTCACGTATCGCCTCGGCCACGCGCGCTTCGAGCCCTTCGGGTGCGCCATCGCATTCCAGCTTGAGCGTCATGCGGTCGTCGCCCATCTCGCCTTCGACCACCAGGCGTGCGCGCTGCACTTCCGGAAAGCGGCGCGCGATGTCGGCGACCTGCGACGGATGCACGAACATGCCGCGCACCTTGGTGGTCTGGTCGGCGCGGCCGAGCCAGCCCTTGATGCGCTTGTTGGTGCGGCCGGTCGGACAATCGCCGGCCAGCACGGCGGACAGATCGCCGGTGCCGAAGCGCACCAGCGGGTAGTCGGGGTTGAAAGTGGTGACGACGATCTCGCCGACCTCGCCATCGGGCACCGGTTCGCCGGTGCCCGGCCGCACGATCTCGACCAGCACGCCCTCGTCGAGCACCAGCCCTTCGCGCGCGCTCGTTTCGTAGGCGACCAGGCCCAGGTCGGCGGTCGCGTAGCACTGGGTGCCACGCACGCCGTGCGCGTCGATCCAGTCGCGCAGGCTGGGCGGAAACGCCTCGCCGGACACCAGTGCCTTCTTGAGCTTGGGCAGCGGCGTCTTCAGCTCTTCGGCCTTCTCGAGAATGATTTTCAGAAAGCTCGGCGTACCGATGTAGCCCTCGGCCTGCAGATCCACCATCGCATCGACCTGCTGCTCGGTCTGGCCGATGCCACCTGCAAACACGGTGCAGCCCATCGCGCGCGCGCCGCTCTCCATGATCGAGCCGGCGGGCGTCATGTGATAGCTGAAGCAGTTGTGCACCAGCTCTCCGTTGCGAAACCCCGCCGCGTGCAGCGCACGCGCGGTGCGCCAGTAGTCGCGCGCTTCGCCTTCGGGCTCGTAGATGGTGCCGGGGCTGGCGAACACGCGGGGCATGCGCGAGCCGCGCGCGATGGCCGCGAAGCCGCCGAACGGGTCGCTCGCACGGCGTTCTTTTTGCAGCGCGAGCAACTCCGATTTGCGGGTGACCGGCAACTGCGCCAGCGCCTCACGCGTCGTGATGTCGGCGGGCTTCACGCCGTCGAGGATCTTTGCGAAGGCGGGTGCCGCGGTCTGCGCCTGCATGATCTGCTTGGGCAATGCGGCGAGCAGGTCGCGCTCGCGCTCGGCCGGGTCGCGCACCTCGAGTGCGTCGTAGAAATCTGTCGTCATGCCAACCACCGCTTTCTGCGCTTGTAGCTCTTCACGTCGCGAAAGCTCTTGCGGTCCGCGCCGCCGACGCCCAGGTAGAACTCCTTGACGTCTTCGTTCTCGCGCAGGCTCTTCGCTTCGCCGTCCATCACGATGCGGCCGTTTTCCAGGATGTAGCCGTAGTCGGCGTAGCGCAGTGCCATGTTGGTGTTCTGCTCGGCGAGCAAAAACGTCACACGCTCTTTTTCGTTCAGGTCTTTGACGATGCCGAAGACCTCGTCGACGATCTGCGGTGCCAGGCCCATCGACGGTTCGTCGAGCAGCACCATGTTCGGTGCGGCCATCAGCGCACGGCCGATGGCGCACATCTGCTGCTCACCGCCGGAGGTGTAGGCCGCTTGCGACGCGCGGCGCGTCTTCAGGCGCGGAAAGTAGGCGTAGACCTTCTCCAGCGTCTGCGCGATCGCGGCCTTGCCGTCGGTCCGCGTGTAGGCGCCCGTCATCAGGTTCTCCTCGATGGTCAGGTGCGCGAAGCAGTGCCGACCTTCCATGACCTGCACCAGTCCGCGTTTGACCAACGCCGAGGGAGACAGCGCCTCGATGCGCTCGCCGCGCAGCTCGATCGTGCCCTTGGTCACCGCGCCGCGCTCTGCCACCAGCAGGTTGCTCACGGCACGCAACGTCGTCGTCTTGCCCGCACCGTTGCCGCCGAGCAGCGCCACGATGCCACCTTCGGGCACCGTGAGCGAGACGCCTTTCAGCACCAGGATCACGTGGTTGTAGATCACCTCGATGCCGTTGACCACGAGCAGCGGGGGTGCGGTGTTTGACAGTGGTTCGGTCATGGGTGTGCTCAATCTGTATCCCGCCCGTTCGCCCCGTTCGCCTTGAGCTGTCGAAGGGTTGCTCCGGCACCAGCTTCGACAAGCTCAGCTCGAACGGGGTGGGGGGATGAACTCAGCTGCAGCTACGCGCCTTGACGTTCTTGTCCTTGGCGTACTTCTCCGAGAACTCTTTGACCAGCGGATCGATGTGCTTCTTGTCGGCCTGGTACCAGTCCGACTTGTTCTCCCACTTGCCGCCGTCCCAGGTCACGATGCGTGCCCAGTCGGTGCCCATGTGGTTGGCGCACGAGGTCTTGACCGGCCGCATGATCT
>CAXTCC010000045.1:0-1755 GCA_964242015.1 uncultured Variovorax sp.
TGCGGCCGCAGATCAACCCGACCGAATGGCGCGCCAACGTCACGCAGATCCGCAACGAGGCGGGCCGCGCGATGAGTGGCGTCGACGCGCGCGAGCTGAGCGCGGGCGAGACCGAAGGCCGGCGTCAGATCGTCGAATACTTTCGCTTCATGCGCGAGCAGGTGCCCGGCTTCGAGCACTCGCAGATCGTCGACATCGCGCCGCAGGTCGGCATCCGCGAGACGCGGCGCATCGGCGGCGACTACGCGTTGAGCGGTGAAGACATCCTGTCGTCGGCGCGCTTCGACGATGTGATCGGGCTCAACGCCTGGCCGATGGAGCTGCACGGCGACGGCCGCATCGACTGGGGTTTTCCGCGCGATGCCGGCAACGCCAACAACGACTTGCCGTGGCGCATGCTGGTGCCACAGAAGGTCGACAACCTGCTGGTCGCCGGTCGTTGTGCCTCGATGACGCACGAGGGTCAATCGGCCGCGCGCGCCAGCGGCGGTTGCTTCGTGATGGGGCAGGCTGCCGGTACCGCTGCAGCGAGCATCGGCAATGGCCGAGGCTCCGTCCGCGACATCGACGTCGCGGCGCTGCAGGAGCAGCTGCGGGCCGACGGCGCAATGCTCGGGTAGGTCGGCCGAGGCCTGCTGAAAGGCGTCCGAAGGTCTGCAAGGTCTAGCCCGGCAGACTCGCCAGGCCGGCTTACTTGGGTGGCGTCGTGGCCTGTTGGGCCTGGGCGCTCGCGCTGGCTGGTTTGACCATCGTCGAGATCACGCGGCTGTTGACGCGCGAGCCGCTGGTCACGTTTTGATCCGGTGCTGCAGCCGTCGCGCGGGCTTGTGCTGCGACTTCAGCGGCGTCCATGGTCGAGACGAACGGATCGGCACCGCGCGAACCGCGGGTCACGTTCTGGTTGGCCGCGTGCGCCGCATCGATGGCTTGCTGCTGCATCTTTGCCGGGTCGGCCATGGGCGTGAACTTCTCTGCGCCGCGCGAGCCGCGCGTCACGTTCTGGTCGGGCGCGTGCGCGGCGGCGATGGCTTCGGCTTCGACCTGGGCGCGGGTGCGGCCGCTCACGGGTTGCGCCTGGGCGGCGGTGACGGCGAGCACGGCGAGGGCCGCGGTAGCGATGTTCGTGTAGAGTTTTTTCATGATCGGTCCTTGTGAGATAGGGTTAACCCGTGACCAAGGTTAGGCCTCTCACAAGGCAGCCGGATGACACGCATCGCAGCTCGCGGCGCGCACGCCTTACGCGTCGGTCGAACGCTCTCGGTCGACTTGCTTCTTCGGCCGACCCGACTTCAGCGGCGTCAGTGCATCGAGTGCGGCGCGCAAGGCGGGCGCCGACATGGCCTGCAGCGCGTGCAGCCCCGCGCGAAGCAATTCACTCTTCTTGGCCGGGCGCTTGAACATCACGGCGCGATCCTTGAGCCGGGCGATCAGTGCGTAGTCGTCTTGCGGCATGGTGAAGCTGTCGCGCACCAGCTTGTCCTTTTGCTGCGATGTCTTCTCGGACGCCTTGCGTGCGTTGACGGCTTTGGCAGAGGACTTGGTCGACGATTCGACAGGGGACTTCGCAGAGGACTTCGCAGAGGACTTCGAAGGGGTCTCAAGTGGCTTCGTGGCCGCCGGCTTCACGGTCTTTACTTCGGTCTTCGTCTTTACCGGCACGATGGGGCTGGCCTTTTTGAGCACAGGCTTCTTCGCGACGACCTTCGGTTTTTTTGCAGCAATGGGCGCTTGGACAACGGTCGTTGGCTTTGGCTT